>NZ_JBLWNV010000001.1:118569-556405 GCF_048452805.1 Pantoea sp. K16 | reverse complement strand
AGGACGGCCCGGCAGCAGCAGAGGTGCGCTGGCCCGCACTGCGGCTCGCTCGCCCGGAAAAAAAGGCTGTCACGTTTAACCGTGACAGCCTTTACAAATCTAATCTTAACTGATCAGCATTACGCCAGCGGCGAGTTTTTTATTTTGTGAAGCAGAGTCTGGATCAGGAAACATACGCCTGCTTACGCCAGATGAAACTGTTCTACCGTCTGTGACAGCTGCTGCGCCTGATCTTCCAGCGAACTGGCGGCAGCCGACATCTGCTGCACCAGCGCGGCATTCTGCTGGGTGACGCCATCCATTTCATTAACGGCAATCGTTACCTGGCTGATGCCACGCGCCTGTTCGCTTGATGCTGTAACAATCTCACCGATAATCCCCTGCACCGAATTCACCGCCTGCATCATCTCCTGCATGGTTTTACCGGCATCGTTTACCAGCCGGACGCCGCTCTCGACCCGCACGCTCGACTCTTCAATCAGTGCGCCGATCTCTTTCACCGCGTTCGCGCTGCGCTGGGCCAGATTACGCACTTCAGAAGCCACCACGGCAAAACCGCGTCCCTGCTCACCGGCGCGTGCAGCTTCTACAGCCGCGTTCAGCGCCAGAATATTGGTCTGGAAGGCGATACTGTTAATCATGGTGGTAATGTCGCCGATCTTTTTCGAACTGTCGTCGATCTGCGCCATGGTCTGCACCACCTCACCCACCAGCGAGGCACCACGACTGGCGATGTGGGTAGCGTTTTCAGTCAGGCTGGTTGCCTGCTGCGCGTTATCGGCATTCAGGCGAATCGTGGCGCTGATCTGCTCCATGCTGGCTGCGGTCTGCTCCAGCGCGGCGGCCTGTTGTTCGGTGCGTGACGCCAGATTGAGGTTTCCGCTGGCAATTTCACCCGCTCCCTGGCGTACTGATTCACTGGAATCTTTAATCTGCCCGACAATCTGCCGGAGCTGGCTTTGCATGGTATCCAGGGCGAAAAAGAGGCTGCTGCGATCGCCGTTTTTCACCACAATCGCGTTATCCAGCTTGCCATCGGCGACGGCCAGCGCAATATGCGCCGCTTCAGCCGGCTCACCGCCAATCGGACGCAACACTTTACGGCTGAACAGCATGCCCAGCACCGTCCCGACCAGCAGAACGCTCACGACCATCAGGATCACCGCCCACATCAGCTGCCGGTTTGAGGCGGCCATCACCTGACTGACCGGTGCCACCACGCCCAGATACCAGGGTTTGTCGCTGTTACCTATCATCACCGGCTGCCAGGTGACTAAAGCGTCTTCACCCAGCACGGCATCAAATCGCTGGACGACTTTTGACGTAAAACCCTCTTTTTCGCCTTTCCAGGGCTTCCCGGCTTCATCTTTCACCGGCGAAGAGACAACATTCCCGCCGTGAGAAAGCAGCAGCGCATAGCCGCTTCCCTGCCAGGGTTTGATCTGATTCACTTTCTGTTGCAGTGATGCCAGTGAAATGTCAGAAGTAACGATCGCCTTTAAGGCGCCCTGATCGATAATCGCGGCGGCGACGGAGGTGAGCAACGTCGGTACGCCGTTGTAGGCATAGCTATAGGGTTCAGTGAGCGTATCTTTTTGTGATTTTTGCGGGATCAGATAGTAATCGCCCTGACCCGGTGTCAGATAGGAGAGCAGCGGATGCATCGAGTAAGTACCTGACGCGTCACGATCGACAAAAAAGGCATAACGGCCCTGCGGTGCCTGACCCGGCTGTGAAGCGAACTCGGTATCACGGCCATCAAACGCATTCTGTTCAAATATCACTGACATCGACAGATAGTCAGGGTTAGCACGCAGCGCATACTCCATCACCTTATCGGCCGCTTTGCGATCGGTAATACCAGCGTGGGGCAAGGCAATCAGACTTTGTCCAAGGTGACTCGCGACATCACGTGCATGGCTCAATTCCTGCTGTACCTGTAAGGCACGGCTCTGCGCAATCTGCTGCAGATATTGTTCGGCCAGCGCCTTCTGCTCTTTACCGGATTGCCAGCTGAGAACCCCAATCGTCACGGTAAATCCCAGCACTATCGTTAAACCACCCATGATCAGCATCTGGGCACGGGTACTCATTCTTTTCTTATGTGTTAACTGACTGACCATAGTGCTTCCCCTGAAATTTACCTGGCTCAATACCTCCTTGTAGTTATGGTGCTCCTGAGATCATCTATCGGCGGCGTTTTTTTGAACTTTAATGGCCATTTCCCCGCCGTGATGGGGGTCTCACAGCGCGTGATTACGGGAAGTTGATCGCAAAGGGATTATCGCGCTGCGAATGAACGGCCTTTTTTTGATCTGCAACAATACTGGTGCCCGCCATTACTGTCAGTTTATGTCAACAGTTGCTGTAGCCCCCTTATCGCAGTGGAGATAGAACAATGATCGGTAAATCAGGATTAGCTGTCGGGATGGTTGTCTGGCTGGCGTATGTCGCCTGGATCGTTCACTACTATTCAGACACCTTTATGCAGTTCTCCCGCTAAGCAAACAGGACCTTCGGGTCCTTTTTTTTTGCCCTCACTTCAGCCGGGTTGGCCTGTGAGCCAAATATTCGCTATTATCGACTCATTCTGTGAGCCGAATAACCTTCTTTATTCGGCTCATCCACCCTTAGCGTGAGCCGATTATGAGCGTTACCTGGATCTGGCAACAGCCGGACTGGCCCCATTTTCAGTGGCAGGACGCCGTGCTGTTACCGCGCCTGCGCCATTTGCAGCAGCAGCGCGGATTGCTGCTGGGCCGTGCCAGCCTGCATTCAGACAGTGAAACCCAGACGCTGGATACCCTGCTCAGCAATATCCTCTCCTCTTCCGCGATTGAAGAGGAGCGGGTCAACGTGCAATCGGTCCGCTCATCGCTGGCGCGTCGGTTAGGCGTGACGGAAGAGCAGCCCTATCCGGTCTCCGATCGTTCAGAAGGCCTGGCCGCCATGATGCTCGATGCCATCAACAACCGCAGCCAGCCGCTGACGCCTGAACGTCTCTGTCAGTGGCACCGCTGGCTTTTCCCGGCCGATGAGTGGACGGTGCAGCGCCTGAGCGTCGGCACGCTGCGCGGCAGTGAGCCGATGCAGGTCATCTCAGGTCGCATCGATCGTCCCACGGTGCATTTTGAAGCGCCGCCGCGACAGGGACTGGAGCCGCAGCTGGCGCAGTTTATTGAGTGGTTCAACAGCAGTCAGCATGATGTGATGCTGGACCCGTTACTGCGCGCCGCCATCTGCCACCTCTGGTTTGTCACCCTGCACCCTTTTGATGATGGTAATGGTCGTATCACGCGTGCGTTAACCGATCTGGCGCTGGCGCAGGCCGACAGTCAGAGCATCCGGCTGTATGCCATGTCACCCGCCATTCTGACTCAGCGTGCCGGTTATTACCGCATCCTTGAGCAGACGCAGAAAGGCGGCCTGGATATCACCCACTGGCTGGTGTGGTTTCTTGATATCCTGGATGAGAGTCTGCAACAGGCGATGAACGTCATCGATCGCACTCAGATGAAAGCGCGTTTCTGGCTGCGGCATCAGGGAATGGGATTAAGTCCGGAACAGGTGAAAGTGCTGAACCGGCTGCTGGATGGCGGCGAGCAGGGTTTCGAACTGGGGATCAGCGCCAGCCAGTATCAGAAGGTCGCCAAAGTGAGTAAAGCCACCGCGACCCGTCATCTGGCCGATCTGGTTGAAAAAGGCTGCCTTTACCGGCTCGAAGGCGGAGGCAGGAGTACCCGCTATCAGGTTAACACCCACGAGAAGCCCTGAGCCGGGCTGTTTTGACTGCTAACCGGGAGTACATCGCGATCGTTGTGATGTACTCCTGAGTGCGGGAATTACTCTTTAAGTGAAGCCCCGTTGGTCGCAATGACCTCTTTATACCAGTAAAAGCTTTTCTTCCGGCTGCGGGCCAGCGAACCTTCCCCGGTATCATCGCGGTCAACATAAATAAAACCGTAACGCTTAGACAATTCGGCTTTTGATGCGCTGACAAGATCGATAGGTCCCCAGCTGGTATAACCCATGACCTCCACGCCATCGTCAATGGCCTCACGCACCTGAACCAGATGATCGTTGAGGTAGCTGATGCGATAATCATCCTGCACGACGCCCGTTGCATCCGGTATGTCTTTGGCGCCCAGTCCGTTCTCAACAATAAAAAGCGGCTTCTGATAACGATCCCACAGCAGATTCAGTAAGGTCCGCAAGCCCACCGGGTCAATCTGCCAGCCCCATTCAGAACTCTGCAGGTGAGGATTTGGCACCATGCTCAGAATGTTACCCCGCATCTGCTGATTCAGTGCTTCATCGGCGGTCACGCAGCCGGACATGTAATAGCTGAAGGAGATAAAATCGACGGTTGACTGGAGTATCTGGCGATCGGCATCCGTGATATCCAGCTGAATATTATTCTCGCGAAAGAACCGCAACATATAGCCCGGATAAACACCACGGCACTGAACATCGCCAAAAAATTGCCATTTCCGGTTCTCCTGCAGCGCTTCCAGCACATCATCAGGCTTACAACTGAGTGGATAGACCAGCCCTCCCAGCAGCATATTGCCAATGCTGGCGTCCGGGTTAATCTCGCGGCAGGCTTTCACCGCCAGCGCACTGGCGACCAGTTGATGATGAATTGCCTGATACACCTCAGCTTTGCTGCTGGTTTCCGGCAGACCCACACCGGTCATCGGCGCGTGAAGCGACATGTTAATTTCGTTAAAGGTCAGCCAGAGTCTGACTTTCTGCCGGTAGCGGGCAAACACCGTACGGGCATAATGCTCAAAGAAGCCAATCACCTGGCGGTTACCCCAGCCACCATACTGCTTCACCAGGTGCCAGGGCATCTCATAATGTGACAACGTAACAAGTGGAGTAATGTGATGTGCGGCAAGCTCATCGAATAACCGGTCATAAAAGGCCAGACCGGCCTCGTTAGGTTGTTGCTCGTCACCGTTCGGAAAGATGCGCGTCCATGCGATTGAAACCCGCAGACAGCTGAACCCCATCTCTGCAAACAGCCAGATATCGTCCGGATAGCGGTGGTAAAAGTCGATCGCGATGTCTTTGAGGCTTTGGCTGCCCTCAACGCGCTCCGATACCGGGCCAAAAATTCCCTGTGGCTGAACGTCAGAGGTTGAGAGGCCTTTGCCCTCTTCCCGCCATGCGCCTTCAACCTGATTAGCGGCAACAGCACCGCCCCATAAAAATGAATCCGGGAAAGTTTTCATCCTGTTCTCCTTTTATTGACGAGTGACGCTGAGTAAAGGCGTACCTGCAGTGACCGCGGTCCCTGCAACAGTCATCACCTCAGGATACTCATCGCTGTTAGTGATAATGATCGGTGTTGCCAGGTCATATCCGGCATCGAGAATGGCCTGACGATCGAACTCCAGCAGCAGATCGCCGGCCCTGAACGCGTCGCCCACTTTTACATGTGCCGTGAAAGGTTTGCCGTCGAGCCTGACGGTATCGATACCCACATGGATCAACAGCTCAATCCCGCTGTGACTCAGCAGCCCTATGGCGTGTCGGGTCTGAAACAGGTAGGCCACCTCACCCGCAAAAGGCGCAATCACTTTGTTGTCGGAAGGGATGATGGCCACACCCTGTCCCAGCAGGCCACTGGCGAAGGTTGGATCGGGAATCTGACCAAGCCCCAGAACGGTGCCCGTCATCGGTGACAGAATGTCATCTTCGCCAGGGGTAATCGGGAGCGCTGCGTCTGGCGCCGTGTTTCGGGGCATGCCCGCTACCAGCGTCATGCCGCAACCCAGTGTCAGCGCGAGTAGCGTCCCGGCAATACCGCCCCATAACGTGGAATCCACACCGCCAGGTGGGATCATCTGTGCGATGGTAAAGATGTTGGCAAAACCAAATGAATAAACGTGGGTGCTGCTGAGGCCGACAATGGCACCGCCAATAGCGCCCGCCACGCAGCCAAAGATAAAGGGACGGCGCAGCGGCAGATTAACGCCATAGACAGCCGGTTCAGTGATACCAAAGATCCCTGCGGTCACGGATGAACCCGCCAGCATCTTCTGTCGTGCATCCCGACTGCGCAGAAACACCCCCAGCGCCGCGCCAACCTGGCCCATGACAGCAGGCAACAGCATGGGCAGCATTGAGTCATGCCCCAGTACGGCAAGATTGTTGATCATCAGTGGCACCAGTCCCCAGTGCAAACCAAAAATCACACAGACCTGCCACAACGCGCCCAGGGCGGCACCAGCCAGCCAGGGTGCCAGCGCATAAATCCACTGGTAACCGTTTGCCAGTATCTGACTTAAGCCCGTGGCCAGTGGGCCAATCACCAGGAAGGTCAGCGGCACGGTGACGCTCAGGCAGATTAATGGCGCAAAGAAGTTTTTCATGGAGGCGGGAAGTCGCTGGCTGCTCTGTTTTTCCAGCCAGCAACTTACCCAGGCAGCGAGAATAATCGGGATAACCGACGCACTGTAATTAAACCAGGTTACAGGGATGCCGAGAAACGCGTCCGTCATTTCACCGGACTGCTGGCTGGCATTAAAAGCTACAATCATCGTCGGGTGGGTCAGCGCCCCGCCAATCACCATGGTAATAAAGGGATTGCCGCCAAATTTCTTCCCGGCGGTGTAGCCCAGCACCAGAGGAAAGAAGAAAAACAGGGCATCACTGGCTGCAAACCAGATTTTATACGTTCCACTTTCAACAGAAAGCCAGCCACAGACCACGGCCAGCGCCAGTAAACCTTTTAGGATCCCGGAGGCGGCGAGAATGCCGATAAACGGGGTAAAAATACCTGATACAATGTCGATCAGATGATTGAAAACATTACCCCCGGTCTTTTCCCCTTCTGTTGCTGCAGAAAGCTCATCAGCCAGCCCCGCTTCACTACGCACAGCCTGCCAGACATCATGAACGTGGTTGCCAATCACCACCTGAAACTGCCCGCCGCTTTCAACGACCATAATAACGTCCGGATTTTTCTTCAGTCCTTCAGCATCGGCTTTATGGTTGTCTTTCAGTTTGAAGCGTAACCGGGTGGCACAATGAACCAGACTAACGATGTTCTCCCGGCCACCAATATGGCTGAGGATATCCTGCGCCAGCGTGTGATATTCCATCTCGATTTCCTTACAACCGATGCCTGCGGACATCAGTTAACTGAGCCAAAAATGAAAAAAACCTGAGAACGTCCTCCTTTCAGAGGCCGCGCTCAGGTTTTGCCTGCGTAAAGCAGTAACAATCCGGTTTATGGAGCTTATTGCCCCTCTTTTCTCACCCGTTCGATGTTAATGGCGAGAAACATGATCTCTTCTGCGGTCAGATCACGCTGATAGCTTTGTTGCAGATGCTGCGCGATTTTCACCGCACATTTCCAGGCTTTGGGATAGTTATCTTTTACTGCTGTATGCAGCGATACATCGTCATCGTCCACCACGGTACGCGTCAGCATCCGCTGAGCAAAAAACTTCAGATGAGTGACAAAACGCTGGTAACTCAGCGACGATTCGATGTACTCCAGCTGCAGTTGATACTTCACCAGTTGCAGAATCTCCTGCATAACCCGGGTGACATGCATCACTTCCGGCATTTCATTATTGAGCTGCGCCGTCACCAGATGTAGCGCGATAAATCCGGCTTCATCCTCCGCCAGTTCGACATTCAGACGACGTGAAATGATAGCCCTGGCCTCCTGACCCAGTTCGAACTCTTTGGGGTAGAGGCGTTTGATATCCCATAGCAACACATTTTTAATTGCCAGACCTTTTTTCTGCCTTTCAATGGCAAAGTAGCAGTGGTCGGTCAACGTGATATACAAGCTCTCCTGCAATGTCCCCAGACGTTGTGTTGCCAGATCAATAATGCGGTCGCAGGTGGTCATCACTTCTGGAGGGATCTGGTGTAACAACTCCTCCAGACGACGTACCAGCAGATCACTTTGCAGCGCAAATACCTTCTCAATGTGCGCAGCGTTGAGACTGTCACCGATGCGCTTCTGGAAAGCCAGTCCACGCCCCATCACGACCTGTTCGCGTCCCTGCTCATCCTGAACCATCACCACGTTGTTATTAAGAATTTTGGCGATTTTCATCGGAACCCCAGAAACAAAAAAACCTGACATCCGACAGAGGCCAGAAGTCAGGTTTTGCCTGCCTAAGCAGTAACAATCCAGTTCGGGAACTCTATCAGTTTTAGTCGTGACCTCAATCTGTCAGAGCAAAAAGCGTGACAGCGATCGAAATCCTCTTATTAACTTAAAAAGTGACTACCTTGTTGAGTTCAGTCACCCATGCATCCTGCGTGTGGCGATACCCGCCGGACGAGACCAGTATTAAAGCCGGGGGTGCGGTTCCGGGCAGCAAAAGGGGTATGACGCTCAGTGGAATGAAAACTCACGTTATGGGAGGAAGATAGTCATGCGAGGAAGGTCGTCTGAAAAATCGACTAATGGACTGCAGTGTTCATTAACTGCCATTTAGCGATTAAAAACACACCGCTTTGAACGCTTTTGTCACTGATCACAATGTTTTGATTTATCGGACGAAAAGTTTTTAACGTGTGAAATCGTTCTGAGTCGTTCTGTTGAGCGTCAGAGCCCGTTATGCAGGGTAAAAGAGTGGAAGGAAGACTATCTGTAAAAAAGTTAGCAGGAGAACAGCTCAAACCGCTATTCAGAAACAGCAACGCCGGAAGGTTCGCTTCCGGCGCTGTTGAGATTACGCGGCTTTAACGGCGCGCACTTTCTTTGCAGCAGGCTCTTCCTGCGGCTCATCCGCGCTATCGTCTGAGACAGCTTCTGGCTGAGAGACGGCTGCTGCTGCCGTTTCTGGCAGTTTGCTGGTGCGCAGAATATGCTGAACGGCATCTTTCTGCTCTGCAATCAGCAGGCCCAGCGTTTCCGCCTGAGATTCTTCCATTGCAGGTTGATGCTGTAACAGCCAGTCGGTGAAGGCTTCGGCCATATCGAGCATTTTGTCGTAGGCATCGGCCTCTTTCTTATTGGCAAACGTCATCTTCTCTTCACCCTTTCTGACTACTACAAATTTTGTTTCAACAGCCATCTTCTCGCCCTCAGGTACTGTGTATGCATACAGTATATCATGCCGATCCTGCTTTGCCAGCAGAGAATAGAGTTTATCGGTTGTGCACGGGCTAACCTTAACCTGGCACAGGCTTTTTCCATTTTTCCTGACACATTCTCCGCCGCGAGGGCCGGCGGCTACACCAGCAGCTCTTCAAGAAACATCGCCAATGCCTTACGGGGATCGTCCTCTTCCGAGACGATCACCTCGATCCCCCACTGCCCCAGCACCTCTTTGGCCACAGGGTTGTTACGGTTAGTGAACAGGTACGATTTTGGCCGGGCGGTTGCCAGCCCGGTGCGGCCCCACATCTTGGTCAGACGGTAAAACAGCAGGCGAATATTGAAATCACTGATGCTGTAGCCGACAAACAGTACTGAGTTGCCCATCACATCGTGAGTCAGTTTGATGTCGAGCGGCGAATCAAAATAGAGGCGTTCAAAATAGCTGCTCTCATCGAGCACGATTGAGGTGTCATCATCAAAATCACCGTGCAGCTTGATGATGTGACGCTTATCTTCAGTGAGAGAAACCAGGTCCGCGGCGTTTGCCACTTTATAATAGGGTACGCCGTGCGCTTCATGCGCCGCTTCCAGCCAGCGATCGTAATTGGTGGTGTAGATACGCGAAAAGTTACCCTGGGTAATCATGGTATGAATTTCAGAAGAGCGGACATCAATATCGGGGCGATGCCATTCGCGATCCATCCAGCTGCGCAGCGGGCCAAGCGAACCTTTTTTCTGTTTGTAATACTCCGCCAGCGACAGGTGCGTGCCATAGGTATTAAAGATTTTTGGATCGTAACCCAGCTCATTAGCAAGATGCGCAATCAGTTCATGCCACTCGGGCAGGCCAAAATTGCGCGAAATACCGGCACCGGCAAACAGAATCAGTTTGCCGGAATCATAGGCGCGTTTGAGTTCAGGTTTCATGCCATGCCCCGCGAGGTTTTTAAAAAGGTGGCGAAGCGATCCAGCGCGATGCGCCGCATCGAGATCTCATTCTTGAGTTCGCCCATTTCAGCAAACGTCTGCTCATAGCCTTCGGGAATAAAGACGCAGTCCCACTGAAAGCCACGCGTTCCGGCAGGTTTCGCGGCGATAGTGCCGCGCAGTTCACCCGAAAACTGGTACATTTTGCGGCCATCGCAGTAGCCCAGCACCGTTTTGGCCGTCACGGCCTGGCTGTCGAGCCCCTGCACCAGCGCGGTAAAGCGCTCAGCGTCCAGGCGGTTCCAGAAGATGCGGGTCAGACCGGCGGGCAGGCCATTGAGGCCATCCAGATAGAGGCCGGTATGCTCTACAAATAGCGGTCGCCCAATCAGCGAAAAGGCTTTGGTCAGTTTGTCGCGTACCAGGTCGAGTTCGTTTTCAGTCTGAATTTCTTCGATGCGACGGGCGATGGGCAGAACTTCGACCCCGACAGGTTCGAGTATTTTGCGCACCTCCGCCAGCTTTTGCTCATTGGCAGAAAGGAATCTGATTTTCATGGGGCTTCCAGGTCAATTACTCCGCCACGCAGTGAGGATTTTACGGAAACAGGCGGGCAGGATAAATCACTAACGCTGGAGAGTGTAGTTCAATTCTGTGCTCATCAGGTTGAAGTGCGCAGAACCGGCCGCAGCAGGCGAGCCGGTTCTGCAGACTCAGTAAACAATGCCGGGTGGATTCACCGTGGACTGAGTGATGGCTTCATCCTGTTCGCCCCAGCGTGCCAGCACCTGCTGATACTGCCCGCCTGCGATGGTGCCATCCAGCGCAGCCTGCAGCGCAGGTGCCAGGCCATTGCCCTTTTTGGTGGTCACGGCGACCCAGGCGCGAAACGGTCCGCTGCCAACCAGCTTTGTCTGTCCGCGTGACGCCACTTTCCAGGCCGCCATCGAGTGAGGGCCAAACATCGCATCTGCCCGTCCCGACAGTAGCGTCAGCGTCGCGGAGGCATCATCAGTCAGGTAAATCGGCGTTACCGCAGGCAAACCTTTAGCCCGGTTCTGCTCATCCCAGCTCAGTAAAATACGCTCCTGATTGGTGCCCGAGGCGACGATAATCCGCTTACCGGCAATATCCGCCGGACTATTAATCTTGCTGATATGACTGTCGCTTTTCACCGCAAAAGCGTGGTTGTCGGCGCGATACGTCGCAAAATCGAACTTCTTCTTGCGCTCTTCGGTCACGGCAATATTGAACATCGCAACATCATAGCGCCCGGCGCTGATACCCAGCGGCCAGTCCTCCCAGGAAGCCGGAACCAGCCTGAGTTTCAGCCCCAGGCTATCAGCAAGGAGTCGGGCGATATCGGGATCGCTGCCGATCCGCGTGACGTTATCAGACGCCAGCAGCGACAGCGGCGGCGAGTTGGTCGCCGAGGTAGCGACCGTCAGGGTGCCCGGTTCGATAAAACGGTAATTGGCCGGAATTTTACCAATAGCCTGCGGATTGGCCGGGGCATGAATCGGCGTCTCGTTTTGCAGGACATCGAGCTTCTCAGCCGCAGAACAGGCCAGCGCCGGAAGCAGCGTCAGAACCGTTAACGTTAATGCCCTCATAACACGCGCGCCAGAAAGCGTCGGGTGCGCTCATGACGCGGATTATTGAGCACCTGGGTGGTGCTGCCCTGCTCCACAATCCGGCCATCCACCATAAAGACCACGTTATCCGCCACTTCCCGGGCAAAGCCGATCTCATGCGTCACAATCACCAGCGTAGTGCCGGAACGCGCCAGCTTTTTAATTACATCCAGCACTTCGCCCACCAGTTCAGGATCCAGCGCCGAGGTCGGCTCATCGAACAACATGACCCGTGGATTGAGCATCAGCGCACGCGCAATCGCGATGCGCTGTTGCTGCCCGCCCGACAGGTGACGCGGCCACGCATCGGCTTTATGCCGCAGCCCTACAATATCCAGCAGTTCGCCCGCACGCTGTATCGCTTCCGGTTTCGTTAACTGACGATGGGCAATCGGCGCTTCAATCAGGTTATCCAGCACGCTGAGGTGTGGGAACAGATTGAAGTTCTGGAACACGTAGCCGACGTTGATGCGCTGGCGCAGAATCGCCTTCTCTTTCAGTTCATACAGCTTATTGCCGCGCTGCTGATAGCCGATGTAGTCGCCATCAATCTGAATAAATCCTTCGTCGACCCGTTCCAGATGATTGATGGTGCGCAGCAGCGTGGATTTACCGGAGCCGGACGGCCCGAGGATCACCGTGACGGACCCCGGTGCCAGTGACAGCGATACATCATCCAGCGCTTTATGTTTACCAAATCGTTTACTGACGCCGGTGATGCTGATGGCACCGGTAGTGTGTGAGTTGCGGTAATCAATGGCTTCGGACATGGCTGATCTCCTCGGTCGGATGAAGTGGCGTGACGCGGTTGCGCCATTGTCGCCAGCGCGACGGTTGCGGTTCACGGGTGACGCTGCGGGCCATCCAGCGTTCGGCGTTGTACTGAATCACGGACAACACGGTGGTGATAATCAGATACCAGGCAACACCGACCATCAGCAGTGGGATCACTTCCTGATTGCGGTTGTAGATCATCTGGATGGTGTAGAACAGCTCCGGCATCGCCAGCACATAAACCACGGATGTGCCTTTCGCCAGACTGATGATCTCGTTGAACGCGGTGGGGATAATGGCGCGCAGCGCCTGCGGCAGAATGATGCGGAAAGTGCGGCGTGTGGCAGAGAGACCCAGCGCGGACGCGGCCTCTACCTGACCGTGATCGACGCCGAGGATCCCGCCGCGAATAATTTCCGCGCTGTAGGCCGCCTGCACCAGCGTCAGACCGATAACGGCTGCCTGAAACTGCCCCAGCACGTTAATCGTCTGATATGCCCCCCAGGAGAGGCCGGTAAACGGAATGCCGACAGACAGGGTGTCGTAGAGATAGGAGAAGTTATAAAGAATGATCAGCACCACAATCAGCGGCAGTGACCTGAACAGCCAGATATAACCCCATGCCAGCGTGCTCAGCAGCCACGATGAGGAGAGACGTGCCAGCGCCAGCAGACCACCCAGAAACAGACTGAATATCGTACCCAGCAGCGTCAGCAGCAGCGTCTGACCCAGACCGTGCAGGATCACCGGGTCAAAGAACCAGCGGGCAAACACGCTCCATTCCCAGCGCGGATTAAAGGCCAATGACTGCACCACGCCTGCCAGAATAAACAGCGCAACGATAGCCCCTGCGGTGCGTGCCGGGTAGCGTGCCGGCACCACCTGCAGATGTTGATGTTTGCTCATGGTCACCTCTTAACTTGCCGCGGCGACGTTATAGACGCCGATCACTTTGATAAAACGCAGTCGTCCGTCGTGCGGCGGCTGGCCATAACGCTCCAGATCCCCGCTGAGATCGAACTGTGGCTGATAACCGTGACCGGTATAGAGCCGCACCGCCTCCGGCTGACGGAAGCCGGTGGTGAGAAACAGCCGCTGATAGCCCGCCTGTAAGGCGCGACGCTCCAGCTCCTGTAACACCACCAGCGCCAGCCCCTGACGACGCAGATCGCTGCGGGTCCAGATGCGCTTCAGCTCGGCGGTCTGCGGGTCATAGGGTTTATAAGCGCCCATCGCGATGATCTCGCCGTCACGCTCCAGCACGATAAACAGCCCCTGCGGCGGCAGATACCATTCGGTCAGCTCCTGTTCCAGCTCGTTACGACGGGAAAAATAGTCGCCATAGCGTGCGGAATATTCGCCAAACAGGCCGCCCAGGATCGGTTGCAACTCCGGCGCGTCGGGTGAAACTTCGCGAAAAGTGGATTCACTCATGGTCAGCTCCTTAGTCGCCCAGCCCGGCGGGATTGATTTCAGAACGATCGATCTTCTCAACACCTTCACCCCAGCGGTTCAGCACCTTCTGATAGTCACCGTTGCCGATCACACCGTTCAGCGCGGTGCTGATCGGTTCCGCCAGGCCGCTGCCTTTCTTCACGGTAACGGCAATGTGCGCCGCTTTGGGCCAGCCGCCATCGACGCTGCCGACCAGACGGGTTTTACCGGTCAGTGCCGCTTTCCAGGCACCAATCACATTGGGACCAAAGTAGGCATCAGCCCGGCCAGCCTGCAGCGCCAGCGTCTGAGCGGCATCATCTTTGGTATAAACCGGCGTAAAAGCTTTCAGTCCCTTTGCCTGATTCTCTTTATCCCACGCCAGCAGAATCGCCTCCTGATTGGTGCCGGATCCCACAATGATCCTCAGCCCGGCAATATCTTCTGCTTTGGTCAGTGACTTTATCGGGCTGCTGGTTTTGACATAAAAACCCAGTGAATCTTTGCGGTAGGTGGCGAAGTCGAACTTCTCTTTACGATCTTTGGTCACGGTAATGTTGGAGATCGCCGCGTCATACTTGCCCGAGGCCACACCCAGCGGCCAGTCTTCCCAGGACGCTGGTACCACGTTGAGTTTTAATCCCAGGCTGTCAGCCACCAGCCGGGCAATATCCACTTCGCTGCCAAGCAGGGTTTTATTGTCATCGGAAAACACCGTCAACGGCGGGGAATTCAGCGCGGCGACCGCCACGGTAAAGGAACCCGGCACCACAAAACGATGACCCGCAGGCAGTTGCGCGATCGCCTCCGGATTCTTCACGGTATTGATCGGCGCTTTGTTAGCTTCAAGGCTGACGCGCTGGCCGTTAAAGGAGACGCTGGTATCTTCAGCCAGCGCATGGCTACTGGCCGCCAGAATAAGCAGGGCGATAAGACGCGATGTTTTGTTCATGGCTTGTGCTCTTATTGTGAGGTGAACTGATTAACGGGTTGTTTCAGGGCGAAGCTGTCACGAAGCGTGCTGCCCGGATAGTCGCGGCGCGTCAGGCCGCGAGCCTGCAAAATCGGCACCACGCGGTCGACAAAACGTTCAAAGGTATCGGGCGTGCCGCCATTAATGATGAAGCCGTCAGTAGCCTGGGTTTCAAACCAGAGCTGCAGGCCATCCGCCACCTCTTCCGGCGTGCCGTGAAACAGCGGGCGTGGCGTTGCCGCTTCCAGTGCGGCCTGGCGCAGGGTATGCCCATGCTGCTGTGCTTTGCGTTTGATCTCGTCGGTGGTGCTGCGGAAGCTGTTCTGACCGATGTCACCGATATCCGGGAACGGCTGATCCAGCGGATACTGTGAGAAGTCGTGATGGTCGAAGAAACGCCCGAGGTAGTTAAGCGCATCGGTAATCGACACCAGCGCCGCCGTGGTCTGATACTGGCGTTCCACGTCCTCGGCATCATCGCCAACAATCACGCTGACACCCTGGAAGATGTGCAAATCGTCTGGCTGACGGCCATTCGCCACCAGTTGCTGTTTCACATCCTGGTAAAATGCCTGCGCCTCTTCACGCGTCGGCTGATGGGTGAAGATGGCGTCAGCATGACGCGCCGCCAGTTTTTTACCGTCGTCGGACGCGCCCGCCTGGAAGATAATCGGACGACCCTGCGGCGTGCGGGCGATGTTCAGCGGCCCCTGTACCTGGAAGAAATCACCGTGATGATCGAGCGTGTGCAGCTTCGCCGGATCGAAAAATTGTCCGCTGGCCTTATCACGTACAAAAGCATCCTGCTCCCACGAATCCCACAATCCTTTCACCACCTGCAGATACTCATCGGCAATGCGGTAACGCAATGCGTGCTCCGGGTGCTGCTGGCGTGAGAAGTTTTTGGCCGAGCCTTCCAGCGGTGACGTCACCACGTTCCAGCCTGCACGCCCGCCGCTGAGATGATCAAGGCTGGCAAACTGACGCGCCACGGTGAAGGGCTCGCTGTAAGAGGTCGATACCGTGCCAACCAGCCCCAGATGTTCAGTGACGCCCGCCAGCGCCGAGAGCAGCGTCAGCGGCTCAAAGCGATTCAGAAAGTGCGGGATCGACTTTTCATTAATAAACAACCCGTCGGCGACAAACAGAAAATCGAGTTTGCCCTGCTCCGCCTTGCGGGCGATTTTTTTGGCGTAATCCAGATTAATACTGGCATCGGCCTGCGCCGCCGGATGGCGCCAGGCAGACATGTTTCCCGATGCGCCATGCAGAATGGTACCCAGCCGAAGTTGTCTTGTGGTCATGATGCTCTCT
Organism: Pantoea sp. K16; assembly: GCF_048452805.1. NCBI lineage: Bacteria > Pseudomonadati > Pseudomonadota > Gammaproteobacteria > Enterobacterales > Erwiniaceae > Pantoea > Pantoea sp. K16. Next base: position 540,270 of record NZ_JBLWNV010000001.1, on the reverse strand, counting down.
CTTTTTTAGTCGTAGCGATGCCCGACGACGGTGGTCAGAACCGTCGTGCTTTAGCGGGTTGCAGATGAATTCAGTTCAGAATGGCTTCCCGACATCGCGCGTTAAGATGTTGCAGCGCCTGGCGGGCCAGTCGGGCGAAGTAGTCGGCGGCGGGCGCAATCAGCGCCTCATCCGGGGTAAAGCTGGCATGGTGCAGACCAAAGTCACTGGCGCTGCCGATGCTGACAAACGCCCCCGGCACCTGTTGCAGATAAAAGGCAAAATCCTCCCCCAGCAGATGGAGATCGGCGGTCTGCACCCGATAGCCCGCCTGCTGCGCCACTTCGCTGCTGAAGGTCGCCCAGTGCGCATCGTTGATCAGCACTGGCGGGCCAGGATGCCAGCTCAGGGTTGCCTGCGCGCCATTGGCGTCGGCGAAGTGCTCAACCAGCGTGCGCACCCGCTGTTCCAGTTCGGCGCGCACCTGTAAATCGTGGGTTCGGGCCGTGCCGCCAAACTCAACGCCGCCGGGTAATACATTCCAGCTTTTGCCGCCGTCGATGCGGGTAATGCTCAGTACCAGACTGTCCAGGGCACTGAAGCTGCGGCTGGTGAGTCCCTGTAACGCCTGGATAATCTGGCTGGCCGTCACAATGCTGTCGACACCCTGCTCCGGATACGCGGCATGTGCCCCTTTGCCGGTGACGCGGATAATAAATTTGTCAGCATTCGCGTAGAACGCCCCGCTGCGGGTGGCAAAGGTGCCGACGGGCAGCGAAGGCTCGTTGTGCATTCCGAAGATAGCCTGCACCTTATCCAGTACGCCTGCCTCAATGAACTGACGCGCCCCGCGCGCTATCTCTTCAGCGGGCTGGAACAGGATGCGCACCCGGCCAGCTAACCGATCGGCTTGTGCGTTGAGCTGTAACGCCGCACCCAGCATCACCGCGCTGTGCAGGTCATGGCCGCAGGCGTGCATCACGCCAGGATGGCGGGAGTGAAAACGCACCCCGCTCGCCTCATGGATCGGCAGCGCATCGATGTCGGCGCGCAGCGCGATCACCGTCTCTCCGCTGCCAATTTCTGCCACCACGCCGGTTTCCAGTGGATAGTCCAGCAGCCGGATGCCCGCCGCCTGCAACCAGCCCCGCAGTCGCGCGGTGGTGGCGAACTCCTGACCCGACAGCTCCGGCCAGGTGTGCAGTTCGCGTCGCCATTCAATCAGTTGTGACTCAGGGTTCATGATGACTCTCCACTGACGGGGATTCAGGCTGCGACCAGATGATGCGTGGCCAGCAGTTCAAGTGACTGCAGACGTGCAACCGGCTCAGTAATCGGCGTGTCGATAACAAACTCATCAATGTCAAAATTATGATGCAGCGCGTCCAGCTGGGCATGAACCTGCGCCGCCGTGCCTTTCAGAAGTGACGGCGTGCGCGGCTCAATCTGATAATCGCGGTATCCACCCTGACGCACATAGCGCTCCGCCTGTTCCAGACTGGCGACGTTGACGCTGGGGCCATCTTTCACCGCTACATGGTAGTGACGAAGATTGGCTACCAGCAGGTCAGCCCCGGCGGGTGAGTCGGCCACCACCACCTGCACGGCCACCAGGGCGCGCTGACCCTGGCTCAGGCGGGAGTAGGTACTCAGTGCGTGCTCCAGCAACTGGCGGTCGCCATTAAGGTGAGCGGCAAAGACAAACTGCCAGCCCAGACTCGCGGCCAGCCGGGCGCTCTCTTCACTGGCACCCAGCAGAAAACGGTTCGCCGGACGTGGCGGCAGTGGCGTGGCGGCTAAACCCTCATCGTCAGGATCAGCCTGACCGGGCTTCAGCCAGCTATCCAGCAGTTGAAGCTGTTCGGCAAAGCTCCCTTTTTTAGCGGCATCAACACCCTGTTGCAGCGCATGGGTGGAGAGTGGAAGTCCGCCCGGCGCTTTGCCCACGCCGAGGTCAATGCGGCCCGGCGCCAGCGAAGCGAGCAGATTAAAGTTCTCTGCCACTTTATAAGGGCTGTAGTGCTGCAACATCACGCCGCCCGATCCGACGCGAATATGTCGTGTCTGGGCAATGATCCAGGCAATTAATACCTCAGGTGAAGGACTGGCCAGCTGCGCGGTGTTGTGATGTTCCGCCAGCCAGAAGCGGTGATAACCCCACTCCTCTGCCCGCTGCGCCATCTGCAGCGTGCGCTGCAGCGCCGCAGTGGGTGATTCACCCTGCAGCACGGGCGCTTTATCTAACAGACTTAATCGATATGCCATTCACCTGGTCCTTGTTCATTCCGGTTGCAGACCAGTGTGCTGCGCAGCCGATCATTGGTAAAACATCATATTGTTTTATGCATTATTGATTTCGTCATAATGGAGAACAGTGAGAAGTGAAAGAGGGAAAACGGGCACTGAAACAGGGAATCAGGTAGATATTTTGCGTATAACGCTATTCGTTGCCTGATATTCAGGTGAGTAAAATCGGTTTGATGGCAAAGGTTTGCAGAAAATCGTCTTACGTATGGAGAGATGACAGTTGTTGTTAGCCGCGACTGCAGGAATTTCATTCATCAGGGATTGAGCATTACTGAGTCGACTCTTAACGGGGCAGAAAAATGAGGCTGGCAAATAAGTCTTGTAAGCATTCGTACAAGTCAGAGGCTACACAGCATGTAGCCTCCGGAATATTGTTAACTGGCCGTAACCTGGCTGATCATTACGCCCTTGATTGTGCTGTTTTCACGATAATATTGAAGGCAATTCAACTGAGTAAATTCTCCGTATCGACGTGAATCATTGCAATATTGGTTAATTTTCTCTTCTGGCTTACTGGAGAACGTCGAGAACAGAGTGTCTGAAGATGCGTTGAGTAAAGGGATACCTGTAACAGAGACATTCAAATACCCTTTATATTCAGAACACTCTTTTTTCGTTCCCTCGCTCGCAATGGCTATCGTCGTTAAGTCTCCCTGCCCCATCTCATTATCCGAAATAAACCAGAAGTTTACATTTCTGGATGTGAGGCAGAGCCACGATGCCTGATTATCCTGGTTAACCACAGCTCCGGTCTGTTTTGCAATGTCTTCAAGGCGGCTAAACTCCATTGCAAAAAGCCTGTCACCAATGATTACTTCGGGAACTAAGTCTTTGCGTGTGTCGTGATAAGTGACGGATGATTTGTCATCATAATAACTGGCGCCGAAGCCAGTCATCTGAGTAGCCATCACAGCAGGAGAAAATATTGTAATGATAAGAAGTGATTTCATTTAACATTTAACTCCCTGTCACCACTTGCCCATATGCTTTTTCTTACACTGAGTGAAGCGATTATACAACCTTCAGATGAATCCAGCGGATGCTTCTTGCTTGCTCCATGAATGCGAAACGCAGAGCGGCCACACATGGCATTGCTCAGAGCGGGTGTGAGGTCGAGAGTATATTTTCCGGTATGAACTGAATTATGCGGAGAACCAATGGTATAACTGCCCCTGGGTAGTGGGCCTTTGCTGCTTACGCACTCCTGAGAAAAATCATTCTTATAACCTGTCGCCCCGGCGTAATCTGCGGTGTATGTTTCACCATTGCGGCTGAAGGTGTGTGTTGTGACATCATATTCCCATGCCATTATCCATTCCTCTCGTTCCATGAATCAGAATAAATGACATTGCCGTCCAGATAATGCCATGTAATTTTTTTATAGGAAAAATCAATAAACTCAGCATGATTGTGCCTGGCCCACTGGTGTTTTTTAACATCCATCATCAGGGAATCTACTTCTGTAACCTTAATGTTCTCAAGGCTGGTTCTAAAATACTCCTCCTCCTGTCCGTTATTATTTATTCTATAGAATTTAAATACTGCTGACTTTAATGTCTTCCCTGTACACAGGGCTTTGTAAAGCCAGGGAGAAGAACTGTCAATTTCTTTCATAAATGAGAATGAACTATGTAAGCATTTTGCAGTGATTTTTCCGGTTAAAGTATCTGTGGGTTGTTCAATAGAGTGCATTAGTTCGCTAACTTCTATACTTCCCTCTCTGCCTTTTACATCAACGCTTCCTTTTATGGTTTTACCACTATCATCCATAAGCCATAGATAAACTGGAATAGTCATTACAAACTCCCTTTTATTATCAGACAGTGTAATAATCATCTGTTATATCTTTTTAGCAAGAGAGTATTGGAAGGGTTTTTGATATCAATCAAGTGATGGCATTTCTTTGGGTTTTTTAGCGAACAAACAAGTTAAGCCATCAAGTAATTACTCATGTACATTAAAATCATAATGATATTGAACAACTTTATTTTTAGATGAAAGATCATTTTGTCTGATGGTACCGAGAGCGGCTGATTAAAGCATGCTGCCTGGCACACTTGCTTACATGCCAAAGCGCAAACTCCATCCCGGAGTCAGCTGATTCAGGATCGCTTGCCTGTCGATGTCTGCGCAAAGTAATAGCGTTGATATGCGTAAAAACAGGTGTCCAAAGCGTATTTTTCTAAGGCCGTTGCGAATTTTGTTTCAACGGGAAAAATCGGGTGTTGATAAGCGCCACATTCACTTCACAGGGAACGCCGTCGTCGAGATAAACGGTTTCATTAAGCTGAATGACAGCATCCCCTTCTGCTAAATTAAGCAGAGTAAGCGACTGTGTATCCGTAAGATTGACGGCCGTTAAATGCTGGTCCCTTAGCTGCACTTTCTTACCGGTAACTTCTTCAATGTAGGCATATTTTGATAGTTCCAGCTTGCTGAACTCCATGCTGCTAAACATATTAACCGGCAGGTGAATATGTTCCAGAGCTACCGGGATGTCATCGAAACACATCAGGCGTAAAATTTTATAGATCTGATCGCTGTTTTTAATACGCAGCGCCTGAGCGATATCAGCAGAAGGAACCTTGATTATGCTGACCGATATGATTTTTCTTACACCTTTATGGCCATTTCTTTGCGCCTGGTAATCAAAAGGTGAAAGCACATGATATCGGTTCGCCTGGCTGCTCATCTCCGTGGAACCGACAAAAATACCCGACCCTTTAACCCGGTAAATTCTCTGCTGCTCCACCAGAATGCGTGTGGCTTCACGCACCGTTGCGCGAGTAATGCCGATGCTTTTGGCAATTGATATTTCGGTATCCAGTTTCTCTCCGGGTCGAAGGCCATCATCCTTAATTTTATTGAGGATGTAATCAACAACCTCTTTTTGTTTTTCAGTAATGCCATCAACCATTGGCTTTCTTCCCGTTTGAGTGAAGGACAGACTCCCTCTAATCCGTGTCAGTACAGTTCTGCCTGACATTGCCGGATGAGTACCACTTCCGCTAGCTGAATATGTGATCAACTTATCAAATTGGCACTGATGTTAAGCCTGATAAGCAATATTTTAACTTTACATGTTGTGTCCGTACACGTCGAAGGACATCATCAGGATGACTAGACACCTTTAACATGTACAGATGTGATGACCGTTGTGAAATATAACCCCATCTGAACAATGAGAAAATATTTTTTTAATAACTACATGAAAATCATGACTTTTAAGGATGTTACCTCCTTTTACTACATTCGATTTTTGTCTCGCTCTGCTGACAGAAAGTTTATCTAAAAAAGTGATAACGGGGGTTTTGAGGGAAACTGACTGTACATACTCAGGAATTTATGAAAAATCGGAATGCATAACAGGCCCTGTTCCGGTTGAGAAAATTTTATATGAGATGGGTTATGCGTAACCGGGAGCAGGCAAACGCCACACGGTTTATGCGTTTAGTTAAATTTTATTGCGCATTTAAACAGGAGGAGTAAGACGATGTCACACCTGGCTAAGTGGTTAAATAACGAGAAAATCCAGTACGTCGAAAGCGTGACTGACTGGCAGGAAGCGTTAGTTATTGCGGGACGTCCTCTGCTCAGTGAGGGCGCAATATCGCAGGATTATATTGATGCGATTATTCAGCAAAAAGAGGAGATCGGCCCCTTTTTTGTCATCGCGCCCCAGATTGCCATGCCCCACGCACGCCCGGAACAAGGCGCACACAAACTGGGGTTGTCGATTGTGCTGCTGGGTACAGCAGTGAAATTTGACTCCGAAGAAAACGATCCGGTGAAGGCTATTTTCATGTTTGCCGCACCGGACAGTAATAGCCATATCGAAATGATCTCCCAGCTGGCGGAAGTGCTGTCCGATGAAGAGATCATGGCGCAGATATTCAATGCGAGCAGCAAAGAAGCGCTCATGACGATTTTATCAGGCGTTTAGTCTGCCCGTTGAAACGCGACTTTTAATCATTAGTTAATGAGGTTTGATATGAAAATTATGGCGGTGTGTGGTTCAGGTTTAGGCAGCAGCTTCATGATGGAAATGAACATAAAGAAAGTGCTTAAAACGATCGGTGTTGAAGCTGAAGTGGAACATTCGGATCTCGGCTCTGTCACCCCCGATGTGGCGGATGTTTTTGTTATGGCCAAAGACATTGCTTATAGCGCAAACCTTCCTGAACAGAAGGTCATCATCATTAATAACATCATTGACCTGAAAGAAGTGGAGCAGAAAATACGTGAGTATTTTGAGAAAAAGTGACGCTAATAATTAGATAAACACCTTACCCTCGAGGTTAATATGTTTACTCAAAATCTTTTGCAGTTCGTCGTCGACGTGCTGAAAGTACCCTCTATATTAGTCGGACTGGTGGCATTTTTCGGACTGATTGCGCAGAAGAAGCCGTTTCCTGATGTTATCAAGGGCACGGTAAAAACTATTCTGGGCTTTCTGGTGCTGGCAGGCGGTGCGACCGTTCTGGTCGGTTCACTGACGCCACTGGGCGACATTTTCAAACATGCGTTTGATGTTCAGGGCATCATTCCTAATAACGAAGCGATGGTCTCTATCGCTCTGGCAAAATATGGTGCGCCTACCACGATGATCATGGCCTTCGGCATGGTCGCCAACATCGTTGTCGCTCGCTTCACCCGACTGAAATATATCTATCTGTCAGGGCATGTGACGTTCTATATGGCCTGTATGATCGCGATTATTTTATCGGTTGCTGGTTTTGAAGATATTCAGCTTATTTACACCGGGTCACTGCTGTTGGGCATTCTGATGGCCACCTTCCCGGCGATCGCCCAGCCCTATATGCGTAAGATCATTGGTGGCGATCATGTCGCGCTGGCGCATACCGGGACAATTGGCTATGTCTTATCAGGCTGGATCGGCTCTTTGGTAGGCAAAGGATCTAAATCCACCGAAGAGATGAACATGCCAAAAAACCTCAGTTTTTTGCGTGACAGTACCATCTCGATCTCTCTGACGATGATGATTATCTACTTAATCCTGTCGGTGTCTGCCGGTAAAGAATATGTAGAGGCTAATTTCAGCAATGGTCAGAACTACCTTGTTTACTCCTTTATCCAGGCCATTACCTTCGCGGCGGGTGTCTTTATCATTCTGCAGGGTGTGCGCTTAATCCTGGCTGAAATTGTCCCTGCCTTTACCGGCTTTTCAGAAAAACTGGTTCCGGAAGCCAGACCGGCGCTGGATTGCCCGATTGTTTTCCCCTACGCCCCGAATGCGGTGCTGGTTGGCTTTATCTCCAGCTTTGTCGGTGGCCTGGTGGGGCTGTTTGTTCTCGGTCAGCTGCATTGGGTATTGATTCTGCCGGGTGTGGTTCCTCACTTCTTCTGTGGCGCTACGGCTGGCGTGTTTGGTAATGCGACCGGCGGCAAGCGTGGTGCGATTTGCGGTGCCTTTGCTCATGGCCTGTTAATCACCTTCCTGCCTGTCGCCCTGCTGCCGGTACTCGGACAGATAGGGCTGACCAACACCACCTTCTCGGATACCGACTTCGGCGTCACCGGCATCCTGCTGGGTAATATGGCTCACTTTATGGATAAGGGAACCATTACTATGATTATCACCGGCATTTTTGGCTTGTTAGTGATTTATAACTTTACGGCTAAAAAGAAGGTGCCTGTAGAAACGAATGCAGGGTAATAGTAACGCTTAATGGCAACCAGAAAGGGCAATGAGCGCTTTCTGGTTGTTTGCGGAATACCTTCATCATTCAGTTTCCAGAAAAAAAACCGCACTCATATAAGTTCAGGCTAAGTTATTCAGCGAATGCTTCAAACGGCAGGTTAAAACGCGCTGCCAGTCGGGCTTTATGTTTATCCGTCAAAGGACGATCACCACGCAGGATACGACTGACATAAGAGCGCTGCCCTATTTCATCCGCAAAAGAGGATTGAGTCAGGCCGTGCTGATCCATGATGACTCGCAAAAGTGCTACTCCGCGCGGAATAGCATCAGTACGCGCGTTAAACGCAGCGAACTCAGGGGCGCTGTTTTCGTATCGGGCGACTTTATCAGACAGTATCTCTACTAACGGGCTGTCCGGCTGGTGCTCAACCAGATATTCAACCAGTTCCAGCGCCTGCTCGTAGTCCCTTTTATCGGTACTGCCTCCCAGAAAGGGAACAATTCTGACCAGGTCATTGGTCGCCTGGATTGCTTCGGTAATCATTCTTTACTCTCCCGGTACTTCTTCACCAGCTTGTCATATTCCGCATGCGTCACGATGTGTTTGATAAAAATTTTGCCGCGATCAAAGTCAGCATAAAACATGATTCTCAGGCTGTTTCCGCCCACATCGATTACCCACCACTTTTCCCGGTACTTCATGCGGTCAAGGCTCTGAAAGCGAATTTTCAGCGCATCTGGCGTGGCAAAGTTTTCGTCCCTTAGGACCAGATAAGCCGCATCCAGTGCGGAGGCATGATTTGGATAAATTATTGCCGCTTCCCTGAACGGCCCTCTTGAGATGATATGCATTTTTCTCTCAAACTTTCCATGTTGGAAACATTCTAACCCACAAAGCTAATGTTTCCAACATGGAACACACGCAGATGAGTTCTGAATGAATTGCTGGCGCTAAACCTAGTAAAAAAAGGATTATTCCGATCCAGAAAAGTGATCAACATCACATTTTCAACATTAGACATACTAATAAATAAAATTTAACAACAAAACATTTGAATGATAATGATTAACATTTACACTCTCATCCGCATATAACAAAGCGTTTAACGCTGCCAAATCCACAAATAATATGCGGTATTTACTCTTTTTAAGGTGAAAACACTAATCCATTTAATGGTCAGGGTTTTTATCTGGTTAGTTAGTTTTATGTTTACTGGAGTTGTTGAGCGGACATCCAACGCTGCTGACCTTACGTCGGCAGGGTCACTGGTATTAACGCACAGGAACTGAACATGCTTTTACGCTCATCCACTCAGGCGGCACAGGATCTCGCGCCAGCATCCAATGCCAGCGGTGCCGAAACGGCTATTTTTAACCATCAGCAACTGGCGGCCTGGTCGCAGCAGACTCAGGAGGTGCTGGCGCTGATGACCCGTACCGTTACCGGCGTTGAGAAGCCTTTCAGCGGTATCCTGCCCCATGAACTGGCGGCGGAATTCAGTGAGGTCGATCTCGATCGTCCGCTGGGTAACAACGATGACGCCCTGACAGAGCTGAGTCAGCTCTATCTGCGTGACGCCGTCTGGTTTCACCACCCTAAATATCTGGCGCACCTGAACTGCCCGGTCGTGCTGCCCTCTCTGATGGCTGAGCAGATTATGGCGGCAGTGAATAGCTCGGTCGACACCTGGGATCAGAGCGCAGGCGGTACGCTGATTGAGCAGAAGGTGATCGACTGGACGCTTGGCCGCATCGGTCTGCCTGCCGGATCTGATGGGATCTTCACCAGCGGCGGCACCCAATCCAACCTGATGGCAATGCTGCTGGCGCGTGATAGCTGGTGCGCGGCACATCATCCGGGGCATCTGATTAAACATCGCGGCCTGCCTGAGACCGCGTCGAAATGGCGAGTGTTTACCTCCAAACTCAGCCACTTCAGCATCCAGAAATCGATGGCGATTTTAGGGCTGGGCTATGACGCAGTTATCGCCGTTGATCACGACGCCCACTACCGTATGGACGCAGCGTGCCTGGCGCAGGAGATCGAAAAATGTCGCAGTGAAGGGCTGATCCCGATTGCTGTGGTTGCCACCAGCGGCACCACGGACTTTGGCAGCATCGATCCGCTGCCGGAGATTGCCCGTCTTTGTGACAATTATGGTTTGTGGATGCACGTTGACGCCGCTTACGGCTGTGGGCTACTGGTCTCAGAAAATCATCGCTCACGCCTGAATGGCATTGAACGGGCTGATTCCGTCACCGTCGATTATCACAAATCTTTCTTCCAGACCGTCAGCTGCGGTGCGTTCTTTGTGCGGGACAGCCACAATCTGAAGCATGTCACGCACCATGCAGATTACCTGAATCCGCTCAGCGCCCAGCAGGAAGGCACACCGAATCTGGTCAACAAAAGCATTCAGACCACCCGCCGATTTGATGCGTTAAAAATGTGGCTGACCCTGCGCGTGATGGGTCCGGCGGCGCTGGGTGACGCTTTCGATACGCTGATAGAGCTGACACAGGCGGCTCATGAGCGGTTAACTGCGCATCCTGCTATCGAAGTGCTGCACGCGCCTGAGCTGACTACCCAGATTTTCCGCTACGTGCCCGGCAAAAACGCCAGCGACGCACAGATCGACGAAATCAACGCCGCTATCCGTAAAGCGCTCTTCCGCTCCGGCAACGCAGTGATTGCAGGAACCAAAGTCGATGGGCGTCAGTACCTGAAATTCACCCTGTTAAATCCCACCACGACCATCGCCGACATCGAAGATGTGCTGAGCCTGATCGCGCACTATGGACGCGAGCAGGTACGTGCGTCTGCGCTGAACGCGGCGAAACAGTGAGAGCTCTGAAATGAATAATTCCGTTTACGATTTTATTGGTATCGGTATCGGCCCTTTCAACCTGAGTCTGGCCTGTCTGAGTGAGCCGGTTGAGGGACTGAACGGTCTTTTCCTGGATGAGAACCCGGGCTTTGACTGGCACACCGGCATGATGCTGGAAAATGCCCATCTGCAGACGCCGTTTATGGCCGATCTGGTGACGCTCGCCGATCCGACCAGCCCTTACAGCCTGCTTAACTACATGAAGGAAAAGGGGAAATTATACTCTTTTTATATCCGTGAAGACTTCTTCCTGATGCGCAAAGAGTATAATCAGTACTGCCAGTGGGCCAGTTCACGGCTCTCTAATCTGCGCTGGAACAGCCACGTTGAGTATGTCAGCTACGATGAGGCGGCTGGCGTCTATCAACTCCAGGTGACCGACACCCGGAATGGTCAGAAACAGAACTATCTGGCACGACATCTGATCCTCGGCACCGGGCCTAAAGCCTGGATGCCGGAGTGCAGCCAGCCGCACCGCCAGCGCCTGACGCACTCAAGCCACTATCTGGTCAACAAAGCGGAACTGCAGCAGAAGCGTTCCATCACCGTGCTGGGCAGCGGCCAGAGCGCGGCAGAAATCTACTACGACCTGCTGACCGATATCGACCGCTTTGGCTATCAGCTCAACTGGATCACCCGCGCGCCGCGCTTCTATCCGCTGGAGTACACCAAGCTCACGCTGGAGATGACCTCGCCGGAGTGGGTCGACTATTTCCACGCGCTGCCCGCCAGCACCCGGGACGAACTGAATGCGCGCCACAAGAATCTCTACAAAGGCATCAACAGCAGCCTGATTAACGACATTTATGACCTGATGTATGTAAAACAGCTCGATGGCGATCTGAACGTTAACCTGTTTACTCACTCGGCGCTGACCGCTATGCGCTGGCTGCCACAGGGAGAGTTCGAGCTGACGCTGCATCAGGAGGAGCAGGATTGCACCTTCACCCGTCGCACCGAAGGACTGGTGATGGCGACCGGCTATCACTACCAGCCACCGATGTTTTTAGAGGGCATCAACGCCCGCCTGCGCTGGGATGACAAAGGCCGCTACGACGTGCAGCGCAACTACAGCATCGATTATCACAATCAGATCTTTGTGCAGAACGCCGAACTGCACACCCACGGCTTTGTTACGCCGGATCTCGGCATGGCCTGCTACCGCAACTCGGTGCTGCTGCGCGAACTGACCGGACGCGAGGTCTACCCGATCGAGCGTCAGATTGCCTTCCAGACCTTCCCGGCTAAATCGGAGCACTGAGATGAGTTCACAAACACTGTTCAGCGCCGCCCGCCCCGCAGGCCAGTTCACCCTGAGGCCCATGCTCGCCAGCGATGCGCCGCTGGTTCATAGCTGGGTCACCCGCGATTACGCCCGCTTCTGGGGCATGCAGCAGCAGAGCCTGAATCAGGTCGCTGAGTTCTACCAGACGCTGACCAAAGCCGATCCCCATGCTGCGCTGATTGGTTGCTGCAACGACCAGCCGGTCTGCCTGATTGAGTGCTATCGCGCCTGCGACGATGAGGTCGGCAAGTTTTATCCTGCCGCACCCGATGATTACGGCATGCATATTCTGATTGCCCCCGCCAGCCAGCCGATCAGAGCCTTCAGCTGGCAGGTCTTCACGCTGGTGATGGACTACATGTTCAGCCGCCCCGAGGTGCGCCGCGTGGTGGTAGAGCCAGATGTGCGCAATGAGAAGATTCACGTGCTGAATAAGCGTGCCGGGTTCCGCTATCAGCACACCATCGACATGGGTCATAAAACCGCCTGGCTGGCCTTTTGCCAGCGGGAAGATTATCAACACGCGTTACTGCAGGAGTCGCAGACTATGAACACCCCCTCTTCGCTGATGAACGGTACACATCTGACGGGCGACCACTGGGCGCAGGCAAACCGCATGCTGATCCGTAAAGCGATTGCCGAGTTCGCGCATGAGAAAATCATTACGCCACAGGAGTCGGGCGACGGCAGCTATCAGCTTGCGGTGCCAGGCGGTGAAGCGAGCTACCATTTCCGGGCGTCGCGGCTGGCGCTGGATCACTGGGAAATCGACGCCGGCTCACTGCGCAAGCAGGAGAACGGTCGTGATCTGCCGCTGGATGCGCTGAAATTTATCGTGGAGTTTAACGGGGAGATCGGTATTACACAGGCACTGCTGGCGACCTACATGGAAGAGATCAGCAGCACGCTGTGCAGCAGCGTTTATAAGCTGCAGAAGAATAATCCTGACAGCCAGGCGCTGGTCTCAGCCGATTTCCAGACGGTGGAAGCGGCGATGACCGAAGGCCATCCCTGCTTTGTTGCCAACAACGGGCGTATTGGCTTCGATGCCCATGATTATCTGGCGTATGCGCCCGAGGCCGCCGCGCCCGTTCACCTCATCTGGGTCGCGGTTCATCGCCGCAACGCCCATTTCTCCAGCCTCAGCGAGCTGAGCTATGAGCAGTTGATGCGTGATGAACTGGGCGACACCACTCTGGAGCAGTTTACTGCGCAGCTGGTGAATAAAGGGCTGGCGGTTGAGGAGTATATCCTGATGCCGGTGCATCCGTGGCAGTGGCAGAACAAACTGCTGACCGTATTTGCGGCGGACATCGCCAGTCACGATATTGTTTATCTCGGCACCGGAGACGATGCTTACCAGGCGCAGCAGTCGATCCGCACCTTCTTTAACCGCAGCCAGCCCACGAAGCGCTACGTGAAAACCGCCCTGTCGGTGCTGAACATGGGCTTTATGCGCGGACTGTCCCCCTACTATATGGCGACAACGCCTGCGATAAACGGCTGGCTGGAACAACTGGTTGCTGGCGATGCGTGGCTGAATCGCTGTGATTTCCGCATCCTGCGCGAAGTCGCGGCGGTCGGCTATCACAACCGCTACTATGAGCAGGCGATCAAAGGCGACTCCGCCTATAAAAAGATGTTCGCTGCGCTGTGGCGGGATAATCCTGCGGCCAGCCTGCAGCCCGGCCAGCGTCTGATGACCATGGCCTCTTTCCTGCACGTCGATCACCATCAGCAGGCACTGCTGCCAGCGCTGATAGCGGATTCTGGTTTGCCCGCGAAGCAGTGGATAGAACGCTACCTGACCTGCTATCTCAGCCCGCTGCTGCACTGCTTCTATCAGCATGACCTGGTGTTTATGCCGCACGGTGAAAACCTCATCATGCTGCTGGAGAACAACGTGCCGGTCAGTGCATACATGAAGGATATCGGCGAAGAGATCGCCGTGATGAATCCGGATGCGGTGCTGCCGGAAGGCGTGCAGCGTCTGGCGGTGGATGTGCCGGAGAACCTGAAGCTGCTCTCGATCTTCACCGATGTGTTTGACTGCATCTTCCGCTTTATCAGCGCGATTCTGCATCAGTCAGGAACGCTGCCGGAGGAAGAGTTCTGGCAGGCGGTGGCGCAGTGCGTGAAGGATTACCAGCAGGCGCACCCGGAGCATGCCACTAAGTTCGCGCGCTATGACATGTTCGCGCCGGAGTTTACCCGCTCCTGTCTGAACCGCCTGCAGCTGGCGAATAACCAGCAGATGATAAACCTCGCCGATCCCGCTGAGAATCTCAAGTTCGCCGGAACGCTGAACAACCCGATTGCCCGCTGGCGATAAGCGTTACACCGTCACGCTGAAATTATGCGGTCACCCTGGTGGCCGCTTTTTTAATGGCTTTATCGCAGGTATCCGTAATGGTTTCTTTCGAACCGGTCGCGCAACTGACCCGACGACATCTGATCTTCCCGCTGTCGCTGGTGTTGTTTGAGTTCGCTACCTATATCGCTCACGACATGATCCAGCCCGGCATGCTGCTGGTGACTCAGGAATTTAAGGTCGGGCCGGAGTGGGTCTCTACTTCGCTCACCGCCTATCTGGCCGGTGGCATTATGCTGCAATGGCTGCTTGGCCCCCTCTCTGACCGTATCGGGCGGCGTCCGGTGCTACTTAGCGGCGTGGCCTTTTTTATGCTCTCGTGTGTGGCGACGCACTGGGTGCAAAGCATTGAGCAGTTCGTCCTGCTGCGTTTTCTGCAGGGCGTCAGCCTCTGTTTTATTGGCGCGGTAGGCTACGCGGCGGTGCAGGAGGCATTTACGGAATCGCTCAGTATCAAAATGATGGCGCTGATGGCCAACGTCGCCCTGCTGGCCCCGCTGGCCGGTCCGCTGGCGGGCGCGGCTTTTCTTACTGTGGGTGAATGGCGCACCCTGTTCTGGCTGATTGGCGCTATTGCGGCGCTGGCGCTGGCAGGTCTGTGGTATGCGATGCCCGAAACTGCAGGTGACCGGCAGAAACCGCTGTCGCTGCGATCGATTATCAGCGGTTACGCGGCATTGCTGAAGGATCGTCAGGTGATGCGCGGCTCGCTGGCCATCGGGCTGGTCACCGTGCCCTGCATCGCATGGGTCGCATTGTCGCCGGTGATATTAATCCACGATGCGGGACTCAGCCGCATCGGCTATGCGTTGTTACAGCTGCCGGTCTTCGCCGCCATGATTGCGGGCAACCTGACGCTGGGACGCTTATCCAGCCGTCTGCCCATTGAACAGCCGTTACGGCTCGGTGCCTGGCCGGTGGTCTGCGGGCTGGCAATCGCAGTAACCGCTACCGTGCTAAATCCGCAAAGCTATCTGTGGCTGACTGCCGGAATTAGCCTCTACGGCTTCGGCGCCGGGCTGGTCAGCGCCGGACTTTATCGCATGACGCTTTTTTCCAGCAGCGCCGGAAAAGGCAGCGTGGCAGCGATGCTCGGCATGGTGAGTATTCTGATTATTGCGCTGGGCATTGAAGCAGCCAAAACCGCCTATTTTAGTTACGGCACCGGCGGCTTCAGTGTGGTGAACCTGATCTGCGGTCTGCTGTGGCTGGTTCTGGTCAGCGCTTTTCTGCGTGCAGACCAGCGGAAATTGTGCGCGGAATAGCGTTCCCTGATTAATCCGCTGTTTGCCGTTGATAAAATATTACCCGGCAGGATGGCAGAAATTTATTTGCCATCCTGCAACTGAAATAAAGAGATTACATCCCGCCCAATCCCGCATTTATTTTTTTCAGATAAGCTTTGACCAAATCGTTACTTTATCTGTGTGTTGCGTCATTCGATGATGATTCCGCCTGCTGAGGCAATTGATAACAAAGGAATTCACCATGAAGACGTTATTTCCCCTTAAACCACGCGCACAAACGCTGGTTTTTACTTTACTTGCCGGGACTCTGACCTTTAACGCGGTGGCTGCACCGGTCAAAGGCGGTACGCTGATTTATCTTGAACAGCAGGCACATACCAACCTCTATCCGCCTGCCGGCGGCTTTTACCCTAATGGCGGCATTCTCAATCAGATCACCGATAAATTAACCTGGCAGAATCCCGAAACGCTGCAGGTTGAACCCTGGATTGCAGAAAGCTGGACTACCAACGCCGACAAAACCGAATACACCTTTAAATTACGGCCTGGCGTGACTTTTTCCGATGGCACACCATTAGATGCGAACGCGGTGGCGAAAAACTTTGATACCTACGGGCTGGGAAATAAAGCGCTGCGCCTGCCGGTATCGGAAGTGATTAATAACTATGAACGCAGCGAAGTGATCGACCCGCTGACGGTGAAATTCTATTTTAAAAAGCCCTCACCCGGATTTTTGCAGGGCACCGCCACCATTGGCTCTGGCCTGGTCTCGCTGAGTACCCTGGCGCGCAGTTTCGATCAGCTGGGCGATGCCCGTCACATTATCGGCTCCGGCCCGTTTGTAGTTAGTGATGAGAAGCTCGGTCGGGAGGTGGATCTGGTAGCGCGTAAAGATTATCAGTGGGGACCGAAAAACATTCAGCAGCAAGGTCCGGCCAATCTGGATGCGATAAAAGTGATCGTGACGCCGGAAGACAGCGTGCGCATCGGTGCACTGCTGGCGGGCCAGGCAGGCCTGATCCGTCAGGTGCAGGCCTACGACGAGAAGCAGGCTAAAGATCAGAACTTCCCGGTTTATGCCGCGCCGACCCGTGGCGTAAACGACAGCCTCAGCTTCCGTCCGGATAATCCGCTGGTCAGCGATATCCGGGTGCGTCAGGCGCTGCTGCACGCCACCAATGCCAAACAGGTGGTTGAGACGCTCTTCTCGCCGAACTATCCGCAGGCAACCTCGGTCGTGGCGACCACCGCCGCCGGCTACGTCAATCTGGCGGACAAACTCACTTTTGATCTGACAAAAGCGAAGGCACTGCTGGACCAGGCGGGCTGGCAACCGGGTGCCGATGGCATCCGTGAAAAAGCAGGCCAGCGACTGGCGCTAACCGTCTATGAATCACTGCCGCAGCCGCAAAACAAAGAGGTGCTGCAACTGGTGGCACAGCAGTGGCGCCAGGCGGGCGTCGCCCTCAGCGTTAAAGCGGGCGATGCCGGCAGCAAAACGCTGGATAATCTCGACCCCCTTAAGACCCCGTTGAACGTCACCGAAGTCGGCCGCGCCGATCCCGACGTGATCAAAAGCAGCTTCTACCCGGCTAACCGCGACAACCTGCTGCAGAAAGGCGGCTCCAGCGACAAAGTGAAAAACTTCCGCGATGACAAGCTGAACCAGCTTCTGGTCGCCATCTCCGCTGAAGTTGACCCGGCAAAACGTTTACAGCTGACCGGTGACGTTCAGCGTTATCTGCTGGACCAGGCCTATGTGATTCCGATCTTCGAAGAGCCGCAGGTCTATGCCGGTGCGCCCTGGCTGAAAGGGGTCAGTTTTGAAGCGGTGGGCCGTCCGGCACTCTATGGCGCCTGGCTGGAAAAACAGTAACCGGAGGTGAGGATGCGTCATTATCTGCTGCAACGCGCTGGCCTGGGTGTATTGGTCCTGTGGGCCGCGTTTACCCTGTCGTTTGTGCTGCTACAGGTGCTGCCAGGCGATGCGGTCCTGATCAAGTTTCAGAATCCGGATCTCGGCCTGAGTCCGCAGCAGATTGCTGAGATGCGTCAGGCCTATGGCGCGGACAGCCCGCTGTGGCAGCAATATCTGCACACGCTGGCGGCGATGCTGCACGGCGACTTCGGCTATTCGGTGCAGGCGGGCGTGCCGGTCAGTGAACTGCTGACCAGCAATCTGCCTGGCACGCTGCGACTGGCCCTGAGCGGCTTTTTGCTGGCGACACTGCTGGCATTCGTGCTGGCGACACTGTCGCGGCTGCCTGCCCTGCGCGGCCTGCGTAATCTGCTGCAGTCACTGCCCGCGCTGTTTATCTCAGTGCCGACCTTCTGGCTCGGCATAGCCCTGATTCAGCTCTTCTCATTCCAGCTGCGCTGGATCCCGGTAATCAATCCCTCACCGTGGCAGGGACTGATTCTGCCCATTATTACGGTCGCCGTGCCGATCTCAGCGCCGCTGGCTCAGATTCTGTTGCGCAGCATCGATGAGGTTTCAACCCGGCCTTTTGTGGCGGTGGCGCGCGCCAAAGGAGCCAGCGAGCACTATGTGCTGTGGCGGCACATCCTGCGCAACGCCATGCTGCCGGTGCTCACCGTGGCGGGCCTGCTGCTGGGAGAACTGATTGCCGGTGCGCTGATTACCGAAACGGTGTTTGGCCTGGGCGGTCTCGGTCAGCTGACGCAACAGGCGGTGAACAATCAGGATGTGGCGGTATTGCAGGCGGTGGTGATGATCTCCGCGCTGGGTTTTGTGGTGATCAACCTGCTGGTGGATCTGCTGATGCCGCTGTTTGACCCGCGCTTACAGCTGTTACGAGGTGCAACATGAGTCTGGTTGATTACGCTGCCGCGCGGCAACCCGTGGCGGCAAAGAGGCGCACTTTACGGTTTTCGCCGGGCCTGTGGATCGCCGTTTCAGTCATGCTGCTGGCCGTACTGGCGGCACTGTTCCCGGCCCTCTTTACCCAGGCCAGCCCGATTGAAGGAATTGCGGGTGCACAGCGACTCGCACCGCAGGCCGGACACTGGCTCGGCACCGATCAGCTTGGCCGCGATCTCTTTGCCCGCATCGTTTACGGCGCGTCCCATTCACTCTCCGCCGCCGTCATGGCGGTGGCGATCGGACTGCTGGCTGGTACCGCGCTGGGTCTGGTGGCAGGAGCTATCGGCGGCAAAACTGAATCAATTGTGATGCGCGCAGTGGATGTCCTGCTGGCGATTCCGGCGTTGCTGCTCTCTCTGAGCGTGCTGATTTTACTCGGCTTCGGCACCCTGAATGCCGCATTAGCGGTGGGCATCGCCTCCATCGCCAGCTTCGCCCGACTGGCACGCGCCGAAGTGGTGCGCATCCGTCACAGCGAGTATGTCGAAGCGGCTTACGGCAGTGGCGGCCGCTTTTTCAGCGTGCTGTGGCGTCACATTCTGCCCAATGCGCTGACGCCGGTGATCGCCTATGCCGCCCTGCAATTTGGTCAGGCGATTCTGGCGCTGTCGACTTTGAGCTTCCTCGGCTACGGCACCCCACCGCCGGTGCCGGAATGGGGTCTGTTAATCGCTGAAGGGCGTAATTATCTGGCTACCGCCTGGTGGCTGACCACTTTTCCTGGTGTGGTGGTGGTCGCTGTGGTGCTCGCAGCCAACCGCATCAGCCAGCAACTTTCAGGAGGACGCCAATGAGCGCTCAGCCGTTACTCGCGGTCAACAATCTGACGCTAAGCTATCGCAGCGGCAACCGTTGGCAGCCGGTGGTACATAGCGTCAGCTTCGAGCTGCAGCCCGGTGAGATGGTGGCGCTGGTCGGGGAGTCCGGCTCCGGTAAAACCACTACCGCACAGGCGATAATGGGTCTGATGGCGGAAAATGGCCGCCGCGAAGGGGGCGAAATCCTGCTCAACGGCGTGGATATCAGTCAGTGGTCGCAAAAGCGTTTCGATACCCTACGCGGTGCGCGCATCAGTCTGGTACCGCAGGATCCCGGTAATTCCCTGAATCCGGTGAAAACGGTCGGCGAACAGGTGGAAGAGATCCTGCGACTGCACCTGAAATTACCGTCAGCGCAGCGCCAGCAGCGGGTGGTTGACCTGCTGACTCGCGTCGGCCTCAGCCATCCGGAACAGCGGGTTAAGCAGTATCCGCATCAGCTGTCGGGCGGCATGAAGCAGCGGGTATTGATCGCCATTGCCCTCGCCCTGCAGCCGGAGATCATTATTGCGGATGAGCCGACCAGCGCGCTGGATGTCACGGTGCAAAAGCGCATTCTCGATCTGCTGGACAACCTGCGGCAGGAATCCCGCACCGCCGTGCTGTTTGTCACCCACGACCTGGCGCTGGCGGCGCAACGCGCAGATCGTATTATCGTGTTTCGTCACGGCGAGATTCAGGAATCGGGCCGCACTGAACAGGTTATCAGCGCGCCTGCTCATCCTTATACCCGTCAGTTACTGAATGATGCGGCACCGCAGCGACCCGCCAGAGTTAAATCTGCAACCGCCCGTTTTTCTGCCCCCGCCATACGGGCAACCGGCGTGATGAAAAGCTTTTCGCTGGGCAAACAGCAGCGTTTGCAGGCGCTGAACCAGGTCAGCTTTCAGGTGGCGCGCGGCACTACGCATGCACTGGTAGGCGAATCCGGCTCAGGCAAAACCACGCTGGCGCGCATCGTTATGGGTTTTGAAACCGCCGACAGCGGCGAGGTGACGCTGGATGGCATCGTGGTCAACGGATTACGCGGCGAGGCGCTGCGTCAGCTGCGGCGGAAGATCCAGTTTGTCTATCAGAACCCATTTGCCTCGCTCGATCCGCGTCAGACGCTATATGCAATTATTGAAGAGCCACTGCGTAATTTTGAGCGACTGAGCCGCAGTCAGCGCCGTGAGCGCGTAGAAGGGATGACCACGCGGGTGGCGCTGCCGCTCTCTCTTCTGTCACGTCATCCTCACGAACTTTCCGGCGGACAGCGGCAGCGGGTGGCGCTTGCGCGGGCACTGATCTGCAAGCCGGAGATTCTGGTACTGGATGAGGCGACCTCGGCGCTGGATGTCACGGTGCAGGCGCAAATCCTCGACCTGTTGCAGCAGCTCCAGGCCGAACTGGGTCTGACCTATCTGTTTATCACGCACGACCTGGCGACGGTGCGGCAGATTGCCGACAGCGTCACGGTGTTAAAAGCGGGCGAAGTCGCAGAGCAAGGTGACGTTGTCACGATTTTCAGTGCGCCACAGCATCCTTATACCCGGGAATTAATGGCTGCCATTCCTCCGCTTATTCCCTTAACCCACAAGGAGTCAGCATGAGCCGACGTCTCGGATTTTTTACCCGACTGCTGGATAAGGTGCCGGCGAAACAGCGCTACCAGCTGGCCACCGAACAGATCCAGCATGCCGAACGCTGCGGATTTGATAATGCGTGGATTGCTCAGCACCATTTTCATCAGGATGAGGGTGGTCTGCCGTCGCCACTGCTCTTCCTGGCGCATGTCGCCGCGCAGACCCGCACCATCCGGCTCGGCACCGCCATCATCACCCTGCCAATGGAAAATGCGCTGCGGGTGGCTGAAGATGCCGCAGTACTGGATCTGCTGGCAGATGGGCGGCTGGAGATCGGGCTGGGCTCCGGTGGCACGCCGGATTCTTTTTTGCCGTTTGGTCTGACCTTTGCCGAGCGCGGTGCCGCTTTTGCCGACCATCTGCATACGCTGCTCAGTGCCTGGCGCGGGGATTCACTGGGGCATCCTGATAATCATCTCTATCCCGCCGCGCCGCAACTTGCCGGACGGGTGTGGATCGCCACCTTCTCGGTTGAGGGCGCAATCCGTGCCGCTCAGGGCGGCCATGGCCTGATGCTGTCCCGCACCCAGCCGCGCCCGGCGGGCCAGCCTGAGCTGCCGCTGGATGCATTGCAGAATCCGCTGATCGATGCCTATCTTGCGGCACTTCCTGCGGGAATCATGCCGCGCATCCTCGCCTCCCGTACCGCATTCGTGGCCGATTCTGACCGCTATGCCCGTCAGGTAGCTGAACCGGGAATTCGTCAGCAGGCTGCGCAGTATCGTGGTGAATTACGCGGTGAACGCTTTGATGACCTGCTGGCGCAGTTTGATGCCCATGTTGGCGGCATCGATCAGGTGCAGCACTCGCTGGCGCAGGACAGCGCACTGGCGCGCGTCACCGACATCTCATTTCAGGTGCATTCGGTTGAGCCTTCGCATGCCGACACGCTGCGCTCGATTGAACTGATTGCCCAACATCTTGCGCCCGCGCTTCGTGCCGCTGGCGAACCTCACAGGAGAATTTCATGAATCAACCTGACGATTTGATTGCTACACTGGCAGATATCGATCCCGATTCCGAACTGGCCCATGCGCGCCAGACACGTCACGCCGCCACACAACATGCTCAGGGTAGCTACACCCTGTTGTTTAGCCAGGGTGATGAAGATTTTCCGCTGGCGGAGCGCCGTCTGCTGGCCGCACAGGTTGCCGGCTGGCATGCACAACCCGGCCTGCAGGCGCACTACCAGCCACAGGAGAGTCTGGCCGGGAGTGATCGGATCAACGCGGCACAGGCTTTTGCCCATCGCCTGACCTTTGAGCCGGTTACTGCTGCTCCCGCGCATCTGGAGGCTTTGAAACAGGCGGGCTGGAGCCTGCGCGGCATTGTCACACTGGCACAGCTGGTGGCGTTTGTCAGTTTTCAGAGCCGGTTGCTGGCGGGTCTGCGCAGCTTACAGGGCGATGAGGCACCGGATGAGGTTGCCCCGGTAGTCGCCGGTCACTGGCACGAGGCCTTACATACCGCCAGCGGCAAAACTGCCCTGACCGCGTTTACGCAAGAGGAACTCGGCTGGGAGCCCTGGCTGCCGGCAAAACCGCTGACGGAATTCAGCGAGGAAGAGCAGGCGACACTGGCAAAATTCGGTCACACCGACTCCGACTATTTTCGCCTGCTGGCGCGCAATCTGCCGTTGCTGGAGCAGCGTACCCTGACCGATAAAGGCATTTTTTATACCGCAGGAGGGCTGCCACGCGCCGAGCGCGAACTAGCTGCCACCGTGGTAAGTAAGGTCAACGGCTGCATTTACTGCGCCTCAGTCCATGCGCGTAAAGCCAGCCAGCTCTCAAAGCAGGATGAAGCGGTACAGAAGCTGCTGAATGTCGCACCCGGCGCGGTGTTATCTCACGGACACACCGCGCGCTGGCAGGCGATCATCGCATTCTCAGCAGCGCTGTCGCTGACCCCTGCCCAGCCGACACAGTCGCAGCTCTCTGCACTGCGTGAACAGGGTCTGGATACGCTCGCCCTGCTCGACCTGATTCAATCAACCGCCTTTTTTGCCTGGGCTAACCGCCTGATGCTGACGCTGGGCGAACCTTTTCTGCCGGAACAACAGGGATAATCATGACTTTGCCTTTAACCGACCAGCTGGTGCAGTGGCGTCGCGAACTGCATCAGCATCCGGAACTTTCGAATCATGAATTTGCCACCACGGAACGTATTACCCGCTGGCTGGAGCAGGCCGGGATCCGGCTGTTGCCGCTGGGGCTGAAAACCGGCGTCGTGGCTGAAATCGGTCATGGCGAACCCCTGATCGCCCTGCGCGCGGATATCGATGCATTACCGATTGAAGAAACCACCGAGCGCCCATGGCGATCACAGCAGCCGGGCGTGATGCACGCCTGTGGTCACGACGTTCACAGCGCCGTGATGCTCGGCGTGGCGTTGCAGCTGAAACAGCAGGAAGACACGCTGCAAGGCCGGGTACGGATTCTGTTTCAGCCCGCTGAAGAGACCTTTAATGGCGCACGTCAGCTGATTGATGCCGGTGCGCTGGAAGGCGTTCAGGCGATATTCGGCCTGCACAACGCGCCCGACCTGCCGCTGGGCACGCTGCGTAGTCGGGCGGGTGCGTTTTATGCCAACGTAGACCGCTTTGTTATCCGCATTGAGGGCAAAGGCGCCCATGCCGCACGACCGCAGGAGGGCATCGATTCGATTGTGATTGCCAGCCATATCGTAACAGCTCTGCAGACCCTGCCGAGCCGGGTGTTCAGCTCGCTGGAAACGGTGGTGCTGAGCGTGACGCGCTTTACCGCCGGTAATACCTGGAACGTGCTGCCACAAAGCGTTGAGCTGGAGGGCACCGTGCGCACCCACAACGGCGAAATTCGGGCGCAGATCCCGCACCGCATGCGATCCCTGATTCAGGGTATTGCCGCCGGGTTTGGTGCGACCGCCGAACTGGAGTGGACTGAAGGACCGCCGGCCCTGATTAACACGCCAGGCTGGGTGGATGTTGCTCTGGACGTTGCCCAACAGAGTGGCTATCTCGCGGAGCACGCTGAGTCGCCGCAGATGGGCGGAGAAGATTTTGCCTTCTATCTGCAGCAGGTGCCGGGGGCATTTGTCAGCATCGGCAGTGCCAGCGAATTTGGTCTGCATCACGCCGCCTTCGATCCTGATGAAGCGTTGATTGGCCCGGCGGTGGACTACTTCACGCAGCTGGTGCCGCGCGCGTTGCAGATTGTGGCGGCGCAATGACGAAAAAAAGGAGTGCTGCTATGTCAGTTCAGGTTCCACAACCGATTCTTGATCATGCTGTGATTAACGTGGCCGACCAGCTCGACAGCGCCAGCGCGCGCTTCCGAAGGCTCGGCTTTCAGCTCACTGAACGGGGTCATCACTCGCTGGGATCGAGTAATCACCTGGCTATTTTTGGTGAGAACTACCTGGAACTGCTGGGCTATGAGACGGGCAAAGGGAGCCAGCGCGCCGATCTCTGGCAATCGCCGCTGGGATTGAGCGGTCTGGTGTGGAAAAGCAGCGATGCAGAGAGTGAGTTTCAGCATCTGCAACGGCAGGATCTGGATGGCGATCCGCCAGCGGCTTTTCATCGTCCGGTTACCCTGCCCGACGGTTCGGTGAGTGAAGCGCACTTTAGGACCGTACGGATTCGCCCTTCGCTGGTACCCAATGGCCGCAGCTTTTTTTGCCAGCATCTGACGCCCGAAGCGGTATGGCAGCCGGCATGGCAGCGTCACCCCAATGGCGTGCGTAATATCAGTGAGTTTGTGATTGTCGCGCAGGATCCGGCGCTTTCAGCGCTGGTCTATAGCCGCCTGTTTGGGGCCGCTAAGGTGCTCGCCTGTCCCGAAGGCGCCTTTGTCCTGCGCGCGGGGGCTGCCACGGTTCGTTTTGCTTCGGCAGACTATGCGCAGCAGCGATTTGGCCCGCTGCCGGAAGACTATGATGGCAGCGCCCGGATGGTCGCGCTGGGTTTTGAGACGGAAGATCTCGACCTGGTGAAACGCGCGCTGGTGAAGGGTGAAATTGCCTTTCAGGAGCAGCACGAGGCGATTGTGGTGGAGTCGGCAGAAGGTTTTAACCTGGCACTGCGTTTTACCTGAGTGCAGATTCAGGAGGTGATGAAAAACGCCTCAAGTGAGGCGTTTCTTCAGAGCACGGACCGATAAAATATAAAGACTTATCGAATCTTAATAGTCCATCGCAGCACGCTTAAATCAGAAAAACAGAGATGGCGACAGGCCAAACCGGGCGCATAATGCCCGGATATGCGACACAGTCAACTGACGTTCGCCGCTGAGGATTCGGCTAACCAGCGATTTTTTACCGATCTCATTTTCGAAGTCGCTCAGGCTAAGATTGTGTTGCTCAATAAGCACGCGCAGAATGCCGGGGCCTGTGCTGATTTCATTTTGACGTGCATTAAATTCGGCCAGCTCCGGATCTTTATCTTCATAGTGAGCAATGCGCGCGCAAAGCAGGTCAACCAGCGGATTATCCGGCTCATGTTCAATCAGATATTCGACCAGTTCCAGTGCTTCTTCATAATCCTCGCGCTGGCTGCTGCCAGCCAGCAGCGGTACCGCTTCAGCGAGCTTATTTGACAGCCTGATAGCTTCAGTATTCATTCGGTAACCTCCCGATATTTCGCGGACAACTGTTGATCGCTCTGCACATGCTTTGAAGCCTTTCAGCCGATCGTTTCAGCAGACAAAGGCCATAAAATTAAACTCTCCGATCTTAATATAAAAAAACGCCTCAACTGAGGCGTTTTTCACAGGCTTTACAACGACACAAATCAGAA
The DNA here is from genome assembly GCF_048452805.1 of Pantoea sp. K16. Classification (NCBI taxonomy): domain Bacteria; kingdom Pseudomonadati; phylum Pseudomonadota; class Gammaproteobacteria; order Enterobacterales; family Erwiniaceae; genus Pantoea; species Pantoea sp. K16. The sequence goes on along the minus strand of NZ_JBLWNV010000001.1, from coordinate 514,427 downwards.
AGTGTAGCTGGCGGTCACTGAGAAATTACGCGGTTCGCCGTAGACTACGGAGCTGGCCACGTTAGTGTCATACTCTTTGTCGAACAGGTTATTGAGGTTGCCCTGCAGCGACAGATTTTTGTTCACCTGATAACGGGCGAAGAGATCAACCAGCGCATAGCTGCCCTGACGGGCACGCCAGGTGCCATTGCCTTCCGGGCCACCGACATCATTCCAGATATGTGTCTGCCAGTTCACACCGCCACCCAGCGTCAGCTGCTGCAACGTCGGCAGGCGATAGCTGCTGAACAGGTTAAAGCTGGTCTGCGGCAGTTGCGGGTTAAAGGTGCTGCCATCGCGGTTTTCCGCAATGTAGCGCGTGCCGCCCAGGGTCATCTGCCAGTTGTCGGTTAATGCGCCGTTGACTTCAAACTCCACGCCACGACTCACCACGCCTTTACGGCCAATGTACGCGACATCACCTGACCCCTGAACCGTCTGAGTGGTTGCTTCACCGACATTATTCAGCTCGGTGCGGAACACCGAAATCGAGGTGGTGAAGCGACTATCCATCCAGTCAGATTTCAGGCCTGCCTCGTAGTTTTTGCCGATAACGGGCGACAGGAAAGCGCCGCTGGCATCGCGATAGTCCTGTGGCTGGAACACCGAGGTATAGCTGGCGTAAGCCGACCAGTTTTCAGCGAAGTCATAAATCAATCCGCCGTAAGGGGTGGTGTTATTTTCTTCCATTTCACCGCCTGGCGTTTCACGGTTCCAGTTAGTGTAACGGGCACCGATAATCAGGTGCAGCGGATCGGCGAGCGACAGACGGGTCGCCATATAAGTCGATTTCTGGCGAACCAGTTGGGTATCGCTTGCTGGCAGACGCGGCGTCCAGGCCGATTCCGGATACTGACCGTTAAACTCGTTGTAGTTGCCCAGCGACTCCGATGAGATATTCTCAAAGGTACTGAAGTACTTGTTATCCTGGCGGGTGTAATTGACGCCGACCATCAGCTCATGCTGACGACCCAGCAGTTCATAAGGACCGCTGGCGAAGGCATCAACGGCATCCACTTTACGTTTACCGGTGTTGTAACCGGTCCCGCCTACCACCGGATAGTTGGCATACGAAGAGACGCCCGCCCCGGTGTTACGATCGAAATAGCCATCAAGATAGATCTGCTTACTGTCGAGGCGCATCTCGTTGTGCGCGCCGTTCAGTGTGATGTTCCAGCCGTTATCGAAGTCCTGTTTCAGGTTCACAAAGACTTTACGGTTCTCTTTATCGTTGTAGGCCCAGTCAGGTGCGGTGTTGTAGCCGCGTCGGGTATGTATCTGCGTGCCGTCTGTGTACCAGCGCGGCGCGCCACCCCACATGGTGGAATCCGTATTGACCTGGCTGAATTCATAGCCGACCGAAAGCGTGGCAGAGTCGGTCAGGTCAGCGTCAACCACGCCATAGATGAACTGTTTTTTGGCGCCATAGCGCTCTATGAAGCTGTTGTTATCCTGCCATCCCGCGATCAGCCGGCCACGAACATTGCCTGAGTCACTGAGCGGAGCCGAGAGATCGGCCACATAACGCTGCTTATTCCAGCTGCCGTAACTGGCGGAGACGGTGCCGCCGAACTCTTTGCTGTCGGCGTGTTTGCGCACCATATTGATGGCAGCTGATGGATTGCCCGGTCCGGTTAACAGACCGGTCGCTCCGCGCACCACTTCAACGCGCTCATAGAGCGCCATATCGGTCTGCGCATCACCCAGGTTCCAGCGAGCGGCAAAGGCAGTAGGGATACCATCGACCATGTAGTTGTCGATCATAAAGCCGCGCGCATAGTAGTTGGTGCGATCCATATCACCACTGATACCGCGAATACCGGTGGTATTTGCGAGCACATCATTCAGTGACTGGAGTTGCTGATCGGCCATACGCTGCTTACTGACGATGCTGACTGACTGCGGGACATCACGTACGGTGCCCAGCATTTTAGTGCCCGCACGGGTAACCGGTACGCTGTAATCAGTGGCGGGCGAAGCGGCTACGGCATCATCGGCTGACGCGCTGACCGTCATAGTCTGGTTATCGCTGGCAGCGGGTGCGCCGGTCTCTGCGGCATGAGCAGCGTTATGCGCCAGCGACGAGGCGACGATGACAGCCAGCAAGGAGAAGCGGAATGGACGTTGCAGAGCAGAAGTGTCCGTTGCCCTGGGGTGTTGAAGATCGAAAGCGTTCATTAATTCCTCAATTATCTTTATGTTTTTATGCTGCCACTGTCACGACCATGCTTCCTGCGGACATCGCTGCCCTGCTTATGGTTTGAGGAACCAGAAACCTTTCCCTGAGCGCCTGCGCGCGGGTGTGATGAACTTCTAAAACAAATGAGAAATATACGCATTGCGATTATCATTGCAAGATTTTGTTAGCAAACAATACGAATTTTTTCAGGGAATTGTCTGCGTGTGAAAGACGGCTGGAAGATGATAAAGACAGGGAGGCGTTTATAGGGTCAGCACGCCTGCTGACTTGTCAGAGCAACAGGGCTGCTGCATCATTATTTGTTAAAGATAAAATCCTGTAATGGCCGTTCATTGAACTGTAGTTGTCACTCCTGATGCCACAATATCTGCCTTAAATCTTTTATCACCTTATTTAACACCAAATATTGCAGGAATTCGTACGTGCGAAAAATTTCAATGCTTAAAGCGCTGATAACGACCACCGTTTTCAGTGTTTTTTCAGTCCACTCCGCCACACTTGTAGAGAGCGTGAGTGCGGGCTGGGATAATTTCAGTGATAAAGTCGCCACAACCTGGCAGCAGCCTGAAGGTTACGACTTTTATCTGCCCGCGATTACCTGGCACAACCGTGCCACTTACGATCGTGAACACATCAATAAATATAATGAAAGACCCTGGGGCGCGGGCGGAGGTATCTCCCGCTACGATGAAAAAGGGAACTGGAACGGCATCTACTTAATGGCGTTTAAGGACTCCTTTAATAAATGGGAACCCTTTGGTGGCTATGGCTGGGTGGCAACCTGGCGTCCGCTGGCCGACCAGAATTTTCACTGGGGTGCGGGTTACACGGCGGGCTTTACCGCACGGCACAACTGGGATTATATTCCGGTGCCTGCGCTACTGCCGCTGGCCTCTGTCGGCTATGGCGATCTCGATTTCCAGATGACCTATATTCCCGGCACCCATAACAACGGCAACGTCTATTTTGCCTGGCTGCGCTACCACTTCTGACAGTTGCCGATATAAGCGTTAGCGTGACATTGCCATGAGCGAGAGATCGTCCAGCGTGAGGGTTTCGCCATCATAGCGATGACGCAGGAGATGGTAGCTTTCGCATTCAATAATCTGCTCAACCGCGTCCGAAAAGATATTCATGGCGCTGCGCATCTGGCTCAGATAGTCATGGGTGTCATAGACCCGATCGATGCCTTCCAGCGCATGGTTCATGATTTTTCGGGCGACGTCATTAGGCGTGTCGAGTGCTGAGAGTTTTGAACGTGCGGTGCGGCGCAGATCGCGCGGGGTAAATGCCTCCAGTCCCAGCCCACGGGGAGCGCGGATCATCCGGCGAAGTGCCTGGTTCAAGGCGCCTTTTGACAGCGGCTGTTGCGGATCGCGTGGCGCGGGCACCAGCCAGGGTGAGACCGGATCGGCGGCGCGCAGCAACGCTTCGATGCATTGACGCATCAGCGGTGAAATGGGCAGCACATGCTCCCGCTGCGATTTATTGCGCGTACCCTGCATCCACAATCCTAATTGCAGATCGAACTCCGCTTTCTGCGCCTGCACAATTTCATCCGGCCGCCGGGCGCTGACCAGGCATAAACGCAGCGCCCAGCGCGCCTGTTCCGAAAGCGCCCAGTTATCCAGCCCGTGCCAGAACACCCAGATTTCTGCATCGGTAAGTTGCCGACTGCGCGGCGGCGTAGCGCGACCCGCGACATCACGCTTTTTCATTGAAGCGATGGGTGAATGATCGAGATAGCCCTGCATCTCTGCCCAGGCGAGAAATTGTTTGGTTAGCGCGAACACCCGCCGCGCCTCCTCTTTTTTACCGTCGGCGATCAGAATGTTATAGAGCCGGTTAAGGCGTAAGCGGTTCAGCGTTTTGAGTGGCTGCGAACCGATGTTCGGCAGGACATGTTTCAGCAATGAGGAGATGGCGATCTCCGGGCGGCGCCGGCTGATCAGCAGCGAGAGTTTTACCCAGACCTTCATCACCTGCTCCACCGTGCCTTCATCGCCAAAATTATCCAGCTCACTAAGTGAAGCCTTTTTAACCTGCTCCAGCCAGATCAATACATGGCGGCCTACGTGGGCTGAACGCGCAGGGATCTGTGTCAGATCTGGGGTCACATTTATACCTGTTAGTCACTGCAGAGCGGGCCATTCTATCCATTGTTTATCCATGACTCCAGACCTAATAAGTCTGGAGTCATAAAGACGCGTTATGATGAAATCTGAGGAAGTTTTCGGGTGATGACCAACAAGTAAAACTAACGTCTCTTCACCCTTCTGGTCATGGTTATGGCGAATAAATAGCCCATTGTTATGGAATGTAAAGGTGGCTTACCGCGATATACAATGATAACCATTATCATTATCATACGCATTTGCTTACATGCCTTAATACTTCAGGGAGATTTTCTAAGTGAATGTAACCATGCGTGTCCATAAGCGCCCTGTTGCGCTACTGCTGGCCGGTTTATTGAGTACCTCTGCTAACGGCGCTAATCAGGAAGAGACAGAAAAGCTGGCTGATGATGAGACGATGCTGGTCACCGCTGAACAGGAGCTGAAACAGCAGCCTGGCGTTTCGGTGATCACCTCGCAGGACATTGAGAAAAACCCGCCAGTCAACGACCTTTCCGACATTATCCGTAAAATGCCAGGCGTTAACCTTACCGGCAATAGCGCCAACGGTGTACGCGGTAACAATCGTCAGATCGATATTCGCGGCATGGGGCCGGAAAATACGCTGATTCTGATTGATGGTGTGCCGACCACCTCGCGCAATTCGGTGCGTTATAGCTGGCGCGGCGAGCGCGATTCCCGCGGTGACTCAAACTGGGTACCACCAGAAATGGTTGAACGGATTGAAGTGATTCGTGGACCGGCGGCAGCGCGTTACGGTTCCGGCGCGGCCGGTGGCGTGGTTAATATCATTACCAAACGCCCGACCAATGACTGGAGCGGATCGCTGTCGCTTTATACCAACCAGCCCGAAGATGATAAAGAAGGCGCAACCCGCCGCGCTAACTTTAACCTGAGTGGTCCGCTGGCGGGCGATGCTCTGACCATGCGGCTCTATGGCAACATCAACAAAACTGACAGCGATGCTTTCGACATTAACCAGTCGCACAATGGCTCCGGCGCCGCCGGTCGCGAAGGCGTTCGCAATAAAGACATCAACAGTGTGCTGTCGTGGAAGATTACGCCATTACAGGTGCTGGATTTCAGCTACGGATACAGCCGTCAGGGCAACATTTACACCGGTGATACCCAGTACAGCAACGGTGCCGGTAATGCCTTGATCGAATCTCTCGATGGTTCAGAAACCAACCGTCTGTATCGTCAGACCTGGGGCCTTGCGCATAATGGCATCTGGGACTGGGGACAATCTAAGCTCACCTTTAACTATGAAAAAACCAATAACACCCGCCTGAATGAAGGCACGGCGGGTGCGGGTGAAGGCCGGATCAACAGCAACACGTTCTCAACCAGTCGCTTTGAAAGTTACCGGGCCGGAGGTGAAGTCAGCTTCCCGCTGGAACTGCTGCGTGAGCAGACCGTTACGCTGGGAGCCGAGTGGAACCGTGATGAGCTGAACGATCCAAATTCAATGAACGGCACCAGTGCGCCGGGCGTATCCATCGACGGTGTCAGTGGTGATGCGGGCAGCCGCAACAGTAAAAACAGCGCAACGCTGAGCTCACTCTATTTTGAAGATAATATTGCTGCGACCGATAGCACTGAAGTGATCCCCGGTCTGCGTTTTGATTATCACGACACCTTTGGTGCGAACTGGAGTCCGTCGCTCAATATTTCTCAGGCTCTGGGAGAAAGTTTTACCCTGAAAGCGGGTATCGCCCGTGCGTTTAAAGCCCCTAACCTTTATCAGTCCAGCGAAGGCTATTTACTGGCGACGCGGGGAAATGGCTGTCCGATCAACGTTACCCGTGGCAGTTGTTATCTGCTGGGTAATGAAAATCTCGATCCTGAAGTCAGCGTAAATAAAGAGCTGGGTATCGAGTTCAGTCAGGATGGCTATATTGCGGGTATCACCTGGTTCCGCAATGACTATAAAAACAAAATCGTCTCAGGGACGGAAGTATTGGGTTACGCCTCTAATGGTAACAATATCCTGCAATGGAGTAACGGCGGCAAAGCGGTAGTCGAAGGTCTGGAAGGCAATTTCACTATCCCGCTGGTCAGTGACGAGCTGGAGTGGCGGACTAACGCAACTTATATGATCGAGTCGAAGGATAAAAAGACCGGCAATCCGCTGTCGATTATTCCTGAATACACGATCAATACAATGCTGGACTGGCAGGTGACGCAGGATTTCTCCACTAATCTGAACTGGACGATGTATGGTCGTCAGAAACCACGCCAGTATGCGGAATCCCGCACAGAAAACAATTCTATGTCGAATCGCGAAGTCGGCGCTTATTCAGTATTTGGGGTCAATTTTAATTATGACATCACCAAAAATCTGCGTGCCAATGCGGGTATTAATAACCTGCTGGATAAGCAGCTATATCGCGAAGCTGATGGCGCATCAACCTATAACGAGCCGGGACGCGCTTATTATGCCGGGCTGACAATGTCCTTCTGATCTGCAGCAGCGCTTCCCGGTGGAGGCGCTGTTTTATCTTCATCGACTAACCTCCGGTTTACACTCTCCCCGTTTTATCTTCTCAATGCTGATCTCTGGCTGCCGCTTAACGAGCCGGAAAGTATCTGACTCACGGGTATGGCATTAAATAGTTACATTCCCTCTGGAAAGCGTAACGACAGGTAACTAATGTCGTGATTCCTGTATCCCGGCCAGCGAAACACCCCAGAGTGCGGCTATGCTCTGTCGGGTTCAACCTGCAACTATAACTAACTATCAGGATATTAAGTGATGAAAAAATTATCAGTTATCGTTATTGCTACCGGACTGTTTTTGTCGGTGAATTTACAGGCTAATGCCCAGGGCTGTCTTAAGGGAGCCGCAGTAGGCGGCGTCGCAGGTCATGTTGCTCATCATGGTGTGGCCGGTGCCGCAGCGGGCTGCGCAGTCGGTCATCATATGGCGAAGAAAAAACAGAAAGAGGCTGAGCAAAATCAGCAGTCTCAAAAATAAGCTGAGGTTGTAGCATCGATGTAAATCAGCCGATTACCGGGCAATGATGATGTCCGGTGATCGCTGAGTAATAACTATTCTGAGTCTGTTGCATCGCTAAAGTACGGCGCATTAAGGGCAGCCGGTTATGGGAGTAATTCATCTAAAATTAATGCCAGTATATGGAACTGTAATAGCAGGTAGCCCGCGTTTTAGAATGATTAATCCGCAATATTAATAGCAACAGACTTAAGCCATGACGGGCTATTCAGACAATTTACTTAGCTGACCATTTCGTTCTTCCCGATTATAATATTAAGACGCTAATTTTTTAAGCATCATGACTATTACGCCAGTCATCAACCATTTCCTTTGAGACCTCTTTTTTATAACAGACAGGTGCATATCCGCCCTGCTTGCTCCATGCGCTTCGCCTGCCACAGCTACTGCCATTACGTGCAGCGTTAAAAGGGCATGCGCAGACACCTGGATAAGAGGCGATTGAATCTTCAATAATGAGCTGTCGGATTTGGTCATCGGACTGCTTCGATGTTTTAGCTTCAGACGCGCCAACCCAAAAAATGCTTATGGCCATAACCAGAGAAACGACGATTTTGCTGTTATTCATGATTCCCTCCAGAAGTGAGGAGGATAGCTTAACGCAGCGCAATATAATGCAATGCCTGGAATAAGAAGCATTGCATCGCCTGTTCTGGCGGATGCTCCCGCACGACAAGCCTGCCCCTGCTTTAGTGAGCCAGAGAGTGCTTTTATAACAGCTCAAACGGAAGCTTTCCTGAAAACTGCCACAACGGATAGCAGGAATACAAATTAATAGGCTGCTATTTACTGATAGCAGCCCTTTTTCCTCACCAGCTATAACGTTCAGATCCGCCAATCAGTTTCGCTAATCCAGCGATCTATCCGATATTTTTAGCTGCGCCCTGGCATTATAAAAACGACGATAGGATAAATAGACAGCAATGATCGTTGACAGACTGGCAGTTCCTATCAGCATAAACGTAACCATAATCTGATACTTAATCGCCTTGAGCGGATCTATTCCGGCGAAAATCAGTCCGGACATCATCCCTGGCAGGCTGACCAGTCCGACGGTTTTGGCAGCGTCCACCGTCGGCATCATGGCTGTACGAATGCTGTCGGCAATGATGCGGCCCGATGCCAGCTTCACCGATGCGCCAAGGCTCAGCATCTCCATAATTTTCTGCTGGTTGTCGCTGAAGCGCTGGTTCAGGTTGCTGTAACAGAGCCCTACTGCGACCATGGCATTACCGGCGATCATGCCCGTGATGGGGATGACCTGCATCGGAACAAACGCTATCGCCCCGCTCAGCACCAGAATCGTCAGCGTGATAACGGTGCCACTAAAAATAGCAACAAACGATATCGTAAAAGCGTTATCAATATTTCGACCGCGTTTACGGGCGTTGATCGCGGCATTAACGCAGATAAACAGCACCATCAGTACCGTCAGCCAGCTGTTATTAACATCGAAGATCGACTTCAATACAAAGCCGACAATCACCAGCTGAATTATCGCCCGGAATACACTCCAGAGAATATCTTTGCTCATGCCGAGCTTTTCTTTCTGGCTGATAAGCAGCGCTATAGCCACCAGCGTCAGTGACAGCAATAGAGAGGTGTCACTGATATTATGCTGATTCACGCTTATTCTCCTTTTCTGGCGGCTCAAGCCGAAGCACCTGCTCAGCCTGCTGGATATCGTTAACGTCATGGCTAATCCGCACCACGGCTACCTTTTCTTCAGCTGAGATCCGGTTAATCAGTGAAAGTACTGATAGTCTGTTCTCTTCATCAAGTGCGCTGGTGACTTCATCCAGTAACAGTACCTCAGGCATAAACTGCAGATTGCGCAGTAGTCCGACACGCTGCTTTTCTCCGCCTGATAGTTGTTCAACAGGTTTATTCAGCATATCCGGAGAGAGATTTACGCTTTCCAGCGCAGCAACAAGTTTGTCCCGCTGAGGTTTCTGACGTCGAATCTGCCATGGCAGCGCCAGGTTGTCATATACCGTCTGACCAAACAGTTGCGGCGTCTGAAAACAGTACGAGACCTGCTGGCGATAGGCCTCTGCTCTCAGCGTGGTGATATCACTGTTCCTGAAGAAAAGTTGCCCGGAGGTGGGGGTAATCAGCGAAGCAAGGATTTTGAGGAAGGTACTTTTTCCGCTTCCGGATGGGCCGGTCAGCAAGACGCAATCACCCTGATATAACTGCAGGGAGACCGGTTTCAGTAGCTGACGATCCCCGACTGAAAAAGCGACATCCTGCACATCCAGCAGGGGTGAAACTCTGTCCATATTTACGCCTCAGGACCTGACAAATTGAGTGTTGGCAGTATCAAAAAAAGCAGGAGTTACCCTTCACAGGCAGATTACCGGTACTGCATATTGCAGCGCGCTCACACTGCTGGCGTGGGCGCGGCAAGGCAAATGTACATCAGGCTATGAAATATAAGGCATTTAATTGAGGCTATGCATCTTCTGAGTAAAAATCAGTGTGTGAAGGTGTTCGCCAGACAAAACTCAATACGATCCTGCGCGAGGAACGTGGCAGGCGTCGGGTTTGAATCAGAGTGGCAGACACGCTGCCACCCGACAATTATTTATTTTTCCAGCTGGTAGAGACCGGGTTGGTAACGGTGTTTTTTTCCTGAGTATAGGTGCCGTTCTGCTGCGCAATGGCTTCACCGGTATCCACAATGGCATTCTGAATAAAGACGTTCTGCTTGTCACCTCTGATAAAAGTTAACTGATGAAAAGCCGTTTTATTGCCCCAGTCAGCAGAAGGCAGAGAGATAAAACGCACGGTGAAAGTTTCATCATCAAACTTGCCCTGCATGACGTAAACACCGTAGTGGTTTTCGCCCTGAGAAATGATTTTATAGGTACCGTTGTCGTAATAATAAATCTCCGCATCCGGAAACGGCTTTTTGTCATACATTTTTCGGTAGTGCAGCACCTGTTTGATGGTGGGCTGGCCGAAGCTGACGGCGAGGTTTTTACCATCTGCTGACGTCGTCAGACCTTCAGCGTGAACACTGCTCATCAGCATTAACAGACTTGTAGCGGCCATTGCGGTTGCTTTCACTCTCTTTCTCCTCAGCGGATTACGGGGACAACAAGCGTATGAGACCCCAGAACTTACACGGTGGTGAGTATCTGTTGAAGAGGCAGATAACATATTATTACATAATGTTATAATCACGCCCTGCAACCTGGCGACTTGAGCCGTAGTTGACCGGGTTGCCCGATATCGAAAGCGCTCGGATGCAGAAGGAAGCGGTTATCGCATTGAAAATAAAAAATAAACGCCAGGCTGACGTTTAAAGTTCGCCAGTGACGCTTAATGCCGCAACGCGGTGGAAAGCTGTTTAACTGCTTAAACGAATATCGGTCTGCTGCCGGCCGCTATAACAAAACGGCGCAGACCGATCTTTCGCGGGTAAATCCGGGCTGTATCCTGCTCTTTTACAGAAAATCAGGCACTAAGCGCAGACAGCCCAGGGCAAGGGGAACGTTTATTTCAGCGGTTCCGGCAGCGTTACGATCCACAACTCGCTGTCCGACTCCGGTTTCTTCAGCGGTTTCACGCCGATCGTCGTTGCAACCGGCTTACCCTCTACAGTAAGTTCCCCCTTTTCATTCAGCCGATAATCCTTGCGCTTCTTACCTTCCACCGGATTTTGCATGACCGTTTTCACGCCGAAGTCATTGTCATTGGCGACCGCCAGCGTTTTACTGTCGATCAGCGCCAGTCCTTCGGCCTTCTCCTGCTGCCAGCCGAGTTGACGTAAATCGACCACCAGCGTTTTAGCTGCGAGCTTAATGCCTCGCTGCGCCAGCGCTTTCTCGTCGTCCGACTCCGGATACTTACCAGGTTTGTCAAATGCGGCAAGATCGGTAGCCGCACTGAGGTCCACCTTATAGATGAGGTTGCGCATCGCGTCGTTTTTATCGCTGCCTTGTTCAATCAAGAGAATATGCTGATTATCGAGCGCCACGATATCGCCAATTTTGGCGTCGCTATTTTTACTATAAGCCTGGCTGTCGATAGGGTATCCATACATCGCGGTTTTCCCGGTCGCCGGATCGAAGCTCACCAGCCGGGTAAAGCGCGCCTGCTTTTTACTTTTACCGTTGATATCCAGCGTACTCTGCACCGCGGCGATGATGCGCCCGTCCGGCATACGGGTAAGCCCTTCAAAACCACGATTAGGCTGACGCCACTTAAGAATATTAGGCAGTCCGCTCGCAATGGATTTTTCCCCTTCATTAGCCTGCGGCCCGTGAATCGCCAGAATCTTTCCGCGTTGATCAACGTTAATCAGAAATGGGCCATATTCGTCGCACAACCAGTACCCGCCCTTCCCGTCCGGCGTAATGCCTTCCGTATCCAGACCACGGTTATCGCCCTTCAGCACTTTCAGTGTGTCGCTTAACGCGACTTCATTGGTTGAGCCGATGACACCATCCTGTAGCGGCAATCCGTTGATATTGCCCTTGTCGTCATGCAGCGGTCTGGCATCCGTGGCTTCTGCTTTGCCGTTCTGCACCTGAATATTCATCAGCAGCGGAGCGAAGTCTGGCGTGACGAAAATTTTTGACTCATGTTTGTCCACATCGGGTGAGTCGGCATTCGGCCCACGATCGGTGACGGTCGCGAAGGTGAGCGCATCCCCCTGCTTACCGGTAAACAGCAAACCGGAGCCGATTCCCACCGGCAAACCATCCGGAAACGCACTGGCGAACGCGCCGCTGTAGCTCACGCGCGTACCTTCCGGAAAACTGACGATATAGTGCTCAGCCTGAGGTTGCGCCGCAAGACCAGAAAACGAGAGCGCACAACTGATAACCAAAGAAATCGTTTTTATTTTCATAATATTAAATCCATGAGAGAAAGCTGACAGCGTAAAGAACATAAATGACAGGGAAATGATATTTGCGGTAAAAACGGACAGCTAACAGGTTGATTTTGCCACCGTTAAGGCGCCGGCTGGTGAGGTGGTGAACGTATAGTGAACGTTGCCTTGTGCGCAACGCTGCCTGCTCAGTGCCAGGAGCTGACATTGGCAGAAAAATGATTGTTATTCATCACCATATTGCTATCGTTATGCACTTCCGGATGTGAACCACAGTTGAGAAAGCTTGCAGGCTACTCACTTTTCAAAAAAAGGATTTGATATGTTTATGCGCCGTGCTTCTCTGTTTTTAATGTCAATGATGGCTATATCCCAGGCCCAGGCTGCTAACCTGCGGGCTGCCGATGTAATCACCTTTGATGTTGCCGGGGTAAAAACCGGTATGGATTATGATGAAGCCGTAAAAGCCATGACTGAGCACTTTCATGTGCCAGCATCATCGTTAGACGTTGATAAATACCCGGCTCTAAATGTGGTAACAGGAGATAAGCAGCCACAGTATATTGCTTACGAAAAAAACGGCGTCAAACTGCTTGTACATTTTGAAGGCCGTGTTCCTGCAGATCCGAAACATGCGCTGGCTGTGTCTCAGATTTCTTACGAGCTCCCATACTCCACTGAGAATAAAAATGCCATGGCCAAAGCCGCCGTTGAAAAATATGGTGTCCAGTCAAATGCACCTTATACACCAATGGTTTGGTGTAAAGCGCCCGGAAAAATGGCAACCATGGCATGCGGCCCGGATCCTGAGCAGCCGGTACTGAAATTATCAGGCACATCCCTGGAGATGAATGACCCATCGTGGACAAATGCCCGTATTAAACTGATGGACAGTAAACAAACCCGCACACCTGGTTTCTAAAGTGACTGATGCCGCCAGATGATCTTCTGGCGGCTAAGTGCCAGACGCTGATCATGGTTTTATGACAAAGGCTGAAGAGCAGCAGGTGATATTCAGGCGAGATGATTATCAAACGTGATGCGGGACAGATCTGCACAAAGCCAGCTCAGATAAGCTTTCAGTCCTTATTGAAAATTTTTATAAACACACACAGAGCCTCAGCCACCAGCAGGCTGGCATTTTCTAATGACTTTAATCTGACTCAACGCCCATAACAAACCTCTATCAGACACATGATTTCTTAAAGCCCAGGCTGATAAAAGATGACAAGGCCATACTCTCTTCTCTGAGGTGGTGAGTAACTCCCAGAGCCAGTTTGCATAGTGAAATGTGAACCCACTCCAGGAGAATTTTCATAGAGTGAAACTGCGAACTGAACTGATGTTCTGGTTAGAGTAAATCAGAGACAGGCCGTCGTATCTCTTCACCAGAACATCCCTGTATTTACCTGTGGTAAGTGTTCATCAATGTGTGATGTTTATTGTTCAGGCGATTTTTCTATGCCGCTAGCAGAATTACTTATTCGCATCTGAAGACGAGAAATGTGCCCGGTGATATCTGCAGTTCTTTCTGCTAATCCCCGGATAGCACTGGCGATGACAGAAAACCCACGGCCATGTACACCTGCTCTCGCGGCTTCGATACTGGCGTTCAGTGAAATGAGTTTGATCTGCGCAGCAATAATCCCGTTTTCAGAGACGAGTTCGGCAATTTCTTTTGCGGTTTCGGCGGTCTGAATGTTTCGCCTGACTTCGCTTTCCTCATGTCTGCCACGGTCTTTACGGCCCTGAATATCAATAAGCGCACCGACGGCACGCAAAGGGGTACCATCAGGTGCACGTTTAGTCTGCCCGCGGGCCTGAAACCACCGGTACTCACCACTCCGCAGTTTAAGACGATATTCAATATCAAAACCGGTTTTACCACTGAAGTCCATCAGGTGGCTGACGAAAGCATCGAGCGCATTCTGTTTGTCATCCGGGTGAAGGCGTGATGCCCAGCTGTCCATCACATCAGGGAACTCTTCAATGGTTTCAAAACCCAGCAGCTTCCTGAACTGCGGTGACCACCAGAATACGTTGTCGGGATTCAGGGGATTTCCGCCAATAATATCCAGATCCCAGAGGCCGTCATTAAGCATTTCGCGCGACAGGTCAAAACGGGTGGAGACAATATCAAACTTGCGGGACTGTGACGTTTCTTCTTCTGTATTCTCTATAACGGCAACCAGGCGCGGCGGCGTAAATTCACGACTGTATGATGCACGGATGCAAAACCACTGAAAGGTATTTGCGCCAGTTTTTATCAGACAGCGTAACAGCTTTTCATCACCGCTATGTTTGAGTGTATGACTTATCAAACCTTTGAACGCTTCCCGGAAATCCGCATGGATCATCTGGATCAGCGAAGAGAGCCCGACCTCCTTCTGCAGAGGCAATCCCATAAGCTGGCGTGCTTCAGGTGAAACAAATGCAGGCGCGTCACTTTTAAGATCGGTCCTCTCAACATACCAGTAACCTTTCTGGCTGAGGTTCATAATACATTTCAGCAGAGTGGCATCACTATGATCCACATCCAGCGTTTCATCGATAAATTTTTCAGCGATATCCATCGTTGTCGGCTCTTTGGCGGACTGTTTCCGGAATAAATTCAGCATTATTTCTCCTGGTGAGCATATACAGGCATAAAAATATGCCTGAAAGGGTTATCGGCAGAACCTTCTGGATATTCAGTTAAAGGTCGCTGGTTTGAATTAATACTGTAACAAGATGCTATAGATAGCTCGCCAGCGACAACTACCAGAGCTGAGGTGATGGATGAGCCTCATCGCCAGCGGGCTAAATTTATTTTTTTGAAATCCTGTGGCGCAAAATTATCTTTGGTCTATGATATCTGGAAAATTTCAGGCCTTATAATCCCGACTCTCCGATCCCCCATGAAGATTCACAGTGAATTGTTATGCTGAGTTTTGACATACGGTTGTGAGTTTATATTTTCCGGCTATCGCAGGTATTAAATGAGTGGCTTAGCTTTGAGCTGCCACCTCTGCCTGCAGACAAAAGTCCGGACATGACTTATTGATATCCATAAGTATAATTCGTCAACGCATAAGAGAGCCTGGCTGCTGATCATATTAAATGCATTAACAGGGTTTAATATTTAACTTAAGCGATATTTTTATGGAATTGGTTTCAATTTGTTTCTGGTTTACCATACCAGATACCATCAGCCTTATGCAGACCCGTGAGTTAAATAAATATGGCATTTTATGTTCATGAAACTTGCCCGCTCACTGACATCATAGCTATGTATCTCGTACTTAATAACCGTAGACAATTTAAGGCCTCCGGAAAAACGACGTTTGCAAAAGATTAATTTTCCGCCGCAAACAAAACAGGGTTTTAAAAAAGGTTTTCTATTCCATTCCCGCTCAGGTCATCAATGCCTTACAGAAATACGTTTCAGGATATTTAAATGAATGAAAAATTGAAAGATGCTGATGCTCGTGCAGCTTGTCAGCAGCTAATTAAATCGGGCGAGTTTAAACCTTTTTTTCAGCCGATAGTCTCACTTGAGGATCAGCGCGTAGTAGGTTTTGAATTGCTGGCACGGCGTATTTTGCCCGAAGGGCTTATCGTATCTCCGGCTGAGTTCATTCCAGCTATGGAACATCATGGGTTACTCAATGAGCTGATGACAAGTCTGGCCGCTCAGGGATTCATGACAGCGAGCACCTGGCCAGAACACCAGTTTCTGTCTTTAAACGTTTCTCCTTCACAACTGAACGGTAAGCACCTTCCCGAAATTTTAAGAAAACTGGCTGAACGTTATCAGTTCAGCCTTTCGCGGCTCAGGATAGAAATCACCGAGACAGCATTGATCGATGATATAGAGACGGCTCATGCAGAACTCGAAGCATTGTCTGAAATGGGTTGTATGATTGCTATGGATGACTTTGGCACCGGCTGTTCAAGCCTTGCCTGGCTTATCCAGCTTCCCGCCAGCACGATTAAGATTGATGGCAGTTTTATTCGTTCAATGCTTCAGAAAAAGGATAGCCGGAAAATTATCTCCAGCGTAGTCGGTTTGGGCCGCAGCCTGGATATGGACGTCATTGCTGAGGGTGTTGAAACAGAGGAACAAGCTGAGATGTTGCGGGGTATCGGCTGCGCTTATGCACAAGGCTACTTATTCAGCAGGCCGATCCCGGCTGAAGAAACACATAATTTTCTCACCGCTGGCTCTGGCCGTAAATTTCATAGTCGTGTGGCACGAATGTCTCTTGAGCAGCGCGCGCATCAGATTTCATCGATGTATGCTGCGCCTGACACCTCTATCTGTTTTCTCAGCCCTGAACTGATGATTGTTGACGCAAGTGATACCTTTGCAGCGCGGGTTGGCTGGCCAATGCAGGACATTATCCATCGCCATATTTTTGAAGTGATACCGTCTCAAGCCGAGAAGTTGCTTTGGTTGCAGGATTTCAGGACAAAAGGTCTTCCTTACCCTCCGTTTGAGGTAAAGCTGCCCGGCGGTAGCACCGATTTGGTTATGATTACGCGGGTGGAGGATGAGGCAAAAGATTTACTGGGGTTTTGTGTGTTTGGCTTTAACATTGACCGTCAGAACAGCCTTGTTCAGCCTTAGTGCCAGTTTACGACATCAGATGATACTTCCCTGTCGCTAAAATAACCTTAACGGTGCAGGCTTCAGTTTCAGGTTGTTAGCTGAAGATGGGGATAAGTCCGCCTGGTCGGAAGCGGACATTATTAACAACGCCTCTTTTCATCAACTAATTGCAGCCACTTCACTTTCAATCTTTATGCATCAGCCTGGTCAGCATCTCGCAGAAGGCTTCGCTTGCTGGGTTAACGCGGTATTTGTTCAGGCGTAGCAGGCAATCAACCGAAGGCAGAGGCATCAATTTCTCAAGTTCAGACACGCTACAAATCGCTTTATCAACGCTGTATTGATTGAGTATTCCCACCCCCAGCCCCGTAGTTATTGCCGCAAGCATACCTGCTACTGAAGGACACTCCAGCATCACAGCAAATGGAATGTTTGCCTGGCGAAGTTTCTCCTCAGCCAGGTTACGGTAATAGCAATCCGGTCCCCAGGTAATAAGCTTCAGGCTCTTATCCGATTCATGTCGCCAGGCAGGCGTTGCGTACCAGTATAAATTTTCACTCCACAATACCGTATCTTCCATCGATGCCGTGCCCGTGAAATCCTGATGTAAAATGATCTCCAGACTTCCTTCAGAAAAATGCTGACGCAGGAGATGACTTTGCTCCACCACCAGTTGTATATCCACCTCTGGATGGTGGTGAGTGAAGGTTGAAATCACCCCGCATATTTCAGTCATTGAGATGTGTTCAGTGACCCCGATTCGCAGCTTGCCACGCAGCGCCGAAGGCGAAAAATAGGCTACGGCTTGATCGTGTTCAGTGAGTATTTTTTCCGCATGTTGCAGCAGAACGCTGCCCTTTTCTGTCGGAACGGCTTTTCCGGCGATGCGCGTTAATAGCTGGCATTGAAGTTGATCTTCAAGCCGTCTGAGCTTCCAGCTTACAGCGGACTGGCTCAGGTTGAGGAGTAATGCGGCCTTACTCATATTGCCCGTTTGCAGTACGGTCCGGAACACTCTGAGTGAGTCAACGGAGAGTCGTTTGTTCATTTTTGTATGACAAAAGTAGGATTACAGCGGGAAAGAATGTCACTGGTGTCATATTCAGTCAACGGATAGCCTGACTGAAACAAACATAACGGAGAAAGCAGATGCCCGCTAATAACCCATTACTGAATGACGACGTTCTGATAAATGGTTGTCGCATTGCGACCGGAGTCCATGGTTCAGGAAGACCTCTGGTGCTGGTTCATGGCACACCCGCACACTCAGTAATCTGGCAGTCACTGGTGCCGGTATTTGTCGATGCGGGTTTTCATGTTCATCTGTATGACCTGGCTGGGTTTGGCGCGTCAGAGCGCCCTTTGACGGCTGATACCTCGGTTGCCGCTCAAGTCGGTTTTCTGCTGAAACTGCTTGAACACTGGCAGCTCAAAAAAACAGATCTTTTTGGTCACGATATAGGCGGGGCCATTTCACTCAGACTGGCGTTCGACAACCCATCCCTTCTGAAGACGCTTACGATTGCGGATATTCCGAGCTACGATTCCTGGCCTTCGCCCACATGGAAAGATATGCGGGATCACTATGCGGATTATGCGCTGATCCCCGCCACTGAGTATTACCGCGCGATGTGGCACCAGTTAAAGATGGCTGTTTTTAATAAGGATCGTATGACAGAGCAGCGGCTGGATAGTTATCTTGCACCGCTTTGTGGTGTGGTAGCGCAACCTTCATTTTATCAGCATCAGGTTGCGCACTATAATGAGTGTTACACCAGTGACTTTGCAGAAAAATTGCCGCAACTCCGGCTGCCCGTACAGATTTTATGGGGCGCCGAAGATGAATGGCAACCCGTTGAGTATGCAAGGCGTTTGCAGCGCGACATCGTCTCTTCCACGCTGCATATCTTTGAACAGGCCGGACACTTTTTAATGGAAGATGCCCCCTTGCCAGTCGCCGCACAGGTAATTGATTTTGTTAATCAACATAATATGAGGTAGAGCCATGATCCTTATCGGAATGCTGGATTCACCCTATGTCAGACGGGTTGCTATTTACATGAAAGTATTGGGTATTCAATTCGAGCATCGCCCGCTTTCGGTATTCGGCGATTTTGATGCCTTAACGAAAATTAACCCGGCCGTTAAAGTTCCAACGCTTATCACAGATGATAATCAGGTGCTGATCGATTCCACACTAATCATTCATTACCTTGAGAAATATTGCGGTCATTCGCCTGCACCTACATCAGCGTCCGGCGTGGAAGAGTTCCGGGATCTGCATCTTACCGGCTTCGCCCTGGCCGCCTGCGAAAAAGCGGTGCAGATTGTGTACGAACAGCGTCTCAGGCCGGAAGAAAAACAGCATCAGCCCTGGGTGGATCGCGTAACTCAACAACTGCATGGTGCCTGGCAGACGCTGGAGAACGGGCTGCGGGAAAGTCATCCTGACATGCTGTCTGTGGCCGGTATCAGCATCGCAGTGGCCTGGAGTTTTACAGAATTGATGCTGCCGGATACCGTCAGCCGTGAGCGATATCCGGAACTGGCCGGGTTTACATTGCTAGCCGAACAGCGACCGGAATTTCTGGCAACGCCTTTGATTTAATGAGGATGGGTTTTGTATATAAGAGCCCAATGATGCCTTACCTAATGTATAAAGAACTTATAGCTTTAGAATTAGTCGATAGCAAAAGGTGACTCAATGAGCACCAATTGAATATCTTCATACAATATAAATAACTCTTAATAATCTAATAAAGGCAAATAAACGTAACATTCGCTTTTTGCATATAACGGGCAATGCTCTGTTCTATGCCAGAAACGGGCGTTTATGATTTTGAATTAAGCATAAAAGTGCATACGATTTCAGAAAGCATTAACTTCCCGATACGGATTACAGAGACAGGCCTGACTCAGCAATAAAAACGATAAAGCAGCGTATTCTCGATGAGAGATATCGGCTGGCCGGCCAGAGTGCCGAGAAATACCCCTGCCTGGTACAGTAACCGGGCAATACCTCTTTCAGTTGCCCCGAATCCAAAGATTCACGTACGACAAAATCGGGCACATAGCTGATACCCATACTGACTGGTCTGCTACACGGATAACAACAATATATGAGTCAGCACCTGATGTCATACTGACGGCCTCCGGTTAAACGTGACGGCAGGATTGAGAGATGAGCGATTGAAGAGCGCGAAAAATCTTAAACTTAATCTGATGTTCATCCTGTTAAGTGGCTGAAACACACAGCTAACGCGTTGCGCATATAGATAAATACATTGCCCACTGGAACGAATAACCTGCCACCTGCTGGCCTTTCCTTAAGTCAAATCCGCACCCCACCGCCATGATCGGGTTACACGTCAGTTATTGATAGTACCAGCGAAAACTGGAGTGAAAATAACGCGCGTTATCGTAACCTTAGAACTCTACATTTTTCATTCAAAAACAGTAACTTCTCCTCTGATTACAGTTCGCCTATGCTGGCTGCTCATTAAATTTCACTTCAGAAGGATCTGTTATGTTTGTTGTGCCCGCATCCTACAGTGCAGAGGCTGTTAAGTGCCTTTATGAAGTCATCGGCATACTCAACCTGAACGGCGTACGCTGCCACGTTATCTTTGACAGTCAGGCATCCCGCGCCGCAGTGATCCAGGCGGATGCGACAGAGGAACATGGCGAAATGCGCCATCCTGTGCTGGCCGTGCTGGAAATGGAACGCGTAACGAGTATCAACACTATACTGCGCATCAAATCGTTCTGGACCGATTCCGAGGGCGCTCAATCAGGTGTGGAACCAGGCACTCTGGCAAAAGCGTTATATAAGGCGCTGACAACAAAGAAACATATCACGCTGGTGGGATTGTAGGCATTCTGAAGCCCGTGAAGTACGGGCTGTAACAGTCAGGTATTGAGAGAGATACACGCCGGGGATGAGCATGATAATTCCACAGGTGCACAAGAGTGCTTAATGCTGATCCGCGCATCCTGACCGATCGGGCGTTCGATGGCAGTGTGAAGATTCCGCTTTATTATTGACGTGTTGATACTGCTCTGTGTGAAGACACAGAGAATGCCTTGCTGAAGTCCCGGATGCGTTCCTCACGTCCCACGGCAAGGGCAAACAGCATGCCACCCACAATTGAGAACAGCCCCAGAACACCCCATGCCAGCGTCATATCACTACCGCCACCCAGATGCTTGAGGTATCCGGCAACAAGGGGGCCGCCAGACTGGCCAATGAAGTTGCTGCATGCGCCGACAAAAGCCACCGCAGGGACTGCTTTCTTTGTCGGGAGAATTTCAGTCAGCCTGACGTAAACCAGCGGCACCAGCATCTTCATTGTCAGGCCGACAAACATGAACAATCCTATCTGAGCCCAGTAATATGACAGCGGCACAAAAGCGGCTGCCAGTAATGCCACACCACAGAGGACGGTAGGAATAGCGGCATGCAGTCGTCGCTCCTGGTTGTACTTATCTGAACGCCGGGTGATGTACCAGATGCCCAGCATCGTCATCAGGAATGGCATCCCACTGATGAGACCGACCATAAATTCACTGAGCGTGCCATACCCTTTGAGAGCTGTCGGCAGCCAGAGCGTAAAACCGTAAGCGAGCATGCTATGCAGGGAGTAGCCGATCAGCATCAACCAGAGGGCCGGTATTTTGAGAATGGTCCACCAGGGATCGGATTTCTCATTCCTGTAGTTTGACTGCTCAGCGGCCAGGTCTTTCTGGATATAATCCCGATCTTCGGCACTCAGCCAGCTAGCAGCCTGAATACTTTTAGGAACCAGATAAAACCAGATGATGCAAAACAGCCAGGCCGGAGCACCTTCAATCACCATCATCAGGCGCCAGTTATGATGTGCAAGGATCCAGCCAGATATCGGACCGGCCAGAAACGCGCCCGCACCCAGGCTAAGATTCCAGATTCCGAATGCCCGCCCCCGTTCAGGCTTCATAAACCACTGGGCAAGGAACATGGCCGTGGCGGCCTGAATTGGACCTTCAGCGATGCCCAGTAAGAAACGGATCGCTACCAGTTCACCGAAGTTACGCGTCAGGCCGGTAAGCATTGCGCAGGCCCCGAACAAAAACAGGCTGATGCCGATTATTTTCCGTGATCCAAAACGTAGAGCCAGCCATCCTGCGGTAAATTGCGTGGCGACGTAACCCCAGGCAAAGGCACCGCCAAGCCAGCCGGCTTCAACAGGACTCAGGCCCATTTCAGCTGTTATATGGGGCAGCGCCATACCTATATTCACCCGATCAAAAAATGAAATGGTATACATGATAAATACGGCAGGTAATATAATTGTCCAGCGTTTATTTCCGATAAGCGCATTACCCTTGAGAGTTTTCTCACTCATAATAACTTCCTCATTTAACACTGTGGCAGGGGGAGGAAATGCTGACTTCAAATCCATCTGAATATCAGTCAAAATGTTTTTTATTCATTATCCGAAGGATGTTACGGAGAAATGAGCAACCTTAGAGCAAAAGGCGCAGATAAACAGGCAAGGCGTCAGAATTCATGACTTGCTCTAAATTTCTGATATCTATAAAAACTTCCAATGCATATTTAACCCGGCAGGAATATCTGAATATCGACAATTCAACGGATGACTGATATACCCACAATAAGATGTTGTGCCTGAATCAAAGTCAGCCCTTCAACCCGAAATTATTAACAATGCTACCGTTTGCCAGTTCAATCACACCCTCTCCTCTCAGATTCAGATAAATTTATTCTTCCTGAGGCGTCAGGTTAATTAAGAGATTGATATTTTCCCGCAGCCCCTCGGCTTAACGAGGGGCGCAGTGACATTAAACATGCCGTAATGTAAGCGTAAACTTATTCAGCCAGCGCCCGCATTTCTTTAATAAGGTCTGATTTGCCTTCGAATCCGATACCCGGCAGTTCCGGCATAATAATATGACCATCTTCAACTTTTACCGAGTCCGGGAAACCGCCGTAAGGCTGGAACAGATCGGGATAGCTTTCGTTACCACCCAGACCGAGGCCGGCGGCGATATTCAGGGACATCTGATGGCCGCCATGAGGTATGCAGCGTGACGGTGACCAGCCAAACTGCTCCAGCACATCCAGTGTGCGCAGATACTCAACCAGCCCATAGGAGAGCGCGCAGTCAAATTGCAGATAGTCGCGATCCGGACGCATACCGCCATATCGCAGCAGGTTTCGCGCGTCCTGATGAGAAAAGAGGTTTTCGCCCGTTGCCATTGCGCCTGGATAGAACTCCGACAGGGCTGCCTGCAGAGAATAATCGAGCGGATCGCCAACCTCTTCGTACCAAAAGAGCGGGAATTCACGCAGCATTTTTGCGTAGGCAATACCGGTTTCCAGATCAAAGCGACCATTAGCATCAACGGCGAGGCGCGCTTCGCTGCCGATTTCCTCCAGTACGGCCTCAATACGGCGGCGGTCTTCGTCCAGAGAGGCACCACCGATTTTCATTTTCACAACGTTATAGCCGCGGTTCAGGTAGCCACGCATTTCCTGTCGCAGTGCGCCAGGGTCTTTACCTGGATAGTAATAACCCCCAGCAGCATAGACAAAGACGCGCGGATTAGCCTCAACGCCCTTCATTTCGGCCAGCAGGCGGAACAGTGGCTTGTTTGCGATTTTTGCCGTTGCATCCCAGATGGCCATGTCCAGGGTTCCCACCGCAACAGAACGCTCGCCATGACCGCCAGGCTTTTCGTTACTCATCATCACGGCCCAGACTTTATGCGGATCCAGGTTGTTACCTTTGGCATTCAGCAGGCTTTCGGGATCGGCTTCCAGGATGCGGTCACGGAAGCGTTCCCGGATGAGGCCACCCTGGCCATAACGGCCGTTAGAGTTAAAGCCGTATCCCACTACACGGCGCCCGTCGACTTCAACATCTGTCACAACGGCGACAAGGCTTGTCGTCATCTTGCTGAAATCGATGTACGCGTTACGAATAGGGGAAGCAATGGGTTTGGTAATTTCTACAACATCAAGGATGCGCATGATCTCTCCGGTAGTTCTCAGTCAAAGACTGTTTTACTAAAATATCTACGCAATCAGTTATGTCATGCCATCTGTTTATCGGCATTCATCGGCACAATGAAGTAGCGTAGTGTTAAGGGACCTGATTGTTCTGTCTGCTATTATCCTATGCAGTACATGGGTTCCGTTCTAATGCCAAAGAGGCAGCCTGTAATGCAAAATCGGCATCACCTGGAGTTAACCTGGCTTGAAGACTGTATTGCGCTGTCGCAATCACTCAATTTTTCCCGTGCGGCAGCTTCACGATATGTGACACAGCCTGCATTCAGCCGCAGAATCGTCTCGTTAGAAGAGTGGCTTGGCACGCCAATTTTTGAAAGAAATCGTCGGGGCGTCAGCCTGACCCGCGCCGGAGAGGTTTTCGTCAGGCAGGTGCCGGAACTTATTCGTGCGCTTTATACCCTGAGGAGTGAATCTATCGAGGCCGCAGGAGAGGCCCGGCCGGATGTTATTTTTTCCGCCACGCATGCACTGTCATTTTCTTTTTTCCCGGCACTGATGCGTAACAACGAAAAAATTGCCCGCTTCGGATCTTTTCGACTGTTATCAGACTCATTGAGTGCCTGCGAACGCATGATTGAGAAAGGTGACGCGCAATTTCTGCTTTGTTATTACCATCCTCATATGCACATTCATCTCGATCAGTCGAAATATCTCAGCGTCCGGCTTGGACGGGAAGTTTTACAGCCGTATTCACGATGCGATCCGACAACGCGTGAGCCTCTATTCCATGCGTCAGGCCGTAAGAAGTTTCCTTTCCTCTCCTATTCTGCTGAATCCGGCCTGGGCCGCATCCTGTCTAATACCTCACAGGTTAACCGGGCCAGACGTGGAATGGATATCGCCTTCACGGCCGATCTTGCTGCCACCTTACTCGCCATGGTTAAAGCCGGAGATGGCGTTGCCTGGCTGCCGGAAACACTGGCAGCGCCGGATGTTGATGCTGGATCGATTGCCGTAGCAGCTCATAAGGAGAGCGCACTCTGGATACCCATAGAGATCCGGCTGTTCAGACCCGCAGCGAGGATGTCCCGGGCGGTAGAAGCGTTGTGGGAAATTTTCTTAGATGGCCAAATCTGAGCGGAAAACTATTTTGAGCCGATCGCGACAACATCTGAAAGGAATAAAGCGAGAACACATCAGAACCACAAGCTGACGCTCTAAGTGGCCTGACAAGCAGAGTAGCACAAACTACCCATATCAATATAAACACCGCTTGCCTTCATGCGACCGACCGGAGATTAACTAGCTTGCGCTGCGGTTTCCCGGTTTTCACGCATGACATCGACTGGGTAAGACGTCCCAGGCACTATAAGCAGGTAATCGGGATAACCGATGATGGGAATGAAATCGGGTATTAAATCAAGTGGGTTAAACAGTATAGGCTGCGACAGTCAACGCCAGCACTTCAGCGAGCATCGGCGTGCGGAGATCGCGGGCGGCAAGCCATACCGCGTGCAGTCCCGTTTGATGTCTCACACCCATTGTCTGGTGTCAGCAATAAGTTTGATACTCACTAACAGGCATTAACTTATTGAGACGTGCTTACTTTACGCTTCCGCACAGTTGCTCTCTGACAGGCACAAGCTTCGTGCTGAAACTAAGCGCCGTTCTCTGTCACTCAACAACGTTCAGTGCATTAGCATCCCAGGCTTTCATCGCGGTTGATACCGCCGAATCGAGTTCATTGCCGGTTGCGCCATCACGGGCTTCAGTCGACAGGCCGATCTCAAAACTGTGAAGGGTCGTGGCCAGCGCGCGCACGTCGGTATCGAAAGCCAGGAGTCCCGCCTCTTTCGCTCTTGTGACACATCGCAAAAATCCCGCCCTGGTCCGATCGCGCTGCGCTGCCAGAATCTCACGAATGTGCTCGTTCGCTGGCGAACAAGTATTAACGGATAGCGCAATCAGGCAACCACTGGGATGCCCCTGTTCTGTCTGCATTTTTGCAGAACGACGCAACGCCAGTTCAATAGCGTCACGGGGTTCAAGCGTGTCATCCCATAGGCAATCGTTAACCTGACCAAAAGTCGTCATATAACAATCGACAACCTCCTCAAACAGCGCTTCTTTTGAACCAAACGCGGCGTAAAAACTTGGGGCGGTGATGCCGTTGCCGAGGTTTGACTTGAGCATGGCAAGCGAAGTGGACTCGTAACCATGCTGCCAGAAAAGGGTCATCGCCTGACGAATTGCCTCTTCCCGGTCAAATGTCCGTGGGCGTCCCATCTGAGCCATATCCGCTCCTTTTTCGCTTATCGTATATAAATACTAATCGATACATATATACTTGACAAGCCTCAGTGTGCCCTATACTTTCTGATATATACCGATCGGTATATATATTGTAAAACCCGTTATCCGGAGGGTTTCGCAATTTTTAGTCGTTACAAACTAAAAAAGGGGCCAACGTGCACGCCAATACAGTATTCAGTGAGACCACAACACAACGGGGTCTGCCACTGGCTTCCCTGCTGGCATTTGCCATGACAGGCTTTATTGCCATCCTGACCGAGACCCTTCCGGCGGGTTTACTTCCGGAAATTGGAATGGGTCTTGACGTATCTCAGGTGATGGCGGGTCAGCTGGTCAGCATTTATGCGCTGGGTTCGCTACTCGCGGCAATCCCTCTGACGGTTCTGACCAGTGGCTGGCGGCGTAAAAAGGTACTATTACTCGCCGTAGGTACCTTCCTGATTTTCAACACTATTACCACCCTTTCGTTCAGTTACTGGCTGACGATGGCAGCCCGATTCATGTCGGGTGTGGCTGCAGGACTTGCATGGGGAATTCTGGCGGGCTATGCGCGACGCCTCGTTCCTGCTGAAATGCAGGGCCGCGCTCTCGCTATTGCTATGGTTGGAATACCGGTTGCCCTGTCCCTTGGAACCCCGGCTGGCGCATGGCTTGGCGGCATGATGGGATGGAGAGTCCCCTTTGGTATCATGGCAGCATTGGCAGTCATTCTGTTCATCTGGACATGGGTGGCGGTTCCTGACCTGCCGGGACAGCAGGCCGACCGCCGACTACCGGTATGGCAAGTTTTCCAGATGCCCGGAGTCAGACCTGTTCTGGCGGTTATCTTTCTATGGATGACGGCACACAATATTCTTTATACATTCATCGGACCGTTCCTGCAGTTGTCGGGGCTGACCGGAAATGTCGGGCTTATCTTGCTGATTTTTGGCATTGCGGCACTTATCGGCATCTGGATAACCGGGATGCTGGTGGATCGCCATCTGCGCAATCTGGTTCTGCTCAGTCTGGTGGCACTGGCGGCGGTTTCTGTGGCACTCGCCGCAGGCATGCGGGAACAGATTGTGGTCTTTGTGGCCGTCATCGTATGGGGATGGTCGTTTGGCGGCGCGTCAACTCAGATGCAGACGGCTGCCGCTGATGCGGCAGGCAATCATGTCGATGTCGTTCAGGCAATGGTGACAACTGCCTGGAATCTGGCTATCGCAAGCGGCGGCGTCATTGGTGGTCTGCTTCTCAATAATGCCGGTGCGGTATCTTTCCCATGGGCGCTACTGATCTTTATGGCTGTTGCGTTGATTATCGCCTGGTGCGCGAAAAAGCATGCTTTCAGGCCCGGTGCAAGAGAACCTTTAGTAAAATAGTAACTTCCAGGGACGTCCGGAACGGACGCCCCGTTTTGGCACCAACCGCCTGCTTTGGATATCTAAAAGAGACCTCAGTTATTTAAGTCGTCCATTTGGGCACTCTTTAAACAGAACTATCGGATTCGTTGCTTCCCGAAATATTCTTTTGTTTTTTGTCTGGAAGACAAGCCATTGAGATAATGCCAGTGAGTACGATGAGTGAACTCATGCCTGCAAAAGCAACCATCAGACTCGCAGCGGCGGCCAGTCCGGAAAGGAGACCAGAAAGTGCTTCAGCAGTATTAGCCAGGGTAGAAAACGTACCGAATGTCTTGCCTGTGTTCTCTGCAAAAGACCAGGACTGTATGAGTGTCACCAGAAAAATATCAACGAATGCACCACTCATACCAAGGACGAATGCTACCGGCAGCAGAGCCTCGAGCGAATAGAGGGCAATAAATGACATTAAAACCAGTAAAATTCCGTAAAAGAACCAATTGCGCATAACATTCAATGGTGAAATATTTATGGCAAACCGTCCGTAAATGAGACCCCCGGTAATTGTGCCTGCAGCCATTAGAGAAAATATCCAGCTGGTAAATATCTCCCCATTCCCCTGACTGACAGCTACAGCGGGAATAATAAAACGAAGTAATGATCCGGTAAAGAGAATGCAAACAGATGAACCAAAAATAGCAATAAATAAGCCAGGAGCTTCCTGAATTAAACTTTTAATGCAGGATAGATTCTCCTGATATACTTATTTCAATCTGAACGCCGACGTTTTATTCTGTGAATTTTCTGAAAAAGTACAAAGTATAACAATTGAAATTGCATACGTTAATGTATTGAACATCAGCACCCAGGGCTTGTCTGCCAATGAGAGTATAACTGAACATTTGATGCGCCAATTGTCTGCCATCCAGCCACCAGCGGAGCCGAAAAATAGAAAAGGAATAAAACGAAAAAAATAGACGCAGCCGGCAAGAAGATAATTATTATGCGTGTTCTCGAGCACAATAAACACAAAAACGACCTCATATACATGATCGCCCAACTTCGAGATGAAAAGAGAAGCGAGTAACGTGCGGAAATCTTGAATTTTCAGCCAGTTCATTGAAGTCTATTCCAATATGAAAAATCTGAAGCACCTGGCGCAGACACACCCTCTGCAAATTCGATTATGCTAACGTCCCTGAGCATGTAATGTGAGTTTATGTGGGCAATAAACGACGAAGCAAAGCTGAGCGCTATGCCCATACCAATACACATATGCATGCCCGTGCCGAATGATAGTGGCTTTTCTTTTCGCTCCGCAATAAAACGGAATGGGTTATCAAAGACTTTTTCATCGAAGTTAGCCAGCGCCGTGTAAAACATGACTCTGTCACCTTCTTTAAGGTTCTGGCCTCGGAAAATCAGGTCCTGAGCTATTACTCTACCTACAGAAAGAACGGGACTGTATAAGCGAGAAGCTTCTACAACGATATCCCGAACATTGACTGTATTCAACGTCAGGTTGAATTGAGAAATGGCTCAGAGCGCAGCGACAATGAGTGGCATAATGCTGTCGACTTTATCAGCCCCATAACCTCATTGACTACTAATCTGTACGGCAACGCTCTGGCCCCTTTTACAGAGATGCCTCTAAACTAACAGACATTATTCAATTTGTTGATATTGAAGCGCCGCCTGTTAACTCACGGCAAAATATTTCTCCCTGATATTATTACATTTTTTAGTTAAAAACCTACTGCCCGAGCTGCGTAGTGTAATTAGCGGGCACCCAGCGATAAGCGTTGCCTTCATGCTGCACATGGCCCAAGCCAGGGAAGGCGATATGCGCCGCAGCCACCCAGTAGCCCTGATCTGCAGCCTGTTTCAGTACCCTTTCACGTGTAGTGATAGCCTGCTTCTGATTGACATCAAAATGGATGGCCACTTCAGGATCGGGCATTTGCACCGCTTTGGCATGGATGATATCTCCCCACAGCACCAGGGTCTGACCTTCACTCTCTACGCGATAAAGTATGCTGCCCGGCGTGTGGCCGGCTGTCGACTCTGCACGGATTCCCCCCGGTAATGTGGCTGGTGCCATAAACGTTTTAAGCAGGCCAGCATTGATGACCGGGCGAAGAGTCCGTTCAGATTCTGCAAAGGTATGGGCCTGACTGGTCTCTACCCTGCTGACGTTAGCCGGATTAAGCCAGAAATCGACATCCCGTTTATCCACGAACACTTCGGCCTTTGGAAAAGCAGGCTTGCCCGCGCGTGATACACCGCCTGAATGATCGGCATGAATATGGGTTAAGAGTACGGCATCGATCGACTCTGCCTGATAGCCAGCGGCGGCCAGATTAGTCAGCAGATGTCCGCCATTGTGTCCAAAAAGCTCACCGGCCCCGGTGTCGATTAAAATGCGCTTTTTACCATCATCGATAACGAAGGCATTGATTGATGTTTCGGCCTGCGGCGTCATCGAATCTCTGGCCATTGCATGGTTTAGTTTTTCAGGCGAAATGTTAGTCAGTAATTTATTCAGGGGAACGGTTACCGTGCCGTCGGAAACCGCGGTAATGCGTAATTTCCCCAATGTCATCCGGTAATAACCCGGAGCTTGCTGATCCCCCGCAGAGGTCTGTTCGGCCGCATAGACCGGACTGAACGCGATAAGAGAAGCCACCAGCATCAGTAAAATTTTCATAAATATCTCTCCAGAAAGTTTCATCACAACGTGGTGGGCAGTATCATTACGCAACCTGTATCACTCAAATTGATTAAACTGATGCTCACTATCAGAGAAAATGATTTTCATCGAATCGACCTGAATTTACTGACGGTGCTGTTAGTTCTGAAGCGGGAAGGCAGCGTGTCGCGTGCGGCAGAAAAGCTGCATCTGGGTCAGCCAGCAGTCAGTAATGCACTGGCCCGATTGCGGCTAATGTTCAGCGATCCACTGTTTGTGCGCACGGCGAAAGGCATGGAGCCTACCCCGCGTGCTGAAACGCTGATCGCTGAGCTGGGCCCGTTAATGGCACAGATGCAGAACGTATTGTTTCAGCCAGCATCCTTCACGCCTTCTGAGGCGACACATGTTTTTCGGCTTGGGATGAGCGACTGGGTTGAACGCTGGCTGATGCCGGGACTGTATGCGCGCATCACGCGCACCGCTCCCGGCGTGACGCTTCAGGTCACGGCCAGCGATCCCTTCCGGGATCCAGAACTGGTCGCGCGTGGCGAGATCGATCTTGCCATTTCGGTTGGCGAGAGCACACCCGCCACGCTCCAGCGCGAGAAGATTGTGTCACACAACTTTTGTACGTTGTGGCACCCGGAACAGCTTTCGTTGCGTGCACCGTTGACGCTGGAGGATTATGTGGCGCATGACCATCTGCTGGTTTCCTATCGCGGGGCGAACTGGAGCGCCATCGATGACCAGCTTGCGGCATCAGGAAAGGCACGTTCGATTCGCTACGTGACGCCGCATTTTTCCTCTCTGCCTCCGCTGCTGACGCGCGCTCCCGCGTTAGCCACCGTTCCCGCCGGGCTGGCAGATGAGTGGGTGACGCATTACGGTTTATGCTGTAGCCCCGTTCCCGTTGAAACACCGGAAATAGCCCTGTCACTGCTCTGGCATAAACGGTTTGATAACGATTTGTCACTGCGCTGGCTCAGGGAGGAACTGCGTAGCGTGATGACAGAACGAACCTGAAAAAATTACGGCCTAATTATTTGCTCAATAATCCATTCGCGAAATATTTCCATCGACTGGGTCATCTTTCTGGCTCTCTGCCAAGTTAACCAGTACCCATCATGACCAGAATAAATATTAAATGGTCTGGCGAGCAAACCTTGCTTTATTTCCGTTTGAAACATGACATCAGGTGCCAGTGCCAGGCCGCCAGTGATCATCACAGCATCAATAATAAGGCGTGAAGAATCGAATACAGGTCCATTAATTCTGAATGGGGAAATACCCGCCGCAGCAAACCAGTTATCCCACTCTTCAAGACGGTAAGAACGTAATAACGTCTCGCCGGATATATCGCCAGGTTTTGTCAGTCTCTTCGCCGTTTCAGGCCGGCATAACAGGGTCAGCGGCGCATCCAGCAATAGCTGGTTATGCGATGACGCCCATTTACCCGAACCGTATCTTATAGCAAAATCCACTCCCTCTCCGGCAATGCTTACGACATTGTTGTTCGTCTGAATACTCAGTTCGATAGCGGGATGTCTCTGCTGAAAATCTTCAATTTTTGGTAAAAGCCAGCCCAGCGCAAAGGTGCCCACACAGGATATCGTCAGTGCCTCCCTGACTTTACCTCCTTCAAACTGACGATAAGCCTTCTCAATACGATGAAATTCTTCTGAAATTTTTGAGAATAGCAACCGCGCCTCATCGGTCAACTCCAGGCCCCGGGAAAGCCTTTTGAACAAAGTCACCCCTAATTTCTCTTCCAGCAGCCTGACCTGCTGACTGACCGCAGCCTGAGAGACAAAGAGTTCCATGCCTGCCCTGGTAAAGTTGAGGTGGCGGGCAGATGCTTCAAATGCACGCAGCGCATTGAGTGGGATATCACTTTTCAAATCAGCCCCCAGAAAAACTTATGACTGGCATCAATTTATACCGTTTTTTCTTACAAGGAAATTGATTTATTTTGGGGCAAATAATTTAAGGGATGCATTTTTTCTGCGTGACTTAAAAGACCCCATGATTTTATTAATGCCAGAATAAGGTAATGCAAGATGATAAACTTTAAAGGAAGCCTGACCGGCATGTTACTGATGGCCGCAACAGGTTGTCCAGTGTTAGCCCATGCTGCTTTTGACCAGCTAACGCTAAAGAGCCAGTTTGAGACACTGGAAAATAAATCTGGTGGCAGACTCGGCGTTGCAGTCGTTGACACATCCGATGGTTCTGAATATTCATGGCGGGGCAATGAAAGATTCCCGCTGTGCAGCACAAGTAAAGTAATGGCAGTAGCAGCGATATTAAAGAAAAATGAAAGTGACCATAGTTTGCTTGATAAAAAAATTCATATAAATAAAAGCGACATGGTTAATTATAATCCCATCACACAGAAACATATCGGCTCATCAATGACTGTTGCTGAACTGAGTGCTGCGGCGTTGCAATACAGCGATAATGCCGCGATGAATAAATTACTTGCGTATCTGGGTGGCCCGCAACAGGCTACGCATTTTGCCCGAACAATCGGCGATAAGGCTTTTCGCCTGGACAGAAAGGAACCAGAACTCAATACAGCAATCCCGGATGATGTGCGTGACACTACGACTCCTTCAGCGATGGCTGACACGCTTAATAAGCTTGTTCTCGGGACCGCCCTCAAAGGAGAGCAGCGAGCCAAACTGTCAGAATGGATGAAGGGCAATACAACAGGTGCAAACAGTATTAAAGCAGGCCTGCCGGCTGACTGGATAGTGGCTGATAAAACCGGCAGTGGTGACTATGGCACAACTAATGATATTGCCGTCATCTGGCCGAAGGATCAGGCACCCATCATCCTGACGACCTACTTCACCCAGAAGGACAAAGACGCGGTCGCGCGCAAAGACGTACTGGCCAGTGCGGCAAAACTAGTTGTGGACGCAATCAGTAAATAATTAGCTTCAGCTTCAGATAATCGGCTCAGAGTGGGCCGATTATCTGGCTTTCGCCCCGCTAACCCGCGCACCAGCGAAATACCACTTCAACTCAAAAACTCAGTACCTCGCCCGGCTACTACTCAGGTGCGGAAAAAAGACAGGCGACGGCAAGGCTTCCGGGGCAGTTGGCTCAGCGTTCAGCATGCGCAAAAATGACTCAGCCCAGTGATGGCTGTTGTGCATATGCAGTCCCTTCATCAGACGGGCATGCAGAGACCGCCGTTCGTGTAACGGCATCTGCAATGCACGATGTACCGCACTGGCCATTGCATCAGGATCATAAGGATTGACGATGATGGCACCCTCCATCTGCCCGGCTGCACCGGCAAACTGCGAGAGGATAAGCACCCCGGGATTTTTCGGGTCCTGTAAGGCGATATACATTTTGGCCATCAGGCTCATGCCTGCCATCAACGGCGTCACCAGCGCAACGCGTGAGGCACGATAGATGCCAGCCTGCTCTTCGCGGCTGTAGCCATGAGTCAGATAGTTCACCGGATACCAGTTCATTGTGCCATGCACGCCATTAAGCTCCCCACACAGTGCTTCCAGAGCGTGACCGAGTTCTGACGCATCATGTGCGTGTCCGGCTGCAGGAGGCGCCAGCTGCAACAGCGTGATATTTTTCTGGTAGCAATCATGTTTTCGCAGCAACACTTCCATAGTGCTGATCCGGTAAGGCAGACCTGAACTCTCATCAAGATGGCCGCCGCTTAGCACGGTATTTTCGGGCAGGCTTTCGCGGCACTGCATTTCCATGTAAGCACAGCTGTTGCTATCACGCAGAGACTGGACATCGTCAAGATCTATTCCGACAGGAAACACACCCACCCTGATAATCCGGCCATGAACACGAAAGCTTTGCGCTTCCAGCCGTTCTATACGGAATTCGCTCTCCAGCCAGATGAGGAAGTTATTCATATCCTGCACGGTCTGAAAGCCAATCAGATCACAACATAACAGAGAGTCAGTGAACCAGCGCCATTCGGGTATGGTTTCAAACATTCTGCCAGCCGGGAAAGGCTGATGCAGAAAAATACCCACTAAGTTGGTCAATCCTTCTTCACGGATATAGGTGGCACAGCCTAGCAGATGGTAATCCTGAATCCAGATAACATCGTCGGGTGCGGCGTTTTCGCAGATGGCGCGCGCATAGGCTTTATTGATGTTTTTATATTCCTGATAGCCGCTGGCGGAAAAACGAGCCATGTCCGGACGCTGATGAAAAACAGGCCAGAGCCCTTTATGAATATAATTGTGGTACCCCTCATTAAGCTCGCCAGGCGTATACGGGAAGGTCACGGTTTCATACTGACCCATCTGCTGCACGGCGTAGGGTCTTGACGCATCCGGAGGCATCACCCTGCTTTCACCATCCCAGCTAATCCAGACGCCTCCCTGACGGGAAAGGATGCCGTCATAAATTGCAGTAAGCGTCGAACGTTGACATTGATTATGCGAAACAAGAATAAGGCCTGACATGCTGTATTCCTTAAGAACCTGCTGCGGAGAGGCACCAGTGCCTGGCAGCGAGCCGCTATTAATAGGAGGTCGGAGAATAAACTGGAGAAAACCACTCATGAATGTACACCCCGTCCACTTAATGCCTGCAGACGCTTTTTGCGTAAATCAGGTTTTAACTGCCAACGTGTAACGTTGTCACGTAAACACCCGGTGCCGTTAATTAAACCGAACGGCCTGTAAAAAAGGCGTAAAAAGAGTCTGATGAAGTGTAAAAACGCTGCAAATCACGCGTCCGATATAGCATTAGCGGGCAGCGATGGCGTGAAAAGTCAGTGAGTTGAAGACAGTGAATATACGCGGGTATAAATAAGGCGGGTTGGCCCGGTTCCGCTCACCCTCAAAGCTGGTTTGATAAATGCGTGGCCGGGCCGTTTTATTGCGGAAACAGAGAACCTAAAAATCTCTTTGTTAATTCAGAGCTGAGCGATCATTGTCTGGAATGATACGCCGTTAAAAAATTTGACCTCCCCGACTTTTTTAAATCCCCTTTTCTCATAAAAAGGGATGGCAAAGAGTGAAGACCGTACGCTGATTTCTGAACGCAGTTCGGGAATCGCCTGCTGCCAGAGAGCCCTCGCTACCCCTTTACGCTGAAATTTCGGATGTACAAAAAGGTATTTAACTAAATTGCCTTCGAAAAGGGTGAGTACACCTGTTACCTGACCTCTTTCCACGGCAATCAGCCAGAGATAGTCATCTGAAACAATCAACGGCTGAAGCACATCGGGCTTTGTGCTGTCGATGAACCATTGCGGACAGGGCTCTGTCTCTGAAAAATTACATTGCACAGACACAAGCTGTATCAGCTCACTGATGCCTGCCGCATCAGACTCCAACGCCGTTCTGATTTCCATTCTTTTGTCATTCCCCCTGATTTGATTAAGGCAAGGGGATGAGGTTTGCCATTTGAAAAGCCATCCACTCCCCTTTTCCGCTGAATCCCGGTCCGTGGGCCCGCATCCTGATGATTAAAGCAACGTGACTTTGCCCTGGAATATCACCGGACCGGACGGCCCGCTGAGCCTGGAACCTCCCACCGGCTCCAGACTTACCGCCAGTACCGTCTGATTATCTAACTCGCCAGGGGGTAACCGGAAAACGTTACTGTCGCGGTGATTGATCAGCCCCAGAGATTGTGGCGCAGCACTGCCCCTGATCAGCCAGAGCTGCAGGTTTTTATTCTCTGGCAGCGTGATGTTCAGCGCCGAAACCTGAAGGAGTGAAGCTGACTTATCCAGATTCACCACAAACTGTGCATCGGGCTGTGCGCCGCTGAGTACCGCAATCGGCTGCAGAGACTGTGGGGCATCCGGCTTGCTTAAATGGGTTAAAATGAGGATGCCAGCCATTGCCGCCGCCAGGCCCCAGCCGAGCCAGAAGCCAGGATGCCTGCGGATTGATGTCGTGCCAGAAACGCCAGTATCCGGGCCAAGATCCTGCTCAATCTGCTGCCAGACCGCAGAAGGCGGGATAACGGCGTGAGTGAGCAGATCAATGCCGCTGAACGCTTTCTGCCAGTGCAGCACCTCCGCGGCGAATACTGAATCGTCATTGAGGCGTTTATCCAGCCGATGACGTGTCACATCGTCGGTAAGGCCAAGCACATATTCGGCCGCAGTGAGATCATGTTGTTCCTGCCCAGTCATAAGCCAATGCACTCCCGAAGATGGGTTAACGCGCGACGGATCCAGCTTTTCACCGTTCCTTCAGGCTGACTCATTGAGAGCGCAATCTCACTCTGTGAGAGGCCACGATAATAGGCGAGCGAAATGCTTTGTCGCTGCTCAGAGGGTAAGTGCGCCATGCAGTGCTGAAGGCGACGCGCCTCCGCATGACTCGCATCGGCAGGAAGTGGCGTCTGGAAACCCGCTTCCGCTTCGCTGATATCATCCACGGAACAGCTTCTGTTTTCATGTTTACGGAGGAAATCAATCGCCCGATTTCTGGCAATGTGGCTGAGCCAGATATGCGGTTCACTGCGCTTATCGTCGTAATAATTTGCCGACTGCCAGATATGGATAAACGTATCGTGCAGGATCTCTTCTGCCCAGTCCCGGCGTCTCACCATCCGCAGGATGATCCCATAGAGTCGGGGCGACAGAACGCGATAAAGCTGCTCAAGAGCAGCTTTATCGCCGACGGCTATCTGATTCATTAAATCGGCCTGAATATGGGGCACATTTTTTGTCATCGGCTTCCCTGTTAAAGGTGTAGCCACCCGATCAGTGGCTACACACAGTATAGGTAACGCTTTACGGCATCAGCACGGTATCAATAACGTCAATCACACCGTTACTCTGATTCACATCATACGTAGTGATACTGGCAACATTGCCCTGAGCATCTTTAAGCTGAATGTTGTGCGGGCCATTTGCCATCACCCACAGTGATTCGCCATTGACCGTTTTCAGCTCGGCTTTGCCTCCTCCCGCTTTGATTTTTTTCTCCAGCGCTTTCATGTCCAGTTTTCCTGCGACCACGTGATAGGTCAGGACACTGGTGAGTTTTTGTTTATTTTCTGGCTTAAGCAGGGAGTCGACCGTGCCCTTAGGCAGTTTTTCAAAGGCGGCATTGGTGGGCGCAAAAACGGTAAACGGCCCCTTCCCTTCAAGTGTCGGGACCAGGCCGGCGGCTTTAACGGCAGCCACCAGCGTAGTGTGGTCTTTCGAGTTAACAGCATTCTCAACAATATTTTTCGATGGGTACATGGCGGCACCGCCGACCATCACCGTGTCGCTGTCCATGCTCGCCGCGTAAGTGGCGCCACTGAAGACTAATGCAGAAAAAATCAGAGTTGGCAGGAATGGTTTCATTTTCACTTCCCTCATTGAGTTAACGGACAGGGCGAGAGCGCCCTTATCTGTTAATACGAATGAGGGAGGAAAACGGATGCAAAAAAATTTAAATTTTTTTCGCGGGGGTGTTCTGCTTCATGAGAATGCGGATTGATGGGTACAGACCAGCCCTGTTTTTGTCGCTCATGCCTGACTTATCGAACTAACGATAAAGCCATGAAGGTAATTACTAAAACGGCTCCTTTCCTTCAAGCTGATACTGCCAGTGCGGACATAACGGCGGTTAATGACCATATATTTGTTAAAATGACGGGTAAGGTTTACTCCTTCACAAACTCTGCATTTTTCTACGATGGTAAGACGCCAGTGATGCCACGTGTTGATTTAAATTCAACCGCGCCCGACCCATGGAAGTAGAGGTTAATCTTGTGATTTATCATCATTTCCCTCATAAACAAACCTGTTTTTCAAAAGGCTAAAACTTACGGGCGAGGTCAATATGTTTACATTGAATATTTCAGTCTCTGAGCGTCCCGGAATGTCCGCCAAAAGAAAAGCCCTCCGATTGAACTGCACCCCAAAAGTTGGAAACCCGACTGATTAAGGTGCAGTTCAGTGAGCAGTCCTAAGTTTCCCCTTGAATTACGGCTCGCCGTTGTCACGCATTATCTCAACAGCAGGGATGGTTATCGTGAGACGGCTAACCGTTTTGGCGTGGGCCGCACGGCGGTTCGCCGCTGGGTTTCCGCACGGCAGCCGGCATTGACGGGCTGACATGGAAAACGGGTGACTACACTCCTGAGTTCCGGCTGAAGGTTGTCCGCGCCGTCATCAATGATAAACTCTCGCTTCGCGATGCCACCGCTCAGTTTAACCTTCCCAATGAGAGCACCGTTTACCAGTGGGTCAAACGCTTTCAGGCGTCCGGGGCCGGGGCGCTCTCCGGCCTGAAACGCGGAAGACCGAAAAAGCCGGCACCAGAATTTAGGTGCAGACTTCTGATCTACCACCAAAAAAGTATTCCGCTGCTCATTTTTTCCATTAACTACGCTAATTCTCTATAATTGGAGTGTCACCGATATAGCGTAAAGGGATATTATGCTACGTAACTGCCAGGCCAGAACTCTGGATGATATCTACCTCAACGATATTCCCCATATTGTTCCCCCCGATACCGCGTACAGCTATCTTTCAGATACGGCAAATCCCGGACGTATCATTCGTGAGTGGGATTTGCCTGATGGATACTCGCTGCTTGTAAGGCGCTATCTCAGCATGCATTTCCAGCAGCCACATATGGCCTACCGGGACGCGTTGTATGAGGTGAGAAGCGGAAATATCGTTATACTCCGGCGCGAAAGTGGCACAATTTACGGCAGTGTTGCTAACTCAGACGGCAGTCTTATCAGTACGCTGCCGCTTTTTCTGCGTTCTCGCCTTGAAGTTGTGATAAGACGACAGCTTGTCCGCCCCGTAGCCACCAGAGGTAATCCGGCTCAGCGCCCACAGACAGGTAATACTATCAACAGCAAAGCTGCGGGAAGGCTTCTGGCCGCTGGCGGGATTTATAATGGCAATCCGGAAGGATTCAGAAAGACCGCCGAACAGTTAGGCGGTGATGCGGTGAAGGGATACGACAGCGTTCTCAACGAAACCACTTCCGGGATGATGGTCGCAGCTGCTTCACTGCTGGTTGTCCGTAACCCAGTTGCTGCGGAAGAATTGACCAGCTATCTGGGAAAATACAAAAAGGCACACGTTCTCCTGGATGATGTCAACGTGTCAGAGTTGAACTATGTTCGCCGTGACCGCGCTGAATATGCCGCGCTACGTGGTGAGTTCAACAGTTCTGTTCGTCCCAACTTCCTCAAATCGATTTCCGGGCACCCTGATGCACTATCAACGTTTGATTCTAACAATCTTATACGCCTTGCCGATGGTAAAGTGCCGCCCGGTTGGCAGGTTCACCACAAGATCCCACTCGATGACAGTGGAACAAATGCTTTGAATAATCTGATACTGATCCAAAACTCGCCATATCACTCCGCGCTTTCAAAGACACAGGCGATAATCACTAAAGACCTCCCATACAACGCCAGCACTAACGTTTTATGGCCTTCGCCGAACGGCGTAATTTACCCTGTAGGGAAGTGAAAACGATATGAATAACACAATTCAGATAATGGGTATCTTCAAAAATTTGATGATTTCCGATAGTTACCCGATAGCCAGCCCAATAGCACCAGATGTTATTACGGACTTGAAGCGCAATCCTGCGCCAATGGAATGGGATGAAACTAAACGCGGTGTTTACTCGGATATTCAGAAACTAGTGATGAATCGCCAGGACTACGCCGATATGCTCGAAGTCATGGATGGTCTGGAATACAACGGACTCACCCTGTATAGCCTGACGCAGGCAGAGAATGATGAGTTGGCATGGTCAAATATCTATATCAGGAACATTGATACGCGCGATAATGACGTCTACGTTGATCCCAATCTGACAGACAAACTGCTGATTGGTGAAGATGGAATGTCCGTATTCGTGTACAGCTTCAAAGAGAAATGTTTTCAAATTCGTGACAAAGCATCAACTGATTACGTTATTGAAGAGTACGAAACCTTCAGCGACCTCTTATCGGCCCTTATCGACATAGTAAAATAAAGTTATCTCTGTCTTAGGGGCATTGACAATAGAACACCCAAAGTTGATAGAACACAGAATTATAAAGTGCTGTTGAAGCCCCCCGACCAATCTATATCAAGTTGGTCGAGGGGATCCTCCGATGAAACAGTGTCCAACATTACGGGGACAGTTCACGATGGAGGGCTTGTACTAATCTGAGAGAAATCGCTCCCTGACATCCATTCCGGCAATATGAAACGGACAAATCAGCCGCGTTTCTCCCGCATCTTTCAACGTGAGCTGTAACCATAAAGCTTAAATGCGGAAGGCATTCACTGCTTCACGTAAAGCGTGTGCCTGGGCTGAAAGCGACTGTGATGCCGAAGAGGACTCCTCAACCAGAGCAGCGTTATTCTGCGTGACGCCGTCCATCTCGTTCACTGCGATGCTGACCTGTGAAATGCCCTGCATCTGTTCAGCTGAGGCGAGTGAGATGTTATCCATCGCGACGGCGAGTTTTCCAACCATCGCATTGATATCAAGAATGCTCTTGCCGGTGCCGGTTGCCACGACAACACCACTTTCGACCTGCGCCACAGCCTCTTCAATCAGATGTTTAATATCTCTGGCTGCCGTTGCACTGCGCTGTGCCAGCGTCCTGACTTCACCCGCAACGACGGCGAAACCTCGACCCTGTTCGCCCGCTCGTGCTGCTTCGACTGCCGCGTTAAGCGCCAGAATGTTGGTCTGAAATGCAATTCCTTCGATAACGGAGGTAATATCCCGGACTTTCACCGCGCTTTTTGAAATATCATTCATCGTCTCTGACATGCGCTGCATATCGTGTTCACCCGAACGCGCCAGCGCAGCGGTTTCACGGGCTGAATCCGCGGTCTGCTGTGCGCCCGCTGCATTACTTTTTACCGTGACCGTAAGCTGCTCAATACTGGCGGCGGTTTCCTGCAAAGCGGCGGCCTGCTGCTCTGTACGGGAAGAGAGTTCAGTATTGCCCTGGGAAATTTCATCAGCTGCCATGGCGACCGAAGCGGAAGAATCTTTAATCTGCGAGACCAGGTCACGCAGATTGCTCTGCATGCTATCCAGAGAAGCCATCATGCTGACGGTATCCCCCTGACGAAGGGTGACCTTTGTCGTCAGATCGCCCGCCGCAATCGCAGCGGCCAGGCCCTGCGCATGCGAAGGTTCGCCACCCAGCTGAGTCTTGATCCAGCGGGTGATCAGCCCACTCATCACAAATCCCATCACAACAAACAGGGTGGTCAGGCCAGCCAGCGTCATATAAACACCGGAGAGCGCCTGCGTGGACGTTTCCGCCGTTTTACTCGTTACCCGCGCCTGATAATCAACCATCCCATCTACCGCACTGCGGTAGTGCGAAAGCGCAGGGATCAGTTCACCACGGAGTTTTTCCGGGAACGGAGTGGCGTTCTGCATAAACAGGTTTTGCTCTGCCTGATGAAGCGGACCCGCTGCCACTTCGATTTTATTTAATTGCGTGGAAGCCTCTTCTACTTCAGCAAGATTGATCCCCGGAATGCTTTTGGCACCGTTGATCAGT
Organism: Pantoea sp. K16; assembly: GCF_048452805.1. Lineage (NCBI taxonomy): Bacteria > Pseudomonadati > Pseudomonadota > Gammaproteobacteria > Enterobacterales > Erwiniaceae > Pantoea > Pantoea sp. K16. The sequence goes on along the minus strand of NZ_JBLWNV010000001.1, from coordinate 472,738 downwards.
TCGCGAAAATGCGCGGTGGTATTATCACTGTTGGTCTGCAACGCAGAGAACTGGGTTTTTATAGTGGCCTCTGCCTGAGGCTGAGTGTCTGAAGCCACGGACAGTAAAAGGACAGTTTGCTGAGTTAAATTATCTTTTAGCGTCTGCAGGGCCTGGAGATCGCCCAGCCGCGCGCGCGTCAATTCCTGCTGATCGCTGGCCGTATTGAGTTTAAACCCGGCAAATCCTGTCACAAAAACGCCCGTTAAGATGACTGTGAGGAATGCCGCAGTGAGCATGACGCTTAATTTTATTTTTTTGTTCCGATACATAGGAGACCCCGATGTTTGAATTAATAGGTTATCACCGACGTTCCGCTTCTATGGCTCGCTGGTACTGGATCTGTTATCGGCAGCGGGGAAAGAAATTACAGTAATGAAAGGGGTAAGAAGCGATGATTCCTGGGCTGAGTAAAAGGGTAAATCCCTGACGGATGCCATTAAGGCAGTGAGTGTTATTCTCGTAACTTGTCGCCTGAATGCGGATAAAACTATTCCAGCTTCGCTTGTGGCACCACGGATTTAACAGACTCTTCAGCGTCATTTGAGATGACTGACAATAGAAGTGTCCTCGTGGTGAGAACGGAATCTCAGGCCGCAGATATTTTATTAAGGGTGGAGAAAGGCGTAGCCATCAGGTGCATGCGTTTGCAGCTGGAGACGAACAGATAATAAGGCACCTTGCTTTCCGTGATTACCTCAGAGAAAACAGAGATATCGCAGCAACCTATGCTGAGATAAAGCGTGAAGCAGCATCACTCTGTAACAACGATGCTCAACGCTACAGCGCGCTCAAAGCGAACTTTATAGCGCATCATCTACAGCTCGCACTGATTGACCTGAAACGATAGGTACTGACAGGACAGGATATATCCTCCTCACCCCCGTTTTTGATTCCATTCATCCTGACTCAGGGTAAACAGCATGCTTGCGGGCGCATTTTCCACATCATAAATATCCCGGGTATGACGGAGTCCGGCCTTAATCAGAACCTTTTGTGAAGCCAGATGATTCGCTCTTACGACTGCAGAAATTTCAGCCAGTTTTATCTCTTCGAACCCATAACTAACTGCATAGTTCGCAAATTCCGTCGCCAGTCCTTTCCCCCAGGATTCCGGAGAGAAACGATATCCCAGATTATTGATCGTGATATCGGCAAAGCTTCTGATGCTCAATCCCCCAAAACCGATGATTCTTTCTGGATTATCCTGAAGCGAGATAGCCCAACTGCCGAAGCCATTCAATTCCCAGTGACTGATAGAGCGCGATAGCACTTCCCGTGAATGATGGATATCCGGATGTGGGCCCGCGGGATTAAACGTATTCGTCGCAGGGTCGCCGTAGATCCTGTAAAGATCATCGGCATCTGATGGGGTGACTGGCCGAAGAAACAACCGCATAGTGTCTTGCTGCAAAATAAACGCTCTCAGATTAAGAAACGAGTGATCCTGTTTTTATAACGGGAAACGGTGCGGGAAACTATGTAAATCTCTCACCTCATCAGTCTGTTCAGTCAGGCTTGATCTCTTTAATAAGCGCTTCACCCTGATTGTGGATGTTGCCGACTTTGGCTGTAACAGGATGCCAGGTAAAGTCCTTTTCCGGCAATGCGGCTTCATGTGCAATTTCCTGAGCACGTTCTGACGTGGTTTCGGCACTGAGCCATTCGCGTACAGCATCCGCACTTAAAACCAGCGGGCGTCGGTCATGGATATCAACCATGCCTTTATTGCTCGCTGCCGTTACGATAACAAAACCCTCATGCCCATGATCCTTACCATAAGGAGCTTTGCCGATAGCGGCGAAGAACAGCGGTTCTTTCTCTTTGTGGTAGATAAAGTAAGGCTGTTTTTTGTCGCCCTCTCGCTTCCATTCATACCAGCCATTGGCAGGAACAATGCCGCGACCATGCTCCCACAGCGGTTTGAACATGCGTCCCGTCGCAGCGGTTTCACCACGCGCATTGATAAGCGGTTGTTTGTCCCACCACTCCGGACCGTAACCCCAGTAAACCGGATCAAAGTGCAGTTCATTATCCCGCTCATTGAGCAAGAGCACTTTGGTGCCTGGCGCTACGTTAAAGCGGTCTATCGGCTCCGGATCATAAATAATTTCATCGGGCTTCATCCCCAGGGATGCAAAGTAATCGTCTCTGCTGCTGTACTGCGCAAACCGTCCACACATGGGGACCTCCTCTCATAAGGATAGCGCAGCGTTGAACGAGTTAAATAAATCTAAAAAAATTGTTCTTCTGGCTGAAGATATCGTGATTTTTGACGAGAACATAATTAATGAATATGAATAAACCGGAGCAGTAATGAAGGGAATTATTTTAAGTCTGGCTATGGCATCACTGATGGCTGCCTCGTTTACAGCTGATGCGCGCGGCCATCGTGGTGGGGGTGGGCATAGAAGCTACAGCCATAGTTTTAGTTCAGCTTACTCATCACAAACAACGACACCCAGAATCAAGAAGAGATATTCCAGCAGCAAGCGAACGGCCAGATATGCTACTGCGGGCGTGGCGGGTTATGGCGCATACCAGGCCCATAACTACACGTCATCCTACGTGCGTGAGAAGGGCCGTCAGGCCGCAAGAAAACCCTCAACGAACAGCTATGACAACCAGTATCCAAATCAGCCCCAGGCTCAGCCAGTTAGCCAGAATATGGCACCGACATGTTCACCCTTATCTATGGTAAGCCAGCCGGGCTATACAAACCTGCCTGTATGCCTGGGCAGTGTTAATTGATTTCAAGCCTTGTAGCGATGAAACGACGATGAATTGATATTTTTCAGGAAGACACATTTTACAGAATGCCACTTACCGCACCCCGGAGAGGTCATATTTTAGTGACTTCGTAGGGACACGAACCTTTAATAATATGAGATATAACTCATGACCATAGTTTTTATACCTGCCCTCATCCCATTACTGATGAGAATTGAGAATGAGAAAGGAAGCCCGCTTACTGAGCACGAAGTCAGTAGCATCCGTGATAATGCCACAACTATCGAAGTGCCGCGTGATGTTGCTCTCGCCATGGCTGAATGCCGCGGTTACTTCGATATCAACCCTGAAAATTGCTGGGCTGAATGGAGCTTTTACCGGAGTAAGAGTTTGCTGTCAGTTGCTGACAACGGATAACTGCATCGCGGTACACAGTTTTAGCAGCCGGTATCTGACGGCATAGCTTCAGAGCAGCACGGTGCCTTATGGGATTGTGAGTTTAGACATTTAAGTGCAACGCTTAACACTTTCCTTAGCTATGTAATCTTATTGCGGAGCAAAATGTATCGGGATTTCATCCTTCATAAAGGCGGGTCTCATTGGAAAAGTGTGGGCATCTGCAGCTTGTTTGATTGCTTTAATTGCAGCAGCGCACAGAGCTGGATCTCCGCCCTGAACGTTGATGCTTACCGGAGGCTCGCCTTCCGGCTGCCTGATCCTTACATCACATGTTTTACCGCGATAATTATCTGCATCGAAAAACCGATATTGTATTGCTGTAACAGCCTGGCAGAGCCAAAGCTGAGTTTCACGCTCTTGAGTTTGCTGTGGTGTCTGAGATTCACACTGACTTTTAATCTCTGACGCGTCGGGAGTCTTAATTCCCTTTTGTCGGATGTGATTTGTGCTCATATGGCATCCTGAAACTGCCAATGCGGCAGTCAAAGCAATTATTCTTTTCATGATTTCATCCCTGATCTTTGCCCATATTTTATACCATTAATTCTACTGACTTAATATCCACAGCCATCAGAACAACCCAGTACTTCATCTGCTCAGTCATCAGCTACGTTTTCAAAAAAAGACAGTGTTTCGGCGCTTTTTCGGCGGGGCTGCCCTACTGTTACCTGGCAATACACACCTCTCTATTATCTATAAATTTTTCTGTTCCGATGGAATGCGTGGCCGTTGGTCATCATTCTGTACCCTGCTTCAGACGCGCAACAATCTCACCCCTCTTTTCAAACCACGCCGATAACGTTAAGCTATACGAAACATATACGTTTCATATAAGGCTTGCATGGGTATCGTAAAAATCTCCGACCTGATGCATGAGAATCTGCGCATCGCCAGTCAGGCGATGAGCCGCTCAATTAATGCACAGGCAGAACACTGGCTAAAACTCGGTATGCTGGCAGAACTCTATCCACAGCAGACCCAACATCAACTGGCGCAGATGCTAATCCGGCTTGAACTGGAAGGCAGCGCTGATATACGCAATATGCTCCCTAAAGAGAGCCTCACCACACAAGGAGACGTGTCATGAACAGCGTTAAAATTCATACCGCAGCGGAAATCGAAATGGCACGGGCAGCCGGACAGGCTGCGGCTCAGGTGCTGGCGATGATTACACCTCACGTCCGTCCCGGCATCACCACGGAAGAACTGGATGATATCTGTCACGACTTCATCGTGAATGAGCTTAAAGTAACGCCAGCAAACATCGGTTATCACGGTTATAACCGTACCACCTGCACGTCGGTCAATCATGTGGTCTGCCACGGCATCCCGGCCAGCAAAAAACTCAAGGATGGCGATATCGTTAATATCGATGTAGCGATCATCAAAGATGGCTGGTATGGCGATACCAGCCGGATGTACTTTGTCGGCACACCGTCAGTCCGTGCCAAACGTCTGGTGGAGATCACCTATCAGTCGATGGTCGCCGGTATCAAAACCGTCCGTCCTGGCGCGACGCTGGGCGATGTGGGCGCGGCTATCCAGCGTGTCGCTGAATCGGCTGGCTTCTCGGTGGTGCGTGAATATTGCGGTCACGGCGTCGGTGAAATTTACCACACCGATCCACAGGTGCTGCACTACGGCACGCCGGGCGAAGGGATGCCACTGAAAGCAGGCATGATTTTCACTATCGAACCGATGATTAATGCCGGTAAAGCCGGAACCAGCGTGCTGTCAGATGGCTGGACGGTGGTCACCAAAGATCGCTCGCTCTCGGCGCAATGGGAACATACCGTCGCCGTCACCGATGAGGGTTTTGATCTGCTCACGCCCTGGCCTGAAGGCACCGGCGACTACCCGGCGATTTAATCTCTCAGCCTGAGACAGGGGTCTCAGGCTGCATTGTTAACTGCCCCTGACTTCACTCAGCGTTTCCAGCGTGCCGGAATGCCACACCTGCACATCGTTACGTCCGGCGCGCTTGACCTGATACAGCGCCTCATCGGCACATCTCAGCCATTCATGAATTGTCGCCGCATCGCATGCCGGTGCAATCCCGATACTCACCGAGCACTGAAAGGTGGATGACGCCGGCAGCCGCAGCAGGGCAATCCCCTGTCTGATCTGCTCTGCCAGCAACATGATACTGGTTTCATCCGCATCCCGCACAATCACACACAGCTCATCGCCGCCAAAGCGGGCAGGTATATCTTTCAGGCCGACGCTGTCACGCAGTAGTGCCGAGATTTCTGCCAGCAGGAAGTCGCCGGCTTCATGCCCGAAGGTGTCGTTAACCTGTTTGAAGTGATCGACATCCAGCAGCATCAGCCAGGCTTTACCCTCACCTCGCTGTGTACGTAAAAACTCGCTTTCAAGCCGCCGCTCAAACAGACGTCGGTTAGGTATTTTCAGACCAGGATCCATCAGCGCAATGCGTTCCAGCTCCTGATTCTTCTTTCGCAGACTCAGGGTCAGATTGTGTGAAACCACGCTGCGCGCCAGCAGATAGCCGCTGGCGAGCGGCAGAGTCAGCCAGACGGTGCGGGTAGAGAAAGTCAGCTGCAAAGGCGCTTTTTCGGCTAACCAGGCCAGTAAAAAGGTCAACAGAAAGGCCTGCAGAGCAGACTTTAGCTGAACCCAACCGCCCGCCGAGTAACGATCAGAGATCAGTACCGCCATAATAATAATTGAGGGAAGCGGACTCAGCGCCATGGTTGCCACCCAGAAGCCGCCGAAAGCGGCATCCAGCGTCAGATTCTTACGTTCAAAACCCGTGGGATCGCGCGATCGCAATGCCAGTCTGAAGGCGGCATAGGGCCAGACAAACGCATTAGTAAATAGCAGTGCGCAGAGTTCCAGGCTTTTTCCCATCTCCATCAATACTGACAGAATGGGCAGGAAACAGAGAAAGGTGCCGAGCTGGCGCATCATGAACATGCGGCGCACAAATCGCGTCGATCGGCGCTTCAGCTGAATATCGTCAGGAGTGTAGTAATTCATATGCAGACTGAAGCAGCAACAGGTTATGGCAGTTTATCGGCAATTATTGAATTAAGGTAAAATATTTACAGAATATTCTTATTGCGGGTCGTGAAAGGCATCTCGTCAGGCTGTGACTTGTGTGCCGGGGACGATGGCAGTCAGGGAACAATGGCAGTAATGTGAAAAGATACCGCGCGCCATGAATACGCGCGGAAGCTTTTTATCGGCGGCCTTTAACCACTGAGGCAGACCAGTTGAAATCGCTGACTTCGCTGGCGGTCATTGAAGAAGGTTTTTTCTTACGCAGCGGTTTTTTCTTCTCCTTCTCAGCCTGCGCCCTCTCCTTCTCCAGTTTGCTGGTCATGATGATCTGACGAGCTTCACTATTGAATTCTTTCTCTTTTTTGCTATCAGGCTCTTTACCGGTTCGTTGACGGTACTTCTCGGCCAGGCCCTTATAGGTTTGCTCGACGGCCAGTCGTTCATCAGCGTTGAACTGATCAATGGAAATCATCTTTTTATCGTTCATAGCGGCGTGTCCTGTGGCGAGTTATTCCGGCAAGTGTACCGCATTTGCGGTCCGTTAACGCAGGGAATGGCATTAATCCGGTGAGCTGCTGATTCCGTCAGCACACGCAGCCCGGTAATTTCTCTGAAACCTGCGCTTAGCCCTGTAAAAAATAGGGTTATCTCTTAATATAAAACTAATGTTCATCAGGTTTACTGGCAGTGACCACGTACTGCCGAGGAGCTGAAGGAATGATAAAAGAGACCGATCGCCTGTCACAGGCATTATTACGGCGGCATGGGATTGGCGTTAAACAGAAACGTATACACTTCCGTGGCAGGGATTTGCTGTTTCAGCTGCACAACGCCCGCTATGAGGTGTTCAACGGCGATCGCTGTATTGCAACCGTCGATACCAACAATATCAATGAAGCCATTAAGCAGTTTAAAGCGCTGGACCAGCCTGGGGAGAAATAGCCATGCCAGACTATCGTCTGTTTCAGAAAGAGCAAACAGTCAGAGCCGTGAACACTGAGCGGCAGGATCAGCAGGACGCGTTAATGGCTGATGGCTATAAGATGGTGTGGGACGTGGTGCATGCCGATAACGCCGATGCCGCGCTGCTGCGCTATCAGCAACTGCGTCACGAAGAGGATAATGCTGAGCAGAGTTTCGCAAACGATTCAGTTTTAAGTAGTCTGATGAACCTGATATCCCGCTGAGTCAGTGCGGGGCTGGAGGTATAAAGCCAAAGTTACTGTTAATTCATGCTGTGCTGATTAGAATAAAGAAAATTTCCCGAATACAGGTTTCTGATGAAAATCACCATTCATAAAGAAGATGAGCTGTTTATGCACAACTTCTTTGCTGCGCCATGCCACACCGTTGAAACAGACTCACCACAGGCACAACAGATTCAGCAATCGCTTCAGCTGGCCATCCAGCAAAAAGGTGCAGAGGCTGATGGCGACTGGAAACGTAGTTTGACTTTTCTGATTCTGTTTCTCTTTTTATATGCTGCGCTGGGTGCCTCGCTGACACTTGATCTCAGCACCACTGGCACGCCTCATAAGAGTATTGAATATGCGCTGGAAGCGATTCCGGTGCTGATCGCTTTCTCCGGCTTCTTCATCTCTATTCTCTATCTGTTTCTGACCCGCGCCAGCGCGCGTAAACAGCGTAACTGGGAAAGGACTATCCTGGTGCTGGAGAAATACTCCATCGGAAATCTGTTTAAAGCGACGCATACCCAGGGCGGTGGTACCAGCAACTACTCCGTGCCCAACCTTTCTATTTCGCTCGCGCTGTTTATCTGCCTGACCTGGCTGGTGATTTATAACTATCTGACATTTACCACCAGCGGAGTGTTTGGCAGTGTCATCTCCCTGTTTATCAGCACCATGGTTTATGTGATTCTGGATATTCAGCTGCTTAAGCCTTTTACCCATGTTGTTGAGAAAGAAGAAGCGGAAAAGAGTGACACGGATAAAGAGCAGGATTAACTGCACCCCGTAAACGTCAAAACAGATACCCGGTCAATGAGCCGGGTATTTTTTTGTTTAATCAGAACGATCTTGCTGCAAGACCCCTGCTGCACGGAGTTCAATGAGGTGAGTTGATATTAAAACATTTAAGTATGTTGTAACTATATGCAGGGCTTTATCTTTCGGGTTCAGCCCGTGTAAAAGTCAGACGGTCCGCTTTTAAAGCGGACCGTATTCATCACCAGTGGGTTTTCTGCATATCGATGACAAAACGATATTTCACATCGCTGGTCAGCATACGTTCAAAGGCAGTTTCGACCTCTTCACCGGTGATCATCTCAACATCAGCCGTGATGTTGTGCTGACCACAGAAGTCGAGCATCTGCTGCGTTTCCTGAATGCTGCCAATCGATGTGCCACTGATGCTCAGGCGACGAAACACCATCGGTGTCACATTCGGTGATGGATGAGGTTGATCGGGTATGCCCACCAGCACCAGCTGACCATTGGTTTTCAGCGCACCGAGATAAGGATCAAGGTCGTGTGGTGCAGCGACACAGTCCAGAATGATATCCAGTGACGCCTGGCAGTCAGCCATTTGTGCGGCGTCTCGTGAGATCACCACGTTCTTAGCGCCGAGCCGGCGTGCATCTTCCCCTTTCGCCGGAGAAGTCGTAAACAGGGTGACTTCTGCGCCCAGTGCACTGGCCAGTTTAACCGCCATATGGCCCAATCCCCCAAGCCCGACCACACCCACACGATCGCCTGCTTTGACTTTAAAATGCTGCAACGGTGACCAGACGGTCACGCCAGCGCACAGCAGCGGTGCCACCGCATTCAGTGCCAGATTGTCGGGCACCGTGACCACAAAATGCTGGTCGGCGATGACATGCTGCGCATAGCCACCAAATGTCGTATTGCCGGTGTATTTATCCGTACCGTTGTAGGTCGGCGTGAAACCCGCCTCACAATATTGCTCTTCCTGCTGCTGACAGAAATGGCATTCACCACACGAGTCGACCATCACGCCCACGCCAACCGTATCCCCGGCGGCAAATTTAGTGACGTTGCCGCCCACTGCCACTACGCGTCCGACAATTTCGTGACCGGGAACCAGCGGATAGCGGCTGACTCCCCATTCATTACGGGCCATATGCAGATCGGAGTGACAGACACCGCAGTAAAGAATTTCGATTTTCACATCGTCAGACTGCAGCTCGCGTAACTCTACCTGTCCTGCCCGCAGCGGCTGGTCTGCCTGGGACGCTATCAGCGCATTAATTTTCATCTGTTGCCTCTTCTCACCTGGTGGTCGTAAAGAAAGCGGCCCACTATAGACACACGGAACCCCATTTGGTAGTAGTTACCTTTTGGTTACCATCATGTCTGGGAAGTCACTATGCCGGTCTGGGTTGAAGGAAAACTTTGCTTTTATGCGGATTCACCACCGCGCCGCCTGCTGGAACTCTTTTCGGTGAAGTGGAGCACGATGGTGCTGCATGCGCTCTACCACTGGCCGGAAAACCGGGCACGCACGGGTGAACTGGAGCGCAGCCTGCAGGGTATTTCGAAAAAGATGCTGATTCAGACGCTGCGTGAGCTGGAGCAGCGCGGACTGGTGTCACGTCAGGTGTGGCAGGTGGTACCACCAAAAGTGGAATACAGCCTCACGCCGTTGGGGCATACCTTCGCACAGCCAATAGAGCAGATGTATCAGTGGGGACTGGAGAATCAGGCTGCGCTGGATGAAATGGAACATCACGCGCGCAGCCATCAGGAGAGTGGCGGATAGAAGGCCGCCAGTTCTCACGCAGTGCAGGCTTAATCGAACGGGAATTCGCGCGCCAGCACGCGGGAAATGACATTCAGCGCGCCTTCATCATTGTTGCTCTGAGTCTGATAGCGCGCCACGGCAGCGACCGAATCAGCAGCATTGGCCATTGAGAAACTGAAGCAGGCCTGACGCAGCATCTCAATATCATTGGCGCTGTCACCAATCGCCAGCACTTCGCAATCGCTGATGCCCCACTTTTCCTGCAGCAGCGCAATGCCGTGTGCCTTATGGCAGCCGGGAATAATGAGATCAATAAAGCCAAAACCGCTGGATACCGGATGCATGATGTTTTCCAGCTCGCCCAGACGGGAATGCAGTCTTTGCAGCAGTGCATCCACCCCTTCGTGCTCCAGCTTCAGCGAGAATTTGAAAATGGTGTCGTCGATGGCATAGAGGTCATCGCGTTTTTCCAGCCGGTGATAGTGGTTTGCAAGCATTGCCATCACCTCATCAGAGGTGGATGAATGCATATAGGCGCCGTTGCGTCCACAGACCACGACCGCGATGTCAGGTTCATGCGCCAGGATATCGAGGATCTTATGCACTTTCTCCTGAGCTAACTCTCCGCAGAAGATCTCTTCATTACAGTCAGAAACCCATGCGCCATTTTCCGCCACGAAAGCGATCTCATCTTTGATGTCGGGAAAATAGCGCTGCAGCTGGTAATACTGATTACCACTGGCCACCACAAAACGGATGCCCTTCTGCTTCAGCAGCGCATACTGACGTGAAAACCGCTGAACGTTGTACTGCTTATTGTCGTCCAGAAAGGTGCCGTCCATATCCACCGCAATCATCTTAACCGCCATCTCGCCTGCCCCTATACGTTCGCCGTTCTGTCCTTTCGGCTGATTGATTTGATTCATAAAGCTTACTCGCTGTGTGGATTAATGAGAATGCAAATAGTGACTTTGCTAACGGCTTTCAGAGCGTTCCGGTTCCGGAGTTGTGTTATCACGCACGTTTTTTTTCGTTAAAAGGATGTTAACCTCAGTCGAATATTACGAATGAAGGTTATTTTAATTGCATTCGTAACTCAACCCCCAGATATTCAGGAGCACGAGATGCGTGAAGATTCCCGATCAACCCCTTTACCTGACGACGTCAAAACCGCTATTCGCGAGATGAAACAGCAGTTACGTCAACAGATTGGTGATGTCGATGCCCTTTTCCGTCAGGTTTGCGACAACATCACTGCTGCGATTGCTGAAGCAAAAGCAGATGAAAAGCGCACGGGCAGTGCCTGGCCGGTAGTGCCCATGCAGGACATTGCAGCGGGAAAGGTTTCGGATGAAACCCGGGCGCTGATTAAACGTCGCGGCTGTGTGGTAATTAAGCAGCACTTCGCGCGTGAGCAGGCGCTGGCATGGGATAAGTCGATGCTCGACTATCTGGATCTCAACCGGTTTGACGAACACTATCGCGGCCCCGGCGATGACTTTTTTGGATCGCTGGCCGCCTCCCGCCCCGAAATCTATCCGATTTACTGGTCACAGGCGCAAATGCAGGCGCGGCAGAGCGCGGCAATGGCTGACGCGCAATCTTTTCTGAACCGGTTATGGAAGTCTGAATCACCGGGAAAGCAGTGGTTTGACCCGGATGTCAGCGTTATCTATCCCGATCGCATCCGTCGCCGCTTGCCGGGCACCACCTCGAAGGGATTAGGCGCCCATACCGATTCCGGCGCGCTGGAACGCTGGTTACTCCCCGCGTATCAGCAGGTTTTCAGTAAGCTGTTTCACGGTGATTTTGCCGCTTACGACCCCTGGGATGCAGCTCACCGCACCGAAGTGGATGAGTATGATCTGCCGGGTACCACCAAATGTTCCGTGTTCCGGACCTTTCAGGGCTGGACCGCACTCTCCGATATGATCCCCGGTCAGGGCCTGCTGCACGTGGTGCCGGTGCCGCAGGCGATGGCCTATGTTCTGCTGCGCCCGCTGCTTTCAGACGTACCTGAAGATGAACTGTGCGGCGTCGCGCCGGGCCGGGTGTTGCCCGTTAATGAACAGTGGCATCCGCACCTGATTGCAGGACTCTGTTCGATACCGGCCTTAGAGGCGGGCGATTCGGTATGGTGGCACTGTGATGTGATCCACGCCGTTGCACCGGTTGAAGATCAGCAGGGCTGGGGCAATGTGATGTATATCCCCGCTGCACCTATGTGTGACAAAAACCGCGCCTATGCCCGGCGGGTTGCACAGGCCCTGGAGCAGGGACGTTCACCGGGAGATTTTCCGCCAGAAGATTATGAAACAGAGTGGGGCCAGCGTTTTACGCTGCAGGATCTCAATCTTAACGGACGCCGGTCGCTGGATTTGTCCTGATCCCAATCCCGCGTTGTACACCAGCGCGGGATATCCCTGTTACACTGGAGCTTCTTTTTTCTGCGAAACGCAATTATGAACCCGCGACATCATCAGATTATTCAACTGGTTAATAGCCGGGGCAGCGTAACGGTCAGCGAACTGGCGCAGCTTACCGGGGTTTCTGAAGTGACGGTGCGGCAGGATCTCACGCTGCTGGAACGCGACCGACTGCTGCGGCGGGTTCACGGTTCCGCGCTGGCGCTGGACAGCGATAACGTCGGCACCCGCATGAATACCCGCTATCCCACTAAGCAGGCGCTGGCACGACATGCGGCCAGCCTGGTGCAGGCGGGTGAATCGGTGTTCATTGAAGGTGGCAGTACCAATGCGCTGCTGGCGCGTGCGCTGGCTGACCGTGCCGATCTTACGCTGATTACCGTCAGTCACTATATTGCCCAGCTTCTTCGGGAAGCCGCCTGTGAGGTGATTGTGCTCGGTGGCCTGCTGCAGAAAAGCAGTGAGTCGGTAGTCGGCCCGCTGACGCGGTATTCCATCCAGCAGGTTCATTTTCACCGGGCATTTGTTGGCGTGGATGGCTGGCATCCCGAAACTGGTTTTACTGGCCGCAACATGCTGCGCTGTGATGTGGTGGATGCCGTGCTGGCGAAAGGCGCTGAGAGCTATGCCCTGACCGACGCCTCCAAGTTTGGTCAGATTCACCCCTATCCGCTTTCATCCGGTTTTCAGGTCGGGCACGTGATTACCGATGAGACGCTGGATGCGGCGACGGTAGCGCAGCTCAGGGAACAGGCGATAGAGGTGATACAGATCGCCGCAGGTTAAGCAGAACGGCCGGGGCCTTTAGTAACGGAGTCCCGCAGCATCAGGCTGGCCGTGAAGGGTGCCTGAGTATGCCAGTCTCCGCCATCAAGCATGTTCAGCAGGCGGTTAATCGTCTCATCGATCATCTCGGTGACCGGCAGTTTCATGCTGGATAACGACGGCGTGATGAAGGGCGCCAGCGGAATATCATCGAAGCCAATCACCGAAACCTGCCCGGGTACCGCGATGTTGCATTCAGTCAGACGTTTGATGGCACCAATCGCCATCTCATCATTACTCGCCACCAGCGCGCTGAATGTCACCCTGCGTTCCAGCAGCTGGTCCACGGCCGCCATACCGCTCTGCGCCGTCCATTTACCGGTCACGATTCGCCGGGAATCGGCTTCAATGCCCTGTGCGGCCAGCGCAGCGTGATAGCCGGAAAGTCGCTCGACGCCGGTCGGCGAATCGAGTGAACCGGTGATAAACGCGATCTCGCGATGCCCCTGATTCAGCAGATGGCTCACCGCCGTGGCGCTGCTGGCGTGCTGATCGCTGTAAATGCAGTAGCTATGGTTGACGCGCAGCCGCCGGTTGATCACCAGTATCGGCTGTTTGTGCCGGGAGATAATCGCATCCAGCGCGTCAATGCTCAGGAAGCGCGGATAGATAATGATGCCGTCACAGCGCAGATCGAGCAGAAACTGAATCGCCGCCTCTTCCTGCTCAGCGGTGTGTTTGCCGTCCGCCAGAATCAGCTGGCGGCCCTGCTGCTCCAGTATGCGCGCGGAGTGTGCCATTAGTTCAGTGAAGTAGCTGCCGCTGTAGAGCGTATTGGTGATCACCAGTCCAATGGTCTGAGAGGTTTTTGTCGCCAGGTTGCGCGCCAGCAGATTGGGCCGGTATCCGGTTTCGGCAATCGCCTTCAGTACTTTTTCACGCTTTTCCTGCCCGACATAGCCATTGCCCGAGAGCACACGTGACACTGTCGCTTTAGAGACGCCCGCCCTGTTTGCCACTTCCTGAATCGTTGCCATGGTGATGCTCCTTTGCTGCGTCGTCCTGCAGTCTACCTAAGCCTCTCAATGTTGGAAATATTTACCCCGTCTTAGTATGAGGTTACCTGGCAGCATCAGGTGATGGAGTTCACAAAAAAGAGATCTGGATGATTTTGGCGCTTGTCGGCGCTGTGAAAGCACTTCATGATTTTGTGAAACCGGTTTCCTATTTACCTGCCCGCAGGCGAAAAAACATAAAAACTTTAACCGATTTACCCTACAGAGAAGAGCGATCATGCCCAGAAATTATGCCGAGGTGTCACGCGCCATCGTCGATGCGCTAGGCGGCCTCACCAATATCGAAGCCGTAACCCACTGCATGACCCGCCTGCGGTTTGTGTTGAAAGATGAAAACCAGGTCGACTATCCCCGGCTCAAGGCGATCAATGGCGTTATGGGCGTGGTGCACAACGACACTCAATGCCAGGTGATCATTGGTAACAACGTGTCACAGGCTTATCAGGCGGTGCTGGAGCTGGGATCGCCCGCAGCGACATCAACTGCACCCGTGAAACGTAAAATCACGCTGCGAGGCATCGGTGCAGGTATTCTTGATGCGCTGGTGGGCACCATGTCGCCGCTGATTCCGGCCATTATTGGCGGGTCAATGGTTAAGCTGCTGGCGATGATCCTGGATATGGCGGGCGTGTTTGAGAAAGGCTCATCAACGCTGGTCATCCTCAACGTGATTGGCGATGGCGCATTCTTCTTCCTGCCGATCATGGTGGCCGCCTCTGCGGCGCTGAAATTCAAAACGAACATGTCGCTGGCGATCGCCATTGCCGGTGTACTGGTTCATCCCAACTTTGTTGAACTGATGGCGAAAGCGGCACAGGGTCAGGCGGTGGAATTTGCTTACATCCCGGTGACCGCGGTGAAATATACCTATACGGTGATCCCGGCGCTGGTGATGACCTGGATCCTGTCGCACATCGAGCGCGGCGTGGATCGTATTACCCCTGCCGTCACTAAAAACTTCCTGAAACCGATGCTGATTGTGCTGATTGCGGCACCCATCGCGATTGTGCTGATTGGTCCGATTGGTATCTGGATCGGCAGCGGCATCTCCGCGCTGGTCTACACCGTGCATGGCTATCTTGGCTGGCTTTCCGTCGCGATTATGGGCGCAATCTGGCCGCTGCTGGTGATGACCGGGATGCATCGGGTGTTCACCCCCACCATCATCCAGACCATTGCCGAAACCGGCAAAGAGGGCATGGTGATGCCGTCAGAGATTGGTGCCAACCTCTCGCTGGGGGGATCGTCGCTGGCGGTGGCGTTCCGGACCAAAAACCGTGAACTGCGCCAGACCGCGCTGGCAGCGGCGGCATCAGCGATTATTGCCGGCATTTCAGAACCGGCGCTGTATGGCGTTGCGGTCCGTTTAAAACGACCGCTGATCGCCTGTCTGATCAGTGGTTTTATCTGTGGCGCGGTCGCGGGCATTGGCGGGCTGGCCAGCCACTCCATGGCCTCTCCCGGCCTGTTTACCAGCGTACAGTTCTTCGATCCCACCAATCCCATGAGTATTGTCTGGGTCGGTGCGGTCATGGTGTTGTCTGTGGTGCTCTCATTTGTGCTGACGCTGCTGTTAGGTTTTGAAGATATTCCTGAAACCGAGCCTGAAACCAAAACCGCACCCGAAAGCGCAACGCAACCTGCGCCCGTTACCGAACGCGCTAACGCGATTAATAGCCACTAAAGGAAAGGGTCATGCTGACCCGGAAAAGAGGATTGCATGTCTGATTCAAGGTTTCCGCAAGGATTTTTATGGGGCGGCGCACTGGCCGCCAACCAGAGTGAAGGCGGCTTTCGTGAGGGCGGAAAGGGCTTAACCACCGTTGACATGATTCCACATGGCCCACACCGTATGCCGGTCAAACTCGGTCTGGAAAAGCGTTTTAGCCTGCGTGACGATGAATACTATCCCAGCCATGAAGCCATCGATTTCTATCACCGCTATCCGGAAGACATTGCGCTGATGGCGGAGATGGGGTTCAGCGTGTTCCGCACGTCGATTGCCTGGAGCCGTCTCTATCCCAATGGCGATGAACTGACGCCCAATCCGCAAGGCATCGCCTTTTACCGCGCGGTCTTTGAGGAGTGCCGGAAATATAATATCGAACCGCTGGTCACGCTCTGTCACTTTGATGTGCCGATGCATCTGGTGACTGAATATGGCTCGTGGCGCAATCGCAAAATGGTCGACTTTTTTGCCCGCTATGCCCGCAGTTGCTTTGAGGCGTTTGATGGCCTGGTGAAATACTGGCTGACCTTCAATGAGATTAATATCCTTCTGCACAGCCCGTTTTCCGGCGCCGGTCTGGTGTTCGAACCCGGTGAGAACAAGGATCAGGTAAAGTATCAGGCGGCCCATCATGAACTGGTCGCCAGCGCGCTGGTAACGCGCATCGCGCATGAAGTAAATCCGATGAACCAGGTCGGCTGCATGCTGGCAGGCGGCAACTTCTATCCCTGGTCGAGCAAGCCGGAAGATGTCTGGGCTGCGCTGGAAAAGGATCGCGAAAACCTGTTCTTTATTGATGTGCAGGCGCGTGGGGCCTATCCGGCCTACGCCGCCCGCGTATTCCGTGAAAAAGGGGTGACGCTTGAGATCGCTGACGGCGATGCCGACATTCTGAAAAACAGCGTCGATTTTGTCTCGTTCAGCTACTACGCCTCACGTTGCGCCTCGGCAGAAATGAACGAGCAGAACAGCAGCGCCGCCAATGTGGTGAAATCCCTGACCAATCCCCATGTACCGCGCAGTGAGTGGGGCTGGGGTATCGATCCGCTAGGCTTACGCATCACGATGAATATGATGTATGACCGCTATCAGAAGCCGCTGTTTCTGGTGGAGAATGGCCTGGGCGCGCGCGATGAGATCGAATCAAATGGCGAGATCAACGATGATTACCGCATCAGCTATCTGCGCGAACATATCCGCGCCATGGGCGACGCGATCGAGGATGGCGTGCCAGTGATGGGTTACACCAGCTGGGGCTGTATCGATCTGGTTGCCGCCTCAACGGGTGAAATGAGCAAGCGCTACGGATTTGTCTATGTTGACCGCGACGACCTGGGTAACGGCACGCTGGCGCGCACGCGGAAGAAATCCTTCTGGTGGTACAAAAAAGTCATTGCCAGTAATGGTGCGGATCTTGAGTGACAACGTCACTTAAAATCTATCGTCATGCTGTTACTGGCGCGACAGAAACGCCGGAACAGAACGCTTATTTCTGCCGTTGTACTCCGGCAGTAATTATCGTATAACCAATGTCTCCGAGGGGTGTCCTGTAATGGGCTGAGATGGCGTAAGCCGAACCCTTTGAACCTGATCTGGGTCATGCCAGCGAAGGGACGGGTCGGCAGATTTTCTGCGTCATCTCCTGCAACATTCCCTGTTCCAGACCGTATGCCCGGATCTCCCTGTTACTGGAGATCCTATGTCACATCCGCTTTTCGACACCGGCTTTTATGGTCGTCTGCGCCAGCAGGCGGGCAGTCAATGGCACGCCTATATCGGGCACGATTTTGTGCGGCAACTCGGTCAGGGCACCCTGCCACACGCCGCCTTCCGCCACTATCTCACCCAGGATTATCTGTTTCTGTTGCACTTCGCCCGTGCCTGGGGCCTGCTGATCAGCAAACTTTCCGAGCCAGCAGCCTTACGCAGCGCAACGGCATCGCTTAACGCTATCGTCAGCGAACTGCCACTTCACCAGGCTTACTGCCAGCAATGGGGCATCAGCGAGGCGGCTATGGCGAGTGAACCCGAAGCCGTGGAAACGCTCAACTACACCCGCTACGTGCTGGACGTGGGTCACACCGGGGATGCGCTGGAGCTGCTGACCGCGCTGATGCCGTGCGTTGCCGGTTACGCTGAAATTGGCCTGACACTACTGCATGATCCCGCAACCCGCTTTGAGGGGAATCCTTACGCGGCATGGATAGAAAATTACGGCGACGAAGCCTATCTGGCTGGCGTTCGCTCCTCACTTTCACTGTTTGAAACCCTGGCCCGGCAGCGTGCCGGTGAACACCGGTTTCACCCGCTGGCGGAGATTTTTACCACTGCAACCCGGCTGGAAGCCGCTTTCTGGCAGATGGGTCTCAACCATGCTGCCGCCCAGCGGATCAGCTCATGAACCTGCCGTGCAGTCCGGTGCCGCCAGGCATTTCAATTCGCCAGCTCAGCCTGAATTATGGCCAGCAGCCACTCTTCAGCCAGCTTGATCTGGAGATCGCGGGCGGTGCTTTTACCGCTTTACTGGGTGCCAGCGGCGTCGGAAAAAGCAGCCTGATGCGGGTTATTGCTGGTCTGACGCCACCCACCGCCGGGCAGGTCAGCGGCAGCGACGGCCTGCCACTGACCGGACGCATCGCCTGGATGGGGCAACAGGATCTGCTCTATCCATGGCTGACGGTTGAACAAAATGTCTGCCTCGCCAGTCGCCTGAAAGGTGAAAGGGCCGATCGCGACTGGGCGCAGCATCTGCTGATGCGGGTAGGTCTTAGCCATTCTGCAAACGCGCGACCCGCGACACTTTCCGGCGGGATGCGTCAGCGCGCCGCGCTGGCCCGCACCCTCTACACCCGTCAGCCCGTTGTGCTGATGGATGAGCCCTTCTCCGCACTGGATGCACTCACCCGCGCTCAGATCCAGACGCTGGCCGCAGAAGTGCTGGTCGGACACACCGTGCTGCTGATTACCCATGACGCCGCTGAAGCCAGTCGGCTCAGTCACCACATGCTGGTGATCGGTTCTGCGGGAATTGAAACCTGCCCGCCCCTGGCGGGCCAGCCACCTCGGGCTGCAGACGACATACAGGTAATGCAGAGTCAGGCCGCATTGCTGAAGCAGCTGAGCAGGATAGCGGGATGAGATTACACAAAGGTTTTGCCAGTTTTCACCCTGGAGTGATGCTGTTTGCCGGACTGATTGCGCTGTGGTGGCTCGCCACGCTGACTTCGGTTCCGGCCTTTCTGCTGCCCTCACCCGCTGCGGTCGCCATCGCACTGTGGCAAAACGCCGGCTATCTCGGCCATCACACCCTGATTACTCTGACCGAGATCGTCAGCGGCATGGCTCTCGGCGTGCTGCTGGGGAGTGTGCTGGCGCTGGGCATGACCTTTTCGCCGTGGCTGCAGCGCTGGATGATGCCGCTGGTGATCACCAGCCAGGCGATTCCGGTTTTTGCCCTGGCGCCGCTGCTGGTGCTCTGGTTTGGTTTCGGCATGGGCGCAAAGGTCGCGATGGCCGTCCTCGTAATCTTCTTCCCGGTGACCTCCGCCTTTTTTGATGGCCTGCGTCGCGTCACCCCCGGCTATCTCGATCTGGCTCGCACGCTGGGCGCATCACCTGCAGCGCAACTGCGCCATGTCCGGCTGTTAGCCGCGCTGCCCGCCCTGGGCTCAGGATTGCGGATGGCGGCAGCCGTCGCGCCAATAGGCGCAATCATCGGTGAATGGGTCGGCTCGGCCAAAGGGCTGGGCTACGTGATGCTGAATGCCAACGCCCGGATGCAGAGCGACCTCTGTTTCGCCGCCTTGTTTATTCTGGTGCTGATGACGCTGGCCCTGTGGCTGACCCTCGACATCCTGCTGCGCCGCCTGATTACCTGGGCACCCGAGACACATTAATAACCATACCAATGAGAAAACCCATGACAAAAATGCCTCTGTTTACCCTGCTGTTCAGCGCCACCTTAGCCACACAGGCTCAGGCGATGGAGAAACTGACACTGGTGCTCGACTGGTATATCAACCCCGATCACGCACCCATTATGGTGGCCCAGCAGACCGGCGCGTTTGCGGCAGAAGGGCTGGAGGTTAACATTGTGCCGCCTTCCGATCCGGCGCTGCCGCCGCGTCTGGTGGCAGCAAAGCAGGCGGACTTAGCGATTACCTATCAGCCGCAGCTGCATTTCTTCGCCGATCAGGGATTGCCCTTGATGCGGGTGGGGACGTTGATTAACAGTCCGCTGAATACGCTGATGACGTTAGACGAAACGGTAAAAAAACCAGCCGATTTAAAAGGGAAACGTATCGGCTATTCGGTCAGCGGCATTGAACAGGCGACGCTGGCGACCATGCTGAACCATGATGGCGTTAAAGCCGATCAGGTTAAGCTGGTTAACGTCAACTTCCAGCTCACCAGCGCCCTGATGACCGGGCAGGTGGATGCCGTTATCGGCGGCTATCGCAATATCGAAGCGCTTGAGATGAAACAGCACGGTAAAAACCCGGTAGTCTTCAACGTCGAAGATTATGGTGTTCCGGCCTATGACGAACTGATCATCGTCGCCAACCGTGATGAGGCACACTCGGAGAAAATCAAAAAGTTTTTGCGGGCACTAAAGAAAGGTAATGCGCAGTTGCAGGCGCACCCGGAGGAGAGCTGGCAGGCCTTTGCCCGCGCGCATCCGGAGCTGAACACGCCGCTAAATCATCAGGCATGGCGTGCCACCCTGCCGCTGTTCGCTGCCGATCCGGCAAAACTGGATCGCGCACGCTATCAGGCTTACGAGCAATTTCTGTTTGATAACAAACTGATTAAAAGCATCACGCCGGTTGAGCGCTACGCCACCGGCAGTGAGTAATAAGAGAGCCCGCAACGATCGCTGCGGGCCATTTGCCTGGCATCACTTCTGATAAAGCCAGTGTTCAATATCGCTGGCTGGCAGCGGTTTTGAAAAGAAGTAGCCCTGGATTTGATCGCAACCGTAAGTTTTCAGCAACGTCAGGGTGGCTTCCGTCTCAACGCCCTCGGCCAGCACGGTGTAATTGAGCTCTTTCAGCATCTGAATAATGCATCTGACGATGATTTTTGATGCATCATCTTCACCCATACGCGAGATCAGGGATCGGTCGATCTTGATCACATCCAGCGGGATATCCTGCAGATAGCTGATGTTGCTGTAGCCAGTGCCGAAATCATCCAGCGAGATCACAAAGCCGTGTGATTTCAGCGCTTCCAGCCCGCTGATCGCCACATTGGTTTTGGTGATCAGTTCATTCTCCAGGCACTCAATGCCCAGAATAGAATTGGGTAACTGAGCCGCCGCTAATTTTGCCACCAGCCGATCGGCAAAATCGGGCTTTGCGAAGTCGCGTTCGCTGACGTTGATCGAAACCGGAATCAAATCGTACTCGCGATCCCAGCGCGTAAGCTGCTCAATAGTGTGATCGATAACCCAGTTGGTCAGATCGGAAATCAGGTTGGTTTTACCCGCTAACGGAATGAATTCTGAAGGGAAAAGCTCGCCCCGCTCAGGATGATTCCAGCGGATAAGCGCCTCCAGCCCGACCGTTTTACCGCTTTTGAGACACACTTTAGGCTGCCAGGCCAGGTAAAGCTCTTCGTCTTTATTCAGCGCCTGAGCCAGATCGTTCATGATCATAAAGTCATCGGTGCGCCGCGAGTCGTAACTCTCTTCAAAACACATTGCACTGATGTTCTCATCCACCGCCTCATGCAGCGCGCTCACGGCCTGACGCACCGTTTCATTGGCATCCATCTGGCCCGGTACAAACTCTGTTTCACCGGTAAAGACATCCAGGTCGAGCGTGATATTTTCCGCCAGATCGGCCTTCATGCCCTTAAACAGGTCGATCATGTTATGTGCGGTATAACGACCCGAGTAGGGCTGAACAATAGCAAAACGGCCTGGAGCGAAAGTATAGAGCGTCTCATTCTCCGGAAGATTGAGCCGGTGAGCGACATCCTGCGCCATCTGCTTTAGCAGTTTCTCCATCGGCGCAATGCCCACCGCACGGGAAAGCTCATAGGCGCGAATGATGTCAAGGCAGTCGATAAGAATCAGGCGAAAGCGGCTCTCTGGTGCGACAAGAGTCAGTTGCTGAATATCACGAATCAAGCGTGGGCGATTCGGCAGGTGCGTAATGACGTCGGCAAAACCCGCATTGTTCCAGGCATCCAGAAATGAGGTGACCAGCGTAGCCAGTGAGCGCAGCGTGGCGAGTTTCTCATCCGTAAAAGGATGTGGCTGGGTGTCGGTGACGCAGAGTGTGCCCAGCACCGCGCCGTCGAGGTTCTGCAGCGAGACACCGGCGTAGAAACGAATATGCGGATCGCCTTTCACAAACGGGTGCGTGACAAAGCGCTCATCCAGTAAGGTGTCATACACCACCAGATGTCCCTCACCATCAATGACGTGGCGGCAAAGAGATTCATCACGGGTCGATTGCTTAAGATCGAAGTTGCGGGACGCTTTAATATATTGGTTATGATCGTCAATAATTGAAATGAAGCTGCCAGAAATACCCAGCACCTGGCTGGCGAGATTAACGAATCTTTCCAGCACCTTATCCCGGGCTTCATCCGGGGACAAAAGTGCCTTGATCGCACTCAGACGTTTTACGTCGCTGCCATTTTGCTCGTTATGCACTGAAACCTCTCCTATGCAGGCGCAAAAATCGAAAATAATTTAGCTCAGAAATGCTCAATTAGCGCCCAATTATCAGATAAATAGCGGCTCAATCTGACAGTACTTTCACAGTGAAACAGTGTCGCATGATATCTGATCGCTGTCGAAATCATTTAACGCTCTTCTTTCATGTGCGCAACCTGCGGCGACTCCGTCCTGAAGCCCAGACCGATCAGGCGTCCCAGTACAAAACGCAGAAACGGCAGGCGCTGGATAATCACGGGAACCTTGCTGCTTCCCGTAGGTTTTCTTTTTGCTTTGCTGCGGCTCATTTTGATCTGCAAAAACTGTGTGGCGACGGTAGGGAACTGACGGCGCTTCTGCACTTTTTCCAGGTCGCGCAGTTGCAGTTCTCCTCGCTTCAGAGGATCGGTCAAAAGATTCGCCGTCGCTACCGCATCCTGAATCGCCAGATTTACGCCAACCCCACCAATCGGCGACATGGCATGCGCCGCATCACCAATGCAGAGAAGCCCGGGCTTCGCCCACTTATCCAGGCGGTCAATACGTATCGTCAACAGTTTGAACGCCTCCCAGCTCTCGATTTCCGCCATGCGCGCAGGCCCGAACGGCGACAGTGCGGCAACTTCCGCTTTAAACGCGTCGAGTCCGGCGGCCTGTTTCGCTTCAAACTCCCCTTTCGGAATAGTCATTCCGCACTGCCAGTAGTCGCCGCGATCAATAACAATAAAGTTCTGGCGTGGCCCTTTATGCCCCATACCCAGATCGGGATCCTGCGGCTGTTTACTTAAGCGGAACCAGATGACATCGCGTGCTGCACCGAACTCCTGTCCGGTCAGTCCCGCCGCTTCGCGTACGCGTGAATGGCGGCCATCTGCACCGACCACCAGTTTACAGCGGATGTGCAGTTGCTGATTCCCGCGGGAAGCTATCACACCACTGACCTTGCCATTTTCAACATTCAGCGACTCAAAAGAGGTCGACTGCAGCAGGCTGAAGCCCGAATACCGGGCGCTCTGTTCAGCCATATAGTTCAGGAAATCCCACTGCGGCATAAAGGCGATAAAACGGCACTGAACCGGCAGGCGTGAGAAATCGGCCATCGTAATACTCTGTCCGCCGATTTCCGCCTCCAGCTTTTCAGCACGCTGATGCGGTAGCGTCAGGAAAGATTCCAGCAGACCGAGCTGGTGCATAATTTCCAGCGTCGAGGGATGGATGGTGTCACCGCGAAAATCGTGGAGAAAATCGGCGTGCTTTTCGATCACCACCACGCGCAGGCCTGCGCGGGCGAACAGATAACCCAGCATTAATCCGGCCGGGCCACCGCCGACGACACAACAGTCAGCGGTGAGAATTTCAGTGGAATGTGGCTGCATGTCAGCTCCCTGTCACGCCAGTATTGCTATGATTATTGCGTCGACCGTGGCGACGTTGCCGCAGTCGGTCGGGGATATTGTGCTCAGGCTAATCACTCAATGCGATTAATATCAACTGAAAACTGCCGAAGACCCGATCCTGTCCTCAGCAGTCAGGAGACCATCATGAACGTGATCCGCAACACGCTGTTTATTCTGCCGCTGTTAAGCCCGCTGATTGTGGCAGCCGCACCCTACGACACGCTGAAGTTTGCGCTGCGTCAGCAGCAAATAACTGACGATCTGCGCCAGAAGTGCCAGCTATCGCCAGCCATCTCCGATGAAAAACTGCGTCAGACGTTTCTTAACGATAAGCAGAACCAGAAGCAGAATCAGGTCACGCTGACTGCGGCGGCTCAGGCGCTGAAAAACCAGGATGATCCAGCCTACCGCGAACGCATGGCGCAAGTGGTTTGTCCACCACAGACGAATTAACCCTTTACCCCGATGAAATTGATCCTGACGTTTGTTTTCACATTATCACTCAGTAAACTGGGGCGCTGGTCTGGTTGAACAAGAATGTCTCTCAATGAAT
This sequence comes from Pantoea sp. K16, assembly GCF_048452805.1. NCBI lineage: Bacteria > Pseudomonadati > Pseudomonadota > Gammaproteobacteria > Enterobacterales > Erwiniaceae > Pantoea > Pantoea sp. K16. Next base: position 448,150 of record NZ_JBLWNV010000001.1, on the reverse strand, counting down.
GAAGAATCACCGCAGCCGGTTTATGTTCCCCGCTCCATCGCGGCGCGCAGCCGGATGTTTCGCGCCCTGCTCTATCGTGATAAAACGCCGCTGGCGATGCTGTTCTGTGCCGCGCTGGTCGGTACGCTGGTTGGCCTGGCGGGCGTGGCGTTTGCCCGGGCCGTTGAAACAATACAGCAGTGGCGTGCTGACACGCTTATACCATCGCAGTTTCAGGGCTGGATGCTCTACGCCGCCGCCTTTGCCATCTCGGCTCTGCTGGCGATGGTGGGCTATTTTCTCGTCAGGCGCTTTGCTCCCGAAGCGGGTGGCTCCGGTATCCCTGAAATTGAAGGGGCGCTGGAAGAGCTGAGGCCTGTGCGCTGGTGGCGGGTGATTCCGGTGAAGTTCTTTGGCGGCATGGGCACGCTGGGTGCCGGTATGGTGCTGGGCCGGGAAGGCCCGACAGTGCAGCTGGGCGGGAACATTGGCCGCATGGTCATTGATATTCTGGGGATGCGCAGCAATGAGGCACGCCATACGCTGCTGGCAACCGGCGCGGCGGCCGGTCTGGCGGCAGCGTTTAATGCGCCGCTGGCGGGCATCCTGTTTATCATCGAGGAGATGCGTCCGCAATTCCGCTATAACCTGATTTCAATTAAAGCCGTGTTTACCGGTGTGATTATGGCCAGCATTGTGTTCCGCTGTTTCAACGGCGAACAGGCGGTGATCTCCGTCGGCAAGCTGGCTGATGCGCCGGTGCAGACGCTGTGGCTCTATCTGGTGCTCGGGATGATTATCGGTATGGTCGGCGTCCTGTTTAATCGCCTGATATTTATCACGCAGGACCTTTTTGCGCGCTTTTATGCCGGTAAAACGGCACGCGTAGTGCTGGCCGGTGCATTGCTGGGCGGCAGTTGCGGTATTCTGGCTCTGCTGTTTGCACCTGGCGCAGGCGGCGGTTCAGAACTGATCCCACAGGCGGTCCATGGCGTCTTCCCGTTCACCCTGCTGTTGATCATCTTTCTGGTCAGGCTGGTGACCACCCTGCTCTGTTTTGGCTCAGGTGCGCCGGGCGGTATTTTTGCGCCGATGCTGGCGCTGGGTACGCTGCTCGGTACAGCCTTTGGGGTGGTCATGTCGGACCTGTTCCCGTTTTATCATCTGGAAGCGGGCACATTTGCTATCGCGGGGATGGGAGCACTGTTTGCGGCGTCGGTAAGGGCACCGCTGACCGGTATCGTACTGGTGCTGGAGATGACCGATAACTATCAGCTGATATTGCCGATGATTATTACCTGTCTGGGCGCTACGCTACTGGCGCAGTTTCTGGGAGGGAAACCACTCTACTCATCAATCCTCGCCCGCACGCTGGCGCGTCAGGCAGAAGCTACCCGCCCGTAGGGGCGGGTGACCGGCTTAATTACTTACCATCAAAGTAGTCAGCAGGCATCTGTCCAGGTGCCTGATTGATCACTTCATCGTTATCTGGACCTTCATTCTTCATATAGGTCACTTTCGCAAACTCTGGAATGATCACATACGGATAGGCCGGCCCTTCATCGCGGAAGCGGTGCATATCTTCAATGAAATCATTCTGATAGCAGATAGTTTTTTCCGGATGCTGACCTTCACCGGCAATCCACTGCGGGAAGAAAATTGTGCCGTGAACCAGGGTGCGATTCAGATCAAACAGCAGGCTGACGCAGGTGCCGGTGGGTTCATGCCAGTCTACTTTGTAGATGCCAGGGGCGAACTGAATCGCGTGCATTTTCTGGTTGGTCACCCAGCGGCCACCTACCAGTCCCTGATGAATGCGGTAGTCGCAGGTGGTTTCGTTGCGAGCATACCACTCATATTTCCAGCCATTATCATAGGTATAGACAAAATGCGTACCGACGAACTGAGAAAGATCGCTGGAGATATTCTCTGGAGATTCTGCAGACATTTTAACCTCTGTTTGAATAGCGCACTTAACAGGCGCAGATGAATTTCAAAAGAAAGCTATAGCGCAATAACTCGGTGAATATTGACTATGACGCAGATTGATTTTTTTACCATCAGAAAACGGAAATGGTTCGCAATGGGTAAATTAAAAACCCATTAAAAAATCCTTCCCGGACCCCTGAGGCAATAGACTCCAGAAAAGAGATACTTTCATATGAATTTCTAGTGAAATCTTATAGATGCATAGTTGTCAGGTGAGAAATCTATCAGTCATCTATCACTATGCTGAGTAAGTCTTTCTTCAGTATATTTTGGATATAGAGCTTATTTTTCAATAACTTTAAAAGTATAACATATGCATTTTCCTTTTTTTGGGTTGATTATGTTTTCATCATTACCTTGCCAGATAAGACACTGTCAGGACAATTTGAACATGGGTACGTTGATGTGGCGTTGCTGACGCCAGAGACCACGCCGCCGACATTGCATACGCAGCAACTGTTCAATGAAGAATATGTTTGTCTGCTGAGTGAAAATCATCCTCTGGCGGGCAGTGCGACGCTGTCGCTGGATGAGTTTTGTGCGCAGGATCATGCGCTGGTTTCGTGGCCCGTCGGAAAATTTCATGGGGTCACCGACCAGGCTTTGGCTGCAATTGGCCGGGCCCGCCGTGCAACGCTCTCAGTTTGCAGTTTTCTGGTGCTCCCGGAAATTTTGCGCGTCACTGATTTGGTAAGCGTGGTACCGAAACGACTGGCGGTCGACACTACGGGTCTGGTCATGTTGCCAGCCCCCCTGGTCATCCCCGGCTTCAGCAAAATCATGGCCTGGCATAACCGAACCCATCATCACAAAGGGCATGAGTGGCTGCGTGAACGACTGGCGTCCGTGGCTAAAACGGTGGTGTATTAACAGGGATAGCGGACTGCGGCTCACTGTTTTGCGATTTTGTTTAAGCAACAGACAGGATAACGGGGCGTTATATCGCATTCTGTCCGACGTCGAAAAGGCAAAATCGCGCTTTGCTATGTCGATAGCGGGGTAAAAATTGATGCTGGGGAATTCAGGAAAGAGAGTGTTGAACTGAGGAAAAAATAGCAGAAAAATAAATCGCGCGTGAGTCACTTTAAATATTATCGAGAAAAGCTGCTTTGATAATGTTAATTACTCATATTTACGTTCTGAAAAGAACTGACGGACAACGTAAAATGATAAAAGCCCTGACTGAAATAGCCAGGGCTTTTAAGGTACTACAGATTTTACGTTTACCATTAACTAACTTAATTGATAGTACTACTTCGGTACTGCTATTTATGAACAGATCCTGCGGATAATAATGATCACGATACTGAAATGTCACTATTATTAGCGGTTTCAACCACCTGATAGTCTTTCAGGAGACAAAGACAGGTCAGGCCCGTATAAATCTGCACACCCCCATCGCGATATATACTCTTTGATGCGTTGCCTTACTTTCATTACGACGTTTAAACCGCAATCGTATCCTGTCGTAACGTAACGTTCAGAACTACGAGGCCTTACATCATCGCGACGCGATACTACATACTTCTTAAAGACTTACTTCGACTCCATTTAACAGGGTTATCTTAACTAACGAACAGTTTTAAAGAACAATGTTTAACAGAACCACCGACAACATCAACTCAAACACTTGTCGGCACCTTTAACACATAACACCTTTGGTTTTCAGTCTATCAGGGCAACTGCACGCCGCTGATGAGTCCTACTTTACGGATATAAAAAACGATGTCAACACTGGTTTTAAAAACATGTTTATATTTGCAGTGAATTTTTTCAGGCAATCATTTAGCTCTGAAACGCCCGTAAATTTATTATCAATGTTAAGAAAATTGAGCCCTAATCTATTCAACCTGAATAATTAAGCAGGTCACTATCTATCCTGACACTTAACGGTAGCAATAAAAAAAGGCGCCCGCAGGCGCCCTCAAAACTCAGCATGCTGTAAAGATCTTTATTTCGCCAGGCTTGCCAGTAAAACCTTCGCGGTCTCGGCTGATGAACCTGGGTTCTGACCGGTAATCAGCAAGCCATCCTGAACCGTATAGGACTGCCAGTCATCACCGCGTGAGTAGAGACCCCCGTTCTGTTTCAGCACATCTTCAACCAGGAACGGCACCACCTCAGTCAGGTCAACGCCCTCTTCTTCACTGTTCGTGAAGCCAGTAACTTTCTTTCCTTTGACCAGAGGCGTGCCATCAGCATTTTTCACATCACGCAGGACACCTGGAGCATGACAGACCAGCGCAACCGGTTTGCCCGCCTGCAGGGTTTGCTCAATCAGCGAAATGGAGTGTTTGTCGTTTGCCAGATCCCATAAAGGACCATGGCCGCCTGGATAGAAAACGGCATCAAACGCTTCCTGATCAACAGTATCAAGCTTGACGGTCGAGGCCAGTACTGCCTGAGCAGCAGAATCGGCATGGAAGCGGCGGGTCTCATCAGTCTGAGAATCGGGTTCATCACTTTTTGGATCGAGTGGAGGCTGTCCGCCCTTCGGTGAAGCCAGGGTAATCTCTACGCCCGCATCAAGAAATGCATAGTAAGGTGCTGCAAGCTCTTCCAGCCAGAAACCGGTCTTCTTGCCAGTGGTGCCCAACTCATCATGCGAGGTCAAAACCATTAAAATTTTCATTTCCGCTCCATATAACAGTTAGTCGGTTTCAGGTGTAAGGATAGTCAGAACCAGCGTCTGAGCCGCTATCTTCTGCGTTGACCCGTTAATCATGGCGGGGTTACGAATATTTATGAAATTTATTTCTTCAATTTCAGTTATTCACATAGCATTATAGCTTAATGAAATACGATCTGAATTTACTGCCAGTTTTGCTGGTCATGATGGAGGAGCGCAACGTTACCCGCGCAGCGGAACGGCTTGGTATAACCCAGCCGGCGCTTTCTAATGCATTAAACCGGCTGCGTGAAACGCTCAACGATCCGCTATTTATCCGCGAGCGTTACGGGATGCGACCGACGCCGAAAGCGGAACAGCTGGCTCAGGTGGTCGGTGCTGCGCTGTCATCGATCGACAAGGTTATTCTTGGCCAGCAGGACTTTGATCCGCTTCATGCCACCCGGCTCTTCACGCTTGCGCCTAACAGCTATGTCGAATTCATCATGATGCCTGCCATCGTGGCTCGTCTGAGGAGCTGTGCGCCCGGCATCCGACTCCGCCTCACTCCTTTTGGCAATGACGTCACTGAAACCGGTGTGATTTCAGGTAATACCGATATGGTGCTGGGCCGTATCGTGGAGCCGCCCGACAATCTCGTCGTTCAGCACCTGATGAATGAAGGTCTGGCCTGCGTAATACGCGCCGATCATCCGCTGGTGGGCGAAAACCTCAGCGCAGAGCAATATGAGCAGTTAAAGCACGTCAACGTTCTGCCGCCTGGCCGTATGCGCGCCGGGTTATATCAGGCGCTTGAGCAGCGGGGCCTGCGTCGTCAGGTTGCAGTCTCCGTCACCCACTTTCTGGCCGTGCCGGAAATGATTGCGGTCACGGACTACTGCGCGACCCTGCCGCGTTTGATTTGTCAGCACCTTTCACGCGATCAGCGGCTCAGAATCATTCCCGCGCCGGTTGACCTGGGCACCTTTCCGGTTGAAATGGGCTGGCATGCACGCTATCGCGACGATCCTGCCCATCGCTGGTTCAGGACGTTGATTACAGAGACGGCACAGTCGCTGTCTGATCCCCAGATAAACAATTAGCACGATCACCATTGCCGCACTAATAGTTAATATTGATATCATAACCTGAGTTACTATTATTCTCATCGGAGGCAAACATCCTCCCAATTCATAACTCAGGAATATGACCATGAAAAACGTAAAAGCACTTTCAATCGCCGCACTCGCAACTCTTTCTCTGATCTCTTTTGGCAGCTTTGCCGAGAGCGTTTCTGTCACCTCATCCACACTGGATGGCGCAGAATCAAAAATTGCTGCTCAGGCTCAGGAACAGGGTGCGCAGTATAAAATTACGGAAGCGAACACCAACAACCGTGTTCACATGACCGCAGAACTGTATAAATAACGGATGGTCGCAAACGGATTTGCCAGAACAGGCTGCCCAATGGGCAGCCTTTTTTGTGTCCGATCAGGCCAGACGGGCGGCTGGGGCGCTACCGGTGCGCCACCATAGAATCAGCGCTGCCAGCGCAATTGCGCCGAGTACCGCAAACGCGGTGCTGTAAGAATAACGTGCGGCGATCATGCCCGTCATGGCGGGACTCAGCGCGGCACCTGCGCCCTGCATCAGCATAATAACGCTTTGCCCGGCGTTAACATGACCCGTACCCCGCAGCAGGGAGACAATATAGCCTGGCACCGCCACACCGAGAATCCCAGCCGCAATACCATCCAGAACCTGAACCGGAATGACAAAAATCGGCCCGGCAAAGCCGGCGGCGAGAACCGCGCGCAGCGGTAATATCATCAGGGCGATCATGATAAACAGGCGATAGCCGTGCGTATCAACCCGTTTAGATACCCACAGCGCGACCGGGATCATCACCAGTTGGGAAATCACCACCGTTGCCGCCGCGTAAAGGCCCGGACTGATCGCCGCCTGGCCGCCTGCCGAGGCGACGCGCATGCTCAGCATCGGCAGCAGCGCAGCATTGGCAAGATGAAACAGCAGCAGCGTCAAACCGGCGATCATCAGCGCCGGGTTTCGCAACAACATTGATAAGTGCAGCGCTGGCTGACGCTCTTCATGCGGTTCATAACCGCGCGCCACATCGTTATCGATCTCATTTCCGCGAATTGCCAGCGTAGCGAAAGCAGCGAAAACCGCCATTACCGTCATAAGAATGAAAACGGCACCCATGCCCCAGTACCAGGCTGAAAAACCGGCCAGCAATGCAGCAATCGTATTCCCGCCATGATTAAACGCCTCGTTGCGTCCCATCTGCTGGTTAAAGCCGCGCTGACCCGTGAGCCCTAAGGTGATCCCCGCCACCGTCGGGCCGATAAACGCCGCAGCCAGGCCTGCTACAACCTGAGAGACCATCGCCGTCCAGGTCTGATTGCTGTACCACAGCAGCAGTGTGGCAACGGTAATCACCAGACAGCCCAGCAGCACAATGATTTTTTTATGACGGGTCGCATCGGCGGCGATCCCTGCCGGTAGCGTGGCAAGTAATCCGGCGATACCGCCACAGGTCATTACCAGACCGATTTCGTCGGGTTGCCAGTGTCGCTCCGTAAGAAAGATGCCCAGAAATGGCCCCAGGCCGTCGCGGACATCGGCCAGAAAAAAGCTCATTAAACAGAGCGCGTAGAGTGAACGCTGAGACATGTTATTTCCCTGGAAGGTAAGTGTTAGAGGCAGTTGCGCTTCGGTTAAAAGGGAAATTATGTGTTACGCCGTGGAAAGTCGCCTTTCGTTATAGTAACAAAATGAAAAAGGCCACCCGTAAACGCTACGGATGGCCTTGTGCTATTCACTCAATAACGAGAGCGAACTATTTATCTGTGCCAAAACCCTGCTTCAGCAGTGCTGGCAGTACATTCGGGAAGTAGATGTTTTTATAGTAACCGCTGACGCTTTCGCTCCAGCTCTCACCGTCATTACGACCAATCGTCTTCCAGTGCTGAACCATCTCATCGTTGTAGGTTGCAATCTGCTGCTCCAGACCCTGCGTCTGGTAAATCTCATCATGGCGGAACGTCGCCAGAGGCAGACGTGGTTTCTGATGAGCCGGTTCGTCTACGTGACCGATTACCACACCCGCCACCGGGAAGGTCAGCGGCGGCAGCTCCAGCAGTGAAATCATCGCCTGTGGGTCGCGACGGATACCGCCAATTGGCACAATTCCCAGACCTTCGGCACGCGCAGCCGCCATTACCGACCCCAGCGCGATACCGATATCGGTAGAACCCGACACGATACTCTCAATGCTCTGATGGGCGATCTGCTGCTGATCGACAGCGGCCATTCCCACTGCTGATTTATGCATATCCAGCACAAAGGTGATAAACACCGGTGCTTTGGCAATCCACGGCTGACCGCCTGCAATGGCGGCGATCTGTGCGCGACGGCCGGCATCACGCGTGATCACCACAGAAACCTGCTGCGAGTTTACTGATGTAGGTGCGCGATAAGCGGTACTGATAATCCGATCCAGCACAGCTTCATCGACAGGTTGCTCAGTGAAACTGCGTTCACTTTTGTGACTTGTAAAAATATCAATCAGTTCGCTCATGGTTCCTCCCATATAAAGCGCAAGAATAGCAGTAAGTCACAAGGAAAAACTTAACCGCACTGGTCATGCTGTCGCGGCGTTTCTCAGCCTCCCCAGCGGCCTTTAAGATAGCTTACTGCTTGCTGAGTCTGCGGCTGATTCAGATAGTTCTCTCTGAACAGAATCGTGCCATCAATATTGGGGTTCGATTCATTAAGGTCGAGCTGCTTTTTCAGCTCCGGTACGCCGCCCTGCTGTGTCCAGTCAGGCTCAACTTTTGACGGCTCGCCCACTTTATAGAGAGCAAGGCCGATGTAGAGCCGGGTTTTAGTCGGTTTCACGACCTCTGCCCACCAGTTTGCCAGCACATCGTATCGGGCCGCCTGACGGGAAAAAGGCCAGTAGAGCTGAGGTGCAATGTAATCCAGCAAGCCCTGCTGCACCCAGCGGCGGGTATCGGCAAAAGCTTCATCATACGCCGCCGCTCCGCGGGTATCGGAACCGGCAGGATCATGCGACAGATTACGCCAGACGCCCGCCGGGCTGACACCAAACTCCACGTCCGGCTTCAGTTGTTTGATGGTACGTGACACCTGCTCAATCAGCTGCTGAGTATTGTGACGCCGCCAGTCCGCTTTGCTGGCAAACCCCTGACCGTAGCGGCTGAAGGTCTGATTATCGTTGAGCAGTGAACCGGCAGATTCCGCATAGAAGTAGTCATCGAACTGCACACCGTCGATGGGATAACGCGCCACCACCTCAGCCACAATACTGGTGATCCAGTCACGCGCCTCAGGGATACCCGGATCGAGTACATAGCGATCGCCTGCAGTGCGGATCCAGTCGCGATGCAGCACAAAAACGCTGGCCGGGTGCAGTGACAGCGTGCGGTTCAGTTCACTGACGGTAGATGATTTAGTGTTTACCGACACCCGGTAAGGGTTGAACCAGGCATGGACTTTGATACCGCGCTTATGCGCCTCATCCAGCATAAACTGCAGCGGATCATAGCCCGGATCTTCACCAATTTTTCCTGTCAGCATATCTGACCAGGGGAGGATTTTTGAGGGCCAGAGCGCCGTGGCATCAGGCTTCACCTGAAAAAACACCGTGTTGATGCCCAGGCTTTTCAGCTTATCCAGCTTGTCGATCAGCGATTGCTGCTGCTGGCGGATACGCTGCGCCGGATTGGTGCCATTCACCGAGGCAACCGGCGGCCAGTCAAGACGTGAAACCGTGGCTAACCAGACGCCCCGCATCGGTTCCTGCGCATGAGGTTGTGCTGGCTTGCCGGGCGTCGGTAACGGCTGTTTCGTCACGGGCGGAAAAGGTGTGACCAGCGATTTCGGCGGCTCGGATGCGCAACTGACCAGCAACAACGCGGCAGCCAGCGCGGCGCCTCGCTTAATAGCCGCACGGGCCGGTGCAGTAAAGGGTTTAAAGGCGATGATAGACTCCAGTATTGTCTGGTCGGGGCGCAAAGAGGAGTATTCTCGGTGACTCTGATTAAATGTCAATGCGTTAGCACAGAGGCGGCAGTAAAACCGCCCTCCTTCAAAAAAAGCACCCCTGAACCCGCTAGCGCTGCGGAGTGAATACCATTCCGGCGGACGCAAGACAGGCTTTAAGTGTGCCAAACGCATCCTGACACTGCCGCTCATTGACGCAGGCGTAACCCAGCAGCAATCCGCGCGCCTCCTGAGGGTGCATATAATATTGCGAAAGTGGCCGTACTTTGACGCCGCGCTTTAGCGCCTCCGCGGCTATCGCCACGTCATCCGCGCCTGCTGGCAGCGGGATCACCAGATGCAGTCCCGCTTCATGATTGAATGCCGGTAAAAAGGCTGGCCCCAGATAGCGCTCGATCAGCCTGCAGAGAAACTGCCGCCGCTGGCGGTAAAGCAGGCGCATCCGGCGGATATGCTCCATGTAATGGCCCAGCCGGATAAACTCCGCCAGCGCACGCTGAATCAGCAGATGTCCGCCGCGATAGAGCTCTGCCGCGGCGATGCGCAACGGCTGTGCCAGCGGTTTCGGCACCACCATGTAGCCAATGCGCAGCGCGGGATAGAGCGTTTTGCTGAACGTTCCCATGTAAATGACCGGCGCATCCGCTTCAAGTCCCTGCAGTGAGGGATGAGGCTGGCCGGAAAAACGAAATTCGCTGTCGTAGTCATCTTCCACAATCCAGCTCTGATGGCGACGTGCAAGGGTGAGCAATGCCTGACGACGGGCCAGGCTTAGATGCACACCCAGCGGATATTGATGAGAGGGCGTCACAAACACCATCCTGGGTGGCGGGCCGCTGTCCGGCACCAGTCCCTGCTCATCCACGGGCATCGCCCGAATCTTCAGGCCATTCATGCGCAGCAGATTGCGCGTTCCCCAGTAGCCTGGCTCCTCCATCCAGACCCGATCGCCAGGATCGCACAACACCCGCGTCACCAGATCAACCGCCTGATGAACCCCTTCGGTGATCAGGATCTGGTCAGCATCGGCCCGCACTGAGCGTGCCACCCGCAGATAATCCACCAGCGCATGGCGCAGATCGGGACAGCCACCGCCGCTGCTGTAGACCAGGCGGTGAACGTCAGGTTCGCGATTCAGACGCGCCTGAATCTGACTAAACAGCTTATGGGGGAATTCGGTCACATCGGGCGCACCGGGGACAAACGCGCCCCACTGGTAAGGCGATGCTGTCGCGTGCCCCAGCAGACTGGCGCCACGCTTCGACAGCGTCGCCGGTCGTTGCGCCTTTACCGCCTGAAGGTCAGCAATTGCATCACTCTGCAGAGAGTTTTCCGGCAGCGTCTCTGCAATCCAGGTGCCGCTGCCGGTCCGCGCGGTGACATAGCCCTGCGCCATCAGGCTCTCATAAACATGCATAACCGTGTTTCGCGACACGCCCAGTTCGCGCGCCAGATCGCGGGTTGGCGGTAAACGGCTTCCGCGCGGAAACACCTCTTCAGCGATCGCGGCCTGCATGCAGTTCAGCAGCCGCTGATGTAATGAGCCAGTTCTTAAAAACTGTAACCGCGCTAATAGATGATCTGCGTATAAGAGTCGCAATTGGCTCCACCTTTCCTCTGACAATTGGCTCTGGCAACTCACCACGCCTCAGGCATAAATAAACGTGTTTGTCGGGAATTGTAAACACGCATATTAACGAGGTGGAATAAATGAGCGAAAAAAATAACCTGTTGCAGCAGCGCAAAGCACAGGCTCTCCCCAAAGGTATCGGTACGCTGTGCGACTGGTACGTTGCCCGGGCAGAGAACGCCACCTTATGGGATCAGGAGGGTAATAGCTGGATCGACTTCGCGGGCGGCATCGCGGTACTGAACACCGGCCACCGCCATCCACGCATTGAACAGGCGATTGCCGATCAATTAACAAAGTTTACCCATACGGCTTTCCAGATCACCCCTTACGAAAGCTACATCGCACTGGCCGAGCGTATTAATCAGCGGGTTCCCATCGCCGGTGCGGCGAAAACGGCCTTTTTCACCACCGGGGCGGAAGCGGTAGAAAATGCCGTAAAAGTGGCGCGTGCCTATACCCGCCGCCACGGCATCATCACCTTTGGTAACGCATTCCATGGCCGCACCTTTATGACCATGGCGATGACCGGAAAAGTGGCGCCTTACAAGCGAGATTTCGGCCCGATGCCGCCGTCAGTCTTCCATGCACGCTATCCCAGCGCGGTTCAGGGGATCAGCATCGAGGCGGCACTGACCAGCCTTGAAGAAATTTTTACGCAGGACATTGCGCCTCATGACGTCGCCGCGATCGTGCTGGAGCCAGTGCAGGGCGAAGGTGGATTCCATGCGGCACCTGCAGAGTTTATGGTGCAGTTGCGGGAGCTGGCTGACCGTCACGGCATTCTGCTGATTGCGGATGAAGTCCAGAGTGGATTTGCCCGTACTGGCAGGCTGTTTGCCATGGAACACTACCCGGTGAAGGCCGATATCATCACCATGGCGAAAAGCCTGGCAGGCGGGATGCCGCTCTCCGCGGTCGCCGGTCGTGCAGAGGTGATGGATGCACCTGCACCAGGTGGGCTGGGCGGAACCTATGCCGGAAACCCGCTGGCTATCGCCTCGGCCCATGCGGTGCTGGATGTAATTGAAGAGGAGCAGCTCTGCCAGCGCGCCGTTGATCTCGGTGCCCGGCTTGAAGCAGAACTCCAGGAACATCAACGCAAACATCCGGACATTGCTGAAGTGCGTGCGCTGGGTTCGATGGTGGCGATGGAGTTCTATCAGGCCAGCACCGCGCAGGCGGTTCAGAAGATGGCGATGGAACAGGGCTTGCTGCTGCTGACCTGCGGTGCCAAAGGCAACGTCATCCGCTTCCTCTACCCGCTCACCATTCCGGATGCGCAGTTCAGCCAGGCGCTGACCATTCTCTCCACGGTGATCGATCACTGTGTCGCACCCGCCGGACATCCCGTCGTCCCGGCCTGATTTCGCTGATGCGTTAACGCAAGTTCATCCCCGTTCGTCCGGCCATCCAGGCCGGACGTCGACAGGAGACGTTTACATGACGATGACTCAGAGTGCGAATGCAGATTCGCTGGCTCAAAACCTGAAACCGCGCCACGTGCGTATGCTCTCAATTGCGGGCGTGATTGGCGCCGGGCTATTTGTTGGCTCCGGCCATGCTATTTCTGAAGCGGGCCCCGCGGTGTTGATCTCTTATGCCGCTGCCGGTGCGCTGGTGGTCCTGATTATGCGGATGCTGGCCGAGATGGCCGTCGCCTCACCCGATTCAGGTTCGTTCTCAACCTACGCCGATAAAGCGCTGGGACGCTGGGCCGGATTTACCATCGGCTGGCTCTACTGGTGGTTCTGGGTGCTGGTGATCCCGCTGGAAGCCAACGCTGCGGGAACCATTCTTCATGCCTGGTTCCCCGATGTCGCCATCTGGCAGTTCACGTTTGCTATCACCCTGTTGCTGACCATTACTAATCTGCTCAGCGTGAAAAATTATGGTGAGTTTGAGTTCTGGTTTGCATTGATCAAGGTCGTTGCCATCATCCTGTTCCTGGGTGTGGCAGGTGCGGCAGTGTTTGGTCTGCTGCCTGACAGCAATACCAGCGGCCTGTCGCATCTCTATGACACTCACGGATTTATGCCGAATGGTATCGGCGCGGTAGTGGCTGCCATCCTGACCACCATGTTCTCATTTATGGGCACAGAAATTGTCACGATTGCCGCCGCAGAGTCGAAGAATCCCGGCAAGCAGATTACTCAGGCGACTAACTCCGTCATCTGGCGTATTGCGCTGTTCTATCTGCTGTCGATTTTCTTTGTGGTGGCGCTGGTGCCGTGGAATGCGCCAGGACTGGTTGAACAGGGTTCATGGCAGACGGTGTTACAGGCGATGAACATCCCGCACGCCCGACTGATTGTCGATCTGGTGGTGCTGATGGCGGTGTGCAGTTGTCTTAACTCTGCGCTTTATACCTCATCGCGCATGCTCTACTCCCTGTCACGCCGCAAAGATGCACCGGCGGCTGCCTCACGCACCAATCGCAGCGGCACGCCGTGGATTGCTGTGCTGCTCTCTACCGCGGCTGCATTTCTGGCGGTGATCGCCAATTATCTGGCGCCCAGCGTGGTGTTTGAATTTTTACTGGCCACGTCGGGAGCGATTGCACTGCTGGTCTATCTGGTGATCGCTGCGTCCCACCTGGTGCTGCGTAAAAAGCGCGAGAAAGCGGGTGAAGTCCTGAGTTACCGGATGTGGTTATTTCCTGGCCTGACGTGGGTCACTATCCTGTTTATCGTCACGGTGCTGATAATCATGTTGTTTGATGCGAAACATCAGGCTGAATTACTGGCAACCGGCGGTTTGACGCTGCTGATTATTACCACCAGCCTGGTGCTGCGTCGTAAAAAGGAGAAGCGTCAGAGCACGAAATATTTTACTCAGCGCTCTTCTGACTCTTACTGATCTTCACGCAAGCTTTTTATAAATTAAACCCACCTTTGACAGCAAAGGTGGGTTTTTTCTGCATATCAACAGATGCAACGCGTGTTAACCCTCAATTATGCAGGGGTTTAATAAGATGCGCACACTATCTGATGATCAATCCGGTAAATGAATTCCCCGATGCTGACTTAAAAATTTCAAAAAAGATACTTCACTGACTCTTGGTGACTTAATGATAAACCCTGTATTGGCTATGGGTTTATATCTTTAGGTTCCATGTCACCGTTGCTGCTAAGGCATTGCACTGTCGTTCAGAATAAAACCTCAAGAGAAGCATTAAAGATAGGTAACGTAAAGTATCCCTTTGCTCTTTTCAGGATTAAACCAGTGCATTTTTACTTCCAGAGGTAATTTGGTCAGCGATTCAGGATTCATCAGGTCAGCAGTAGTGGCCACAGCCTTACCACTGGCGGGATCAAAACAGTCAAACACGACAGGATTTTGTCCGACATTCATATTACATGAACCATTAGTAATGGCTCCGCTGAAGGTGAGCATGCCTGAATTTGAATCCGCAATAACCGGTCCGGCCAGGGCAATCAGCAACGTGCTAATGCAGACAGATAAAAAAGATTTCATTGTGCGTCCTCCTGAGTATGTATCACCTGTTATCGGCTCACATTCCCAAAGATTAAGTGCTGAGTGAACGAATAAATGTAAATGTACGAACGCTTAGCCCAATGAAATCCCTTAAAAAACTTTTGTTAAGAATAATCCTAATCCAGCCAGCTAACGAGAGTGTAGACCATCGCTGGATAAATTTTCTTTCTTACATTCATTTTTTATTATGGCCTTGTAGCAGCAAATCACGGCTGCCTGTGACTTAATGACGCTTTGCAATAGTTAACACGCTATGCATAGCGCCTTCCGTTAGTGGAAAAGGTCATGATTAATGTGACGGTGGTAAACAGCAGGTAACTCTTCGCGCTTTAGATGACTTTACTACGCTGCTATTAAAGGCTTCCGTTGATCATGATTGAACAGTCAATATAAAATATCCGAAGAGAATGTCTATTTTACTCAAGCCATTCTCCTGCTGATTAATATTGCCAAAACACGTTCAGCTTATTCCAGATACTGGCTGAAACGCAGCAGATAACCATCGGGGTCCTGCACCAGAAACTCCCGCTGACAGGCGGTGGTCTCACCGGTGTCATAGTGGTTGTCCCGAAGCGCCCGAAAGAGCGGAACGCCATGCTGCTGCAAACGCGTCAGCACAGCCTGAACATCATCGACTTCAATCTGAAAATTAATACCCCGCCCCAGCGGCCAGCGCAGATCGGCTATGTTCCAGCCCTGCGGATGGAACTGCTCAATCATCAATTGCACCTCTCCATAGCAGAGGTAAGCAAAATCAGGCTGCTGGCGCTGAATTCTCACACTGAAACCCAGCACCACGGTGTAAAAATGCAGCGAAGCGGTAAAGTCAGTGACGGTCAGTTCTGGCACCATAGGGTTCCAGTAATGGGTTTGATTATCACTCATAGTAAGGTTCCATTTTGATCGGTTACTCGCCCCTCTGATCACCCGTTCTGGATTCTGCTTTGCAGCTCATCCAGCATTAGCCGCAGTGCGGCAGACTGGTGCTCACGCGACAGGTAAAGCCCCCATATGCCAATACGTTGCGGCTCATAATCGGGCAGTAATTTTACCAGCTTCCCTGCTTCCAGTGCGTGGCGAGCCTCCTGCTCAGGCACCATCGCTATCCCGCAATGCGCTATCGCCGCGTCACACAACAGTGAAGAGATACCCGCACTGAAATTTCCTCTGACGGCAACCGCGATTTTCTCCCCGCCAGCCGCCGTAAAATGCCAGCTCTGTCCGGCAAAGCGACTGTAGTAGAGGCAGTTATGCTGAGCCAGATCGTCCGGGGTTTCCGGGTTACCCCGCGCCTTAAGATACTCAGGTGAGGCACAGAGTACCGAGTGGCATTCGCCGAGACGGCGCGCGATCGCCCCCGGCTCTGGCGAGTCGGTGATGCGGATAGCGAGATCGATGCGCTCACCAATCAGGCTTACTGGCTGATGGTTAATTTCCAGCTCAATGCGCAGTGCCGGATAACGCGCCAGAAAATCGGGGATCACCGGGCCGACAAGATGAAGAGCCGTAAAGTGGGCGCAGGCGATGCGAAGCGTTCCGGCCGGGACGCCCTGAGTAGTTTCCTGCTGGATCGCCTCTGAGATCAGGGCCAGCTGACGGGTTTTTTGCAGGATCGCCTCTCCGGCAGGCGTAAGGGTCAGCTGGCGCGAAGAGCGATGCAGCAGACGCGTTCCCGCCCACTTTTCCATCTCCTCCAGATAACGGCTGACCATCGGTCGGGATATCCCGAGCGATCGTGAGGCGGCACTCAGGCTGCCCAGTTCACATATCCGGTTGAAAACGGCTGCCGCCGTGACTCTGTCCATCCACTCCACCTGTTCGGATTATGAAACTCAGCATCTCTGATTGCGGGAATTCTAACAGATAGCCAGATGCGTAGAATAGCGCCACTGATACTGAACATCGCCCGTTACGCCTGCCTGAGTCGGGCATTTATCTCTGAGGATCCTCAATGAAAACTACGCTGTTACCTGTGATGCTGGTGCTGGCCTCGGCCTCCACCAGCGCGGCCACCCTGCAACTGCAAACCTATAATCCGCAGGAAAAGGGCATCTTTGCCGTCTCCTCAACGCTGGTTAGTGGGCCAACCGAAGCGATTCTGTTTGATGCCCAGTTCAGCACCCAGGACGGTGAAAAACTGGCAGAGATGATTAAAAAGAGTGGAAAAACGTTAAAGGAAATTGTGATCACTTCTGGCGATCCCGATTTCTACTTTGGTCTGGAGCCAATTGTTAAAGCCTGGCCGGACGTGAAGGTGGTTGCCGCGCCGGCGGTGGTGAAGCATATCCAGCAGACGCATGACGCCAAGCTGAAATACTGGGGTCCACAGATGAAGCAGGGCGCGCCGGATAAGGTGTTTGTGCCTGAAGTGACCCATCAGACCCGCTTTAGCGTCGACGGCGAGGTGCTGGAGCTGCGTCATCCGGAGCAATACGCCGCTTATATCTGGATCCCCTCTGCGAGCACCATTCTGGGCGGTACCGCCCTCTCCTCGGGCATTCATGTCTGGACGGCTGACACTCAGACCGTTCAGAGCCGCGCTGAATGGCGTCATATCCTGACCGAAATGCAGACGCTGAACGTGAAGAACGTGATTCCGGGTCACTATCTCGGTGCCCGGCCGGCCGGTTCACAGGCGGTGGATTTCACCCTGAATTATCTGAAGAGTTTTGAGGCGGCGCTGGCGCAACATAAAACCTCAGCGCAGGTGATTACCGCCATGAAAGCCGCCTGGCCGAAACTGGCAGAACCGGCTTCACTGGAACTCAGCGCCAAAGTCAATACCGGCGAGATGAAGTGGTAAATCCCGCTGAGAGATCAGCTGACTACCGGGTTTGCAACGTTTAAGCAGACCCGGCTGAACCCATTGACCTGATCTGAAGATGCCCGGGCGCTATCTTTTAGCCAGATAGCGCCTGTCATCGCGCGCCTGCAACCGCGCCTCCGCCGGTGAGGGGAAGATATAGTGAAACAGATCGCGGTAAAAACTCAGGTGCTTCAGTAATCCTTCCTGTATGGATCTACTGATGTCTTTGATCAGAAATTCCTGGGTGGTGCTGAAGTTAGTCACGCTAAAAAAGGTTTTGTCATAGACGTTGACCACACCTTCCCATTTCATCACCTGCTCTTCCGGGGAAGCCCCTTCAGAGGCGACAAATATCCCTTTATGGGATTTCACACCCTGCTTACTGATATATGTGGTTAACGCATCATAGCCGCGCTTGTTACGCCAGCGGCAGAATTCGTAGGGCACATCGTAATGGGGCAGCACAAAGTCCGGACTACGAAAATGTTCATCACCAATTAACCCATCAAGCGTAACCGTGAAATGCAGAAAGTCCTGCAGGAAGTCGAACTGGCGGGTTTTAGTCAGTGTGACATTAATGGTGTAGTGACCTGCATGCACATACCAGTAATTGGTAAAGCCGGTGACCAGAATACAAAACGCCTGCCAGTCACTGAGTCTTCGATCCCCCGCCAGCCCCCTGAAACGACTGATCATCATCCGTGATTTGGGATGCTGATACGCTTTCAGCAGCGGATCGTTCATACCTTTCAGTAACATCAGGCACACTCCTTGATAGATTGCGCTTATCCTGCCACGCCCTGATCAGGGTGAAAAGTGTCGTTGGTCTGAATGTGACCCCCATTAAAATCTGGCCGGAGGCATGAAACGGACTATCGGATTGGGGAGAGGGGTTAGCGTTTTAAATTCGTCAGAGAGGGGAAAGCGGAGGCATCGATAATGAAACAGGATGCCAGCCTTACGGGCTGGCCTGTCAGAGCTTCGCGAGCGTCTTCAGTGTTTCCGGGTTCTGCTGCACCATGCGGATCAGTAAAACAGCCTGGGCGTTAGGTCTCGCCCTGCCCTGTTCCCTGCAACCCCACCAGCACCTCACTTAACAGCGTGACCAGCTTCCGCACTTTATCCGGGATAAAGCGGGCATCGGGGAAAACTGCATAAAGATAGCGGTCGGGAAGCCGCCAGTCCGGTAAAACCCGCACCAGTAGGCCGGATGCCAGCGCGTCTGCGCCGATAAGTGTTTGTAACGCACCGATCCCCAGCCCCGCTTCAAGGGCCTGCATCATTGCATCACTGTTGTTAGAGCGAAAAGCACTTTCTACCGGCACAGACACCCTCGTGGTCGCGGACACCAGCTGCAGCGGCGCATCGGGCGACACGCCGCTAAAACGTATGTGGGGATGGTGCTGCAGGTCACTGGGGGCTTGCGGCGTGCCGTTTCGCGCGATCCACTCAGGGGAAGCCACCAGCACGGTTTCAACCGTGGTGAGTGAACGGGCAGCCAGTGTGGCGGGCGGCGATTCGCTGAGGCGGATTGCCACATCAACACCTTCACCAATGAGATCCGACAGGCGATCCTCCAGCGCAATATTCAGACGCAGTGCGGGATGCGCCTGCTGGAATGCAATCAGATACGGCATAAGCCGCTGCCCGATGCCGCTCGGTAGTTGCATATAGAGTTTGCCGTGAAGAGGCTGCGACTCAGGCCGTAGTTGGTGCTCCAGCTCTTCCATCGCGCTGAGCAGCTGCCTGACCTGCTGCAGATAATGCTGACCCTGCTCCGTCAGCGCCATTTTGCGTGTGGTGCGGTGCAGCAACACAACCCCCAGCGCCTCTTCAAGCGCGGCAATCTGCTGGCTTACCGCCGACTGCTTCATGCCGTTTTGCCGGGCCGCCGCCGAAAAAGATCCCGCTTCAGCAACCCGGATGAAGGTCTGAATCGCATTCAGTTTGTTCTGCATTTATTGATTTTCCTGATAAGTGACATCCGGTTCAGGGGATTTAATCAGAAATAAACGCAGGTGAGAATGCAGCTTCTCTCTTAACAGGGCAATGATCATGAAAACGACGCAGGATAAGAAGGTTGCGCTGGTGGCGGGTGCCAGCGGGATTGTCGGTCAGCAACTGAGTCAGGCACTGGTAGCAGACCACTGGCAGGTCAAAGCACTGACGCATCGGTCAGACTATGCAGTCAGCGGCACAGAGGTGATTGCGGTTGATCTGCGCGATAGCCAGCAGTGCCAGCAACGGCTGGCATCACTCACCGACGTCACGCATATCTTTTACAGCGCCTGGCTGAACGCTTCTGACTGGGCAACCATGGTCGGGCCGAATCTTGCCATGCTGCAGAATCTGGTTCAGACCATGGAGGATGTCGCCCCACTTGAGCATGTCAGTCTGATGCAGGGATACAAGGTGTATGGCGCCCATCTCGGACGCTTTAAAACGCCGGCGCGGGAAAGCGATCCTGGCGTACCGGGTGCTGAGTTTAACGCCGCGCAGCTGAACTGGCTGAGCGCACAACAGCAAGGTAAAGCCTGGCACTGGAGTGCGCTGCGGCCCGGTGTGGTCGGCAGTGACAGGCCGGGCAACAGCATGAACCTGGCGCTGAGTCTGGCGCTGTACGCTTCAATCTGTCGCGCGGCGCGGCTGCCCTTACGCTTTCCCGGTTCGCCGGAAACCTGGCACAGTATGGTCGATTTTACCGATGCCACTATGCTGGCCGACGCGACGATCTGGGCCGCACGCACTTCTGACGCACGCAATCAGGCGTTTAATATCAACAATGGCGATCTCTGGCGCTGGAGTGAACTGTGGCCGGTCATTGCAGCGTGGTTTGAACTGGAGATCGCGCCGCCGGTTTCGCTGTCGTTCCGGCAACTATTTCAGGATTATCGTACGCTGTGGCGGGAAATCGCCGCTGCCGACGCGCTGCTCCAGCCCGACATTCTTGCGCTCAGTGATGGTGTCTTCGCTGATTTTGTTTTTGGCTGGGATTACGACATGTTTGGCGACGGCAGCAAACTGCGGCGGGCGGGATTCCACGGTTATCGCGCAACGGATAAGATGTTCTGCGATCTGTTTGCCCGCTTCCGGGCGGCCCGGATCATTCCGTGATGATCCGTTGAATACCGATGCAGAGAGCAGGAAAGTCGCTCTCTGCATCGGGCCATTATTAGCGCCCTTTCTTCTTACGTCCCGGCTGGACAAAGCGCTTGCGTGAGGCACCGTTAGCATCCGCTTTTTCAGCGGGTTTCGCCGCACTCTTCTGCGGTTTTTTGGCGGCGGCCGGTTTCGCCGGGGCTTTAGCTTTCTTCGCAGGTTTATCTTCTGAAGAGGAGTTCTCCAGCAGTTTAAACAGCTCAACGAGTTCGTCGTCAGTGAGATCGCGCCACTCCCCCAGCGGCAATCCCTTGAGATTGACGTTCATGATGCGGGTGCGCTCAAGCTTCGTCACTTCAAAGCCAAAATGCTTACACATACGGCGGATCTGGCGATTCAGCCCCTGGACCAGCGTGATGCGAAAGACAAACGGCGCTTCTTTCTTCACTTTGCACTTTTTGGTCACCGTGCCCAGCATCGGCACGCCTGCGCTCATTCCGGCAATAAACTCATCGGTGATCGGCTTGTCGACCGTAACGACATACTCTTTTTCGTGGTTGTTACCGGCCCGCAGGATCTTGTTGACCAGATCACCGTGGTTGGTAAGGAAAATCAGGCCCTGAGAATCTTTGTCGAGTCGGCCAATCGGGAAGACGCGCTTGCTGTGATTGACGAAATCGCTGATGTTATCGCGCTCGCCCTCTTCCATGGTGGTGATAATCCCCACCGGCTTATTCAGGGCAATCAGCACCAGATCGTCTTGATCGCGCGGCTCGATAAGCTGACCATTGACCTTCACCACATCGCCTGCAAATACCTGCGCGCCTACAGTGGCGCGTTTGCCGTTAATGAAAACGTTGCCCTGCTCGATGTAACGATCGGCGTCACGACGGGAGCAGATGCCGCTCTCGCTGATGTATTTATTAAGACGAGTTGATGAGTCAGTCAGCATGATTCCTCCAAAAAACGCGGACTATACCTTACCGGCGGGGGCTTGCGAAGTCTTTGCACCGGAAACTTTTGCCCTGCTTCGCCAGCCTGACGGCGGCGGGCATTCACAGATCAATCGCCATCTCAGTACAGCGCAAATCGCTGCCCGCCAGCTTTGACGGATAGAAACTTTCGCCCAGCGGCCGGAAGCCATGCTGCTGGTAAAAGCCCACGGCGTTCGGCGTCGACGCGAGCGTCAACCGGTGGTAGCCACGCTGCAGCGCCTCCGCTTTGATGGTGTCGATGATCAGCCCAGCCATTCCCTGTCCGGTAAATCCGGGCAGGGTAAAAATGGCTTCCACGCTGGCGGCGGCAAGGTCCAGCGATCCGGTAGCAACCGGCACGCCGTCCGGGCCATCAATCACGAAGAAGGGATTCATGCGGATCATTGCAGGAAAGCTGGCGGGCATGCGGTCCGGCGTCCAGGCGGCGAGCACGTCGGGTGGATAAGCATGCTGGCAGCCATGACGGATGGCCAGATTTCTGATGTTCCATAAATGGTGCGCCTCTTCGGGCGATGCCTGTCTGACAATCATAGTGCCCTCCGGCTCTGCAACAGAACCGCTACGTTATCACATCGCTTTGCGGCTATCTGCGAATACCGCCGGGTTCAGTGCCCCTGGCCTCGCCGCAGTTACGCGCGGTCATGAAGCGCTGCTGCATCAGCAACCGTGCTGTTTCTGTGTTGCTGCATTTGCAACAGCTCGCTTATGCAAAACTGGATTTTAATCCTTTAACTTCAATTATTTAATCTCTGGCATGGTTACTGCTTGGTCTTTTCTTTTATATCTGAAAGTTTGGAAGATTTAACTGTTCCATTAATCCAGCTATATGCCAGGAGAAAACCATGTCACTGAACCAATCTTTACAGTTCGCCTACTGGGTGCCGAATGTCTCGGGCGGACTGGTGATCAGTCAGATAGAGCAGCGTACCCGCTGGGATGCCGAATACAACCGCAAACTGGCGCAGATCGCTGAACAGGCGGGTTTTGATTACGCGCTGACGCAGATTCGCTTTACTGCAGGATATGGCGCAGATAATCAGCATGAATCGGTCACATTCTCGCAGGATTTACTTAGTCACACCTCGAAATTAAAAGTGATTGCCGCTCTGCTTCCCGGCCCGTGGAATCCGGTATTGGCGGCAAAGCAGATTGCCACTATCAGCCATCTTTATGGTCCACGCATCGCCGTTAATATTGTCAGCGGCTGGTTCCGGGGCGAGTTCAAGGCAATTGGTCAACCCTGGCTCGATCATGAAGAGCGCTATCTGCGTTCAGAAGAGTTTATTCGCTGCCTGCGCGGCATCTGGCGTGAAGAGAGTTTTAGCTTTGCCGGCGATTTTTATCGCTTCCGCGATTACGTGATGAAACCCAAGCCGTTGTCACCGCTCCCGGAAATTTTCCAGGGTGGCAGTTCACGCGCGGCGCGCGACATGGCCGCCAGGGTGTCAGACTGGTATTTTACCAACGGTAATACCCCGGACGGTGTCCGTCTGCAGGTCGCGGATATCCGTGAAAAAGCCGGACGTCATCAGCATCAGGTCAGAATCGGGCTGAACGGTTTTGTGATTGCCCGCGAGAGCGAACAGCAGGCGCAGGCGGTGCTTCATGAGATCATCAGCAAAGCCAACCCGGATGCGGTAAAAGGCTTTCAGCATGAGGTCAAAAATGCTGGCAGTGCCTCACCCGAAGGAGAGGGGAACTGGGCGAAATCGTCGTTTGAGGATCTGGTGCAGTACAACGACGGCTTTAAAACCAATCTGATTGGCACACCGCAGCAGATTGCTGAACGCATTATCGAACTGAAGCAGGCCGGTGTGGATCTGCTGCTGCTGGCATTTCTGCACTTTCATGAAGAGGTCGAATTCTTTGGCCGCGAAGTGATACCGCGGGTCCGCGAACTGGAGGCGCAGGCTTTGATCGAAGCGTGAAAAAGGTACGCCACAGAAGAGAGTTATACCCGACTGCATCCGGGGTGTGATGAACGCTCAGATCTGCTGCAACGTCGCCCGCCGCTATCATTATGAGAGCGACGGACAACGTCTGCAGGGCTTTTCACTCCGCAAAGCAGATCGGTTAAAAGCGGGCGTTAAGCCCGACGTTCCATGTCACCTGATGCATGTCGCTGTTGCCTGTGACCGCCGAGACGCCCGCAAAGGCATTCACCGAGGTGCCAAGCGGCACGCTCGCACCCACCGCCATATCGATCCAGTTATCATCACTGGAATCGCTGCTGCGGGTAAAGGCGGTGCGGGTCGATTTCAGTCCGGCGGTCACCGCCGAATCGCTGTCACCAAACTGGTGGTTGTAGCTGACCTGCGCCCAGGGATTGATCAGCAAATCTTTGCTGTCGATACGCCAGCCCACTGCGCCGATTTGAGAGTGCAGCGTCTGGTCGCCAAAGCGCATTGAGGTGCTGCTGTTGCCCTCCTCTTTATAGCCATCGACCTGGGTGTAGTCGAGCGCATAGCTGGCCACCGGGCCAGTAGAAACATAGCTACCCAGCGGCAAATCCCAGCCGGTCTGCAGCCGCATTCCCAGCACCTTACCGTTGCTGTTGCCCTTTTCCGTGCGGGTCGCCGGTCCCAGCCTGATCTGACGCTCAATATCATCAAAGTCGAGATCGGCATAATGGGCGTCCGCATTAATCCATCCCCGATCGAGATAATTCAACTGACTCCAGAGTGCCACCAGATTGCCGCGTAAACGGTAATCAAAGCGCGACGAGGGATCCTGACGTTGCGAGGTCGTAGAGAGCATGGCACCGGCCTGCCAGTAATCGGTCAGCTGATAGCCCACACCCACGGTGCCGCTGGCGCTGGTCGCATCGCCATCCTGCAGGCTGTCGCCGCGGAAATCACGCTGCTGCCCGGCATAACCGCCGAAAACAGTAAACTCGCCAGCACTGGCGGGCTGCTGACGCTGCTGCTGCAGATGTCCATCCAGCGTATTGCGCGCATCGCCCACCAGCATCGACGGCGCCTGACTCAGTGCAGCTACCTGCAGCGGCGCATTCAGCACCGACTGAATGTAATCGGCGATCAGCGCATGGACCGCCGGGCTGGGATGCAGTCTGTCTGCAAACAGATACTGCTGTGACTGCGAAAATCCTGTCGTCGAGGAGGTGCAGTCCATCGCCGAGACACCTGGCGGACAGGCCATTCCGGCCGTATTCGTGAGTCCATACAGGCCCGGATTAGCGATCACCTCATTAAACAGGCCATTGATATCCACTCGTGCGATGTTCCCGCGTGCGGTCACCAGCCCCTGCTCTTCAGCCTGGTTGTAACGGTCGGTGAGGGCCGCCGCCTCCTGACTCAGTAACTGCCAGGCGGCAATCAGCTGCTGTGCAATGGCATCCCGGATCAGCGGAATTGAAGAGATTTGTCCGGCCGCCTCGCCAAGCGCGGTTTCAATCGCCTGCTCTCTTGCGGCACGGTCAGGCGTAGTGGTGGTGCTCAGCGACTGAAACAGCGCCGCCGTGGCAGGTTGTGCCGCTGGACCAGGCACCTGCAGAATCGCCTGCAGCAGGGCGGGCGTTGCCCCTACATTAGGTACCGTCGGTACAATCACCGTTCCGGCTCCGGCATCCAGCAACCGGCTGACCTGTGAGGCCGCTGCACTGGCGCTGTTATCCACTATCTGCCGGGCAGCGAGAGGGGCAAGAGCCGCCGCCGCTAAATCATTGCCGCCAATCCAGTGAATATAGAGACCGTCCGGATCAGCTCGTCCGCCTCGCGCCGCAAGGTAGTTATCAAGCTGATCCTGAGTGTTAAACAGGGGATTAATTGCAGGTACCGCAACTGCGCCACCTTCGGCATAGTTGCTTCCGCCCTGCGATGAAGGGCGCAGGTTATCACCCAGCGACTGCGCTACGATCTCGTCATAGAGCGGATGGGTCGCGCCATCATAGGTAAAGCGCCCGACGTTCCCGCCATCACTCAGGCTATCGCCAAAGACGGTGAGGTCGCTCCAGGCCATCGCAGGCAGCGGCGACAGCAGGCTCAGGGTGGCACAGCAGAAAAGGTATTGCGCGTGAAGGGGTTTCATCAGCAGCTCCGCACAAATCAAATGAAAGTCAGTATGAGTAAGAACCGCACCGGCTGGCGCAGCAAGCTGTAAGCGTAGACGGCTGAGGAAAGGGGTGGCAGAAAATACGGGATCGCGCTCGCAAAGCGGAGAAATTTGACTTAAAGATCAGCCGTGCTGGTTCAGGTGAAATACCGGGAACCCACCACGGCGTCGTTACACTGGCTACTTTTTGCTGGCGGGCTTCAGGCCGCGATTAAGATCCTGTAACCGTTTCATCGTCTTAACGGTACGCTGTGGCAGCGTTGAGGCAACGGACAGGATCAGCATCTCCAGACAGACCATAATCGTGCCGTGCAGGGGAATGCGTCCCTTCTCGCCGCCGCGCGGCACATTGATTACGACATCCGCCTCGCGGGCGAAAAAGGAGTCGGTGGCGTTGGTCAGCAAAATAATCGGAATATCCAGCCGCTTCGCTTCACGCACCACGGTTGTCCCTTCCCGGTGCGCCGACTGTTGCGCCATCATGATCAGCACGTCGCCACGCTGTAGCGCCAGCATCTGCTCTGCCAGCGCAATTCCTGCACGGTTAAGGGAAAAGGCGGGCAGACCGATACGGTTGAGCAGCCGCACGCTGTAGTCCGCCAGAATACCTGAGGCGTTGATGCCAAAAATAGCGACCTGCCGCGCTTCGCCCAGCAGCGCCACGCTATCCGCTACCGCCACCCGATTCTGCGGCTGCGACAGCACCTCACAGGCGTGCCGGTGGCCCTCCAGCACAAAGTCGATGGCGCTGTTCACATCACTGGTCACCTCGCTGACGGTGGTGATCATCTTATCTTCAGAGGTCAGCGAAGGACCAAACCAGGCCTTTAGTGTCTGTTTGAGGTCACGCAGTCCGCTAAAGCCCAGCGCCTGAATCGCGCGGATTACAGTGGCATCAGAGGTGTGATTCGCCACAGCGATCTCCATCGCGGTGCTCTCCAGCACCGTTTCCCGCTGTTGATCGATATAGCGCGCCACCGCCAGCAGGCGGGGTGAAAGCTGCTTTTCACGGGCGCGAAGACGTTCTGCCACCACATCCACTCTGTTTTTAACGGGCCTGCTCTGTTTCATGCTGCACCTGCAATTGGGGTTAACGTGTTAAAAGGCTCATCGCTGGTCTGGCTAAATAGAGAGTTTAAGGGCCGGGAGATGTAGTAAAAACGTCATGCTGTTTTATATTTCACCTGAAGAAGATGTGGATTTAACCAACCCCCTCACCTTCATATAAAAATATATTCATTATTTTCAATAGGCTAAAAATTCCAGCCAATCTTTTTGCAGCGATAAACGACACGGCAATAATGTAGCCAATTCTATTCAAATTATGTTTACTACTACAATAGCGGATGTTTGAATGATTCTCAATTACAGATGAGAAAGGTTGTCGTCCGGCCGGCATAATGACCTTGAAGGCCTGATACTGATCTCCTCTGTTTAAACGCTGCATATTGCAGAACACCTCCAGGGTAGACCTGCAAGACAGACAGATTGTCAGTCGTCAGGTCCTTTGCTTCAGATACGAAAAGAAAAATGAAAAACAAAGACTCACGATATCCGGCCCGGCACCCCGCTCTGGTCGTGGCGATCTGCAGCAGCATTATGCTGCCACAGGTCAATGCAGCAACCGACAGCGCCCCGGATATGACCGTGACCGCGGATGCCAGTTCAGAGGGAAATTACAGCGCCACTCAGAGTAGCGTCGCCAGTAAAATGCCGACCGCGCGGCTTGATGAGGCGCAGTCGGTCAGCGTGGTGACGCAGCAGCAACTGGACGATTACCAGGCAAGCTCACTGGCGGATGCGATGCGCTTCGTCAGCGGTGTGACCGAAGCAAACACGCTGGCTGGCACCGAAGATGGCTTTGTACGACGCGGATTTGGCAGCAACGCCGATGGCTCCATCTACCGGGATGGCATTCGCAGCAGTCAGGGATTGAATTTCGATGCCACGACCGAGCGGGTTGAGGTGCTGAAAGGCTCCTCCTCGCTGCTGTATGGCATTCAGAATCCGGGCGGCATTATCAATGTGGTCAGCAAAAAGCCGCAATACAGCTGGCACTCCAGCGTCAGCGGACGTTACGCCAGTGAAGGTGGCGGTGCGGGCACGCTGGATGTCACCGGCCCGCTGGGCAACGGCTTCGCCTTCCGGCTGATCGCCGAAAAGCAGAATCAGGATTACTGGCGCAACTTTGGCAGTGAAGAGCACACACTGCTGGCACCCTCTCTGCAATGGTATGGCGAGCAGGCAAGTTTTCTGATCAGCTATGCCGACTACCGCTATGACATTCCCTACGATCGCGGCACGGCCTTTATCGACGGCAAGCCGATCGACATCGGTTATAAAGATCGGCTGGATGACAAAGCCAATCACGCCTGGGGCCATAACAAAACCCTGAATGCTCATTATGACTGGCAGTTTAATGATGAGTGGCGCACCCGGTTAACCCTGGGCTGGAACCAGCGGCGCTATGACAACAATGAAGTGCGCGTGACGGCGGTGAACGCCAGCAGCGGCGTGGTCACACGTCGCGCCGATGCCAATCGCGGGTTTAACCACAAAACCAAATATCTGAGCTGGGATCTGCTGGGTAATCCCGAAATTCTGGGTATGCAGCACGCGCTGGTGGTGGGCACCGACTATGAGATGAACCAGACTTATCGTGCCCATCAGTATCAGGGCAAGGTCAACCGCCAGTTCAACTATTTCACGCCTGAATATGACTTGCTGTCACCGGTCACGGACGCCAGCACGGAAAATAGCGCAGCCGCCAATAACCTCAACCGCATTCATAGCCGGTCACTCTACGCCAAAGACAGCATTTCTCTGTCACCCGACTGGATTGTGGTGCTGGGCGGTCGTTATCAGCATTATGAACAGCGCGCCTCGCGCGGCTTTAATCCGCAGGTGGAAACCCTGAATGATGAGGGTAATAAGTTTCTGCCGCAGGCGGGGGTGATCTACAAATTCACACCTGATCTCTCTTTCTACACTAGCGTCAGTAAGTCGTTCACCCCGTCAACCGACGTGGATGATGATGGCAATGTCGGCAAACCGGAACAGGGCACCATCTGGGAAGTTGGCAGTAAATGGCAACTCTCGCCGAAACTGTTCGCCACCGTCGCGCTCTATCGGATAGACGAAAAAGCGATGTCGCTGAATATTAATGGCAGCACGCGTGCCATTGATAAAGCCCGATCGACCGGCGCTGAGTTTGAGCTGAACGGCGAAATTGCACCCGGCTGGGATTTGAGCGCGAACTACAGCTATGATCAGGCAGAGATCGTAAATGACCGGGTTAATCCGGATAACAATGGTAATCGTCTGCAGAATGCGCCGCGTCATGCCGGTGCGCTCTATCTCAGCCATGAGATGCAGATCAGCAGCCTGCCCGGCTCGTTCCGGCTCGGCGGAGGCGCACGCTATGTCGGCAGCCGTGCGGGCGATCCCGATAACAGTTTCACCCTGCCCGACTATGTGGTGGCAGACAGTTTTGTGGCATGGAACAACCGCCTGTTCGGTGAAAAAACGCAGCTGCGTCTGAACATCAATAACCTGTTTAACCAGCACTATTACAGTTCAAGCGGCGGCAACCTGCGCGTCCGTGAAGGTGAAACCCGCAATCTGATGGTACAGGCCCGTGTTGAATTTTAAATCGCTGCGCTGTGCGTTATTAATGCTGAGCGTGATACTGGCCAGCGCTGGCGCACACGCCCGCACGCTGACCGACATCACCGGCCGCGAAGTAGAGATACCCGACCATCCGCAGCGTATTGTGCTGGGTGAAAGCCGGATGCTCTACAGCGTCGCGCTGCTGACGCCCGGCAATCCGCTGCAGCATATCGCTGGCTGGCCACAGGATCTGAAAAAGTTTGATCCCCAGACCTGGCAGATTTTTGCCAGTAAGTTTCCGCAGATGGAGGAAATTCCGGTACTGGGTCTGGATGGCGTCAATGACATGAATCCCGAACAGGTGATTGCACTGAAACCGGACCTGGTGATCCTGCCGCAGCTGGCGCGCGGCAGTGAAAGCGGAGCAGTGCTGGAGAAGATGCTCAGCGCGGCGCATATCCCGGTGGTGAAGATCGATCTGCGGGTTGAGCTGCTGAAAAATACCGAGCGCAGCATGACCCTGCTGGGCGAGGTGCTGAATCAGCCCCAGCGGGCTGCTGACTTCAATCGCTTTTACCGCAGCCACATGCAGCGCATTGAGAGCCGACTGGCGGACTATCACGGAGCTAAACCTAAAGTTCTTTTGCAGCTGCATCTCGGGCGGCGCAGTGAATGCTGCGTGACGTCGGTGAATGGCAACCTGGGTGAGCTGCTGCGCTTTGCCGGGGGCGAAAACATCGCCAGTCAGCAGATCAAAGGCGTGTTCGGACGGCTGAGTGAGGAGAGTGTGATTGCGGCACAGCCAGACTTTTACTTCGCCACCGGCACCGGCAGCGCCGATGAAGCGGGAGCCTTAAAACTCGGCCCCGCCGTCACAACAGCGCAGACCCGGCAGAGCCTGCTGGCGCTGACCGGTCAGCAGAATGCGCTGAAGCAGCTGACGGCATTGCGGGACGGTCATGCCGGGGCAATCTGGCACAACTTTTACCTCAGTCCGTGGCACGTGGTAGCGACAGAGTTCTTCGCCACCACGTTCTACCCGCAACTGTTCCGCGATGTCGATCCTGAACAGACATTGCGGCAGCTATTCCGTGATTTCCTGCCGATCCCCTATTCGGGCAGCTACCTCTATCGGCTCGCACCGGAGGCGACGCCGGGATCAGGCGGCTGAAAACCCGCGATTTTTCACCCGGACGATATCGGCCATCACCGACAGCGCAATCTCCGCCGGGGTTTTGCTGCCGATAGGCAGGCCGATGGGCGCATGGATGCGGTCCAGTTCGGCACGATCCATGCCGGCGATCTGTTGCAGTCGCGTCCGTCGTTTCTCGCTGTTTTTCGCCGAGCCCATGATGCCGATATAGAACGCGGGTGTCGCGATCGCCTCCATCATCGTCAGGTCATCAATGCGGGGATCGTGGGTCAGTGCCACAATCGCCACCGCTGCATGCGCGCCGTTCAGCTCCAGCCAGCGCGCCGGATGCTGTGACACCAGCGTCACGTTGTCCGCAGCGCTGAAGTGGCTCTCCAGCTCCGTCAGCATCTCCGGTCGGTGCTCACAGACCCGCACGTGAAATCCCAGCATCTGCCCGAGCCGGATGCACTCATATGCCACAGTCGAGTAGCCCGCGATCAGCAGTTCCGGTATCGCACCAACCGGCAGTAACATCTGCTGTTCACTGGCATCCAGCGCAGGCAACACCCTGTCAGGGGCGAGCACTTCCCACTGCGCACGTTCGCCGGGTCGTATCATTTTCACCATCGGCTGCTGTCCGCTCAGCGCGCGCTGCATGGCCGTCAGCAGCGCCAGCGTGGCATCATCGGGCGGCAGAAACTCAATGACGATCTCCAGGCTGCCGCCGCACGGCAGGCTGACGTCAGGACGCATTCCGCCTTCACCGTACCGCACCCGCTGACTGCTGGCGCGATAGGCTCCTGCCGCCAGTTGCGCCAGAAAGTCCTCTTCAATGCAGCTGCCCGACAGCGATCCGCAGTAAGCACCCGTTTCGTTGACCGTCATCAGGGTGCCAGGCGCGCGCGGCGAAGATCCATAGGTGCGCAGCACCGTGCAGAGCCAGACCTGCTGACCCGCCTGGCAGCTGCTCAGTGCCGCATTAATCACACGTTGATCCAGCGTAATCATGAAAATTCCTTTATTAACTGCAGATCAGCAGGGAGATCGATATCACACAAACAGCCGCGATCCTGAAGCGGCAGCCGAACGGCGAGTGACTTCACCGCTGCCTGCGGCCCGGCATCGCCCTGTAGCGTGCTCAGCATCGGGTAGCAGTGGTGCTGAAAGCCCACCGGATGGCCCGGCCTGCCGTCAATCCACGGCCTGACGATCGGCGCGTCCGCCAGCGCGGCGCTGACGGCGCGGTAACTTTCAGGCGTGACAAACGGCATATCGCCCAGCGCAATCAGCCAGCCGTCATAGTCACGGCTGGCTTTGACACCTGCGGCGATCGATTCGCCCAGCCCGCCGCTGTCACACAGCACCAGGGTAGCCTGCGAGCAGAGCGCCTTAAGTGCAGCGGCGTCCGGGCGCGTGACCACAAACAGGTCAAGACCACTGGCAACGGCCTGCTCCAGCGTGCGTTGCAGCACCGGTTTGCCATTCAGATCGGCCAGCAGCTTATGCTCACCCGCCTGCTGGCGAAAACGGCGACTCAGCCCGGCGGCCAGCACAATCAACGCTATCTTCACTCTTTCTCTCCGCTAAGCGTGAAAAACGGGCGCAGGTTTCAGCCCGCGCCCGCATATCCTCACATCGACCTGCTGGCAGCAGGTCAGGAACAGGCTCAGATAATCTTATCGAGAGTAATAGGTAAGTCGCGCACCCGCTTACCGGTGG
Source organism: Pantoea sp. K16 (assembly GCF_048452805.1). Lineage (NCBI taxonomy): Bacteria > Pseudomonadati > Pseudomonadota > Gammaproteobacteria > Enterobacterales > Erwiniaceae > Pantoea > Pantoea sp. K16. The sequence goes on along the minus strand of NZ_JBLWNV010000001.1, from coordinate 415,963 downwards.
CATGGAACACCGCATTACTGATCGCTGCCGCCACGCCCACGATACCCAGCTCACCCACGGCTTTACCGCCCATGGTGGTCGCCTCAAAATCGGGCTCGCCAACGTTGATGGTGGTAATGCTCGGGATGTCACCGTTAACCGGCACCAGATAGTCCGCCAGGTTGTTGTTGATCACCCGACCATTGCGTGGATCGACGATGCCCTCTTCCATCAGCGCCTGACCGACGCCCATGATCATGCCGCCAATCCACTGGCTGCGCGCCAGTTTAGGGTTGTAGAGACGACCGCTGTCGAGCGCCGCCACCATCCGTTTGACCCGGATAGTGCCGAAATCTTCATCGACCCGCACTTCCACAAACTGCGCGCTCCAGCTGTGGGCCGAGAATTTTTCAGGGCGGCTCATGTCATTAAGGTTGCGCACCATCTTGTCGCGCTCGCTCTGTGACAGATCGTCCGGGAAAGTGCCGCCTTTCACCGTCAGACTCTCCGCCGGTGCCAGGCTTGCCAGCCGGGCAAATGAGACCGCCAGACCGCTGCGCAGATTATGCTGAACCCCGTCGCCTTTCAGCGTGAGCTGAGATGCCGGAGTGCCATTCAGTGGCGACTGTGGCAGCTCGCTGGCGAGTTTCAGCAGCTGGTCGCGCATTCGTCTGGCGGTATCGTTCACCGCCGCGGTCACGTTGCCCGCAAGCTGCGATCCACCTGCGACACCGGCACGCGGCAGCTCAGTATCACCCAGCTGAACCTCAATGGTGGTAGAGGCGACGCCAAGAATGTCGGCAGCGGTCTGCGCCAGGATGGTATAGGTCCCGGTGCCGATATCCGCACCGGCGCACTGCACCACAAATTTACCCTGTGGGGTCAGGATGATTTTTGCCTCAGCAGGCAGTTTGTTGACCGGATAGGTGCCAGAGGCCATGCCCCAGCCAATCAGTTCACGCCCTTCGCGCATCGACCGCGGCGTCATAATGCGCTTATCCCAGCCAAAGGCCTCAGCCCCTTTCTGATAGGCTTCTTTCAGGCGACGCGAACTCCACGGCAGATCGAGCTGATAATCTTTGTCCGCCCAGTTGCGCAGACGCAGTTCCAGGGGATCGATATTCAGGGCATAGGCCATCTCATCCATCGCCACTTCCAGGCCAAAGGCGCTGGGGTTTTCACCTGGCGCCCGCATCCAGCCTGGCGTCACGGTATTGATCGGCCTGACCTGATGCTGGGCGGAGACGTTGCCCACCGCATACATGCGGGCGGTGACTTTGCTGCAGTTCTCAGCAAATACATCGATTAATGAGGTTTCACTGAAGCTGCGCTGGATAATCGCCTGGATTTTGCCGTCACGCGAGGCACCCAGTTCCAGCTGCTGCGAGGTGGCGGGACGTCCGCCCAGACCAGTAAAGGTCTGCGGTCGGGTCAGCGACACTTTGATAGGACGCTTCAGCGCTCGTGATGCCACACTGGCCAGTGCGACGTGGGTGTAAGGCACCGGCTTGGACCCAAATCCCCCGCCGACATAGGGCGAAATAATCCGCACATCTTCAACGTCAATGCCCATCCACTCGGCGATTTCCACCTGCGCGCCTGCCACCCACTGACTCGGCTCCCAGACGGTCATGCGTCCATCCTGCCACTCAGCGACACAGGCGTGCGGTTCCATCGGCATGTTGTATTCGCGCGGCGTGGTATAGCGCTGGCTCAGACGCACCTCGGCCTGCTGCATCGCCGCCTGTGCATCGCCCATATCGATATCCTGTTTCGATACCGGTTTCGGTTCGACACCCTCATCGGTGGCAAAAATCAGTGCGGGCGAGGTTTCATAGTCGATCTCCACCAGCGAGGCGGCATACGTCGCCTGCTCAAACGTCTCTGCCACCACCAGACCGATGTTCTGGCCGTTGTGAATAATCACATCGTCCTGAATCGGGGTATAGGTTGACTGCGCCGCGCCGCCGTCTGCAATCGCGGTGGGTTTGTTGATCTTCAGGCTATTCAGATGGGTATAAACCGCCACCACACCCGAGGCCTGCTGCGCCTTTTCCGTCGACATCCGGCTGATACGGCCGCTGGCAACAGTAGACTGGATCACCACGCCATAAAGCGGATTTTCCGGCTGATGTTCTACCGCATACCGCGCCTCACCGGTGACTTTGACTTTGCCGTCACCCCGCGAGCGCCCGGCGCCCAGTCCCTCAATCGGATCGGTGGTTTCTGGTTCCGCCGTGGCAGTATCACTGGCACTGGCGCTTTGCATACTCAGACCCAGGCTGCCCGCCGCTGAGATCGCCGCCGTCGCCTTCAGTAACTCCCGACGTGCTTTGTCATTTACGTCACTCATGCGGTTTCTCCTGCTGCCATCAGCGCACGTGCAATCACACGCGGCGCCAGTTTTACTTTATAGGCGTTGTGGGTCAGCGCCTGCGTCTCCTGTGTAATCCGTTCTGCCGCCTGGAAGACCGTCTCTTCATTGAACGGCTGTCCCTCCAGCGCCTGCTCCACCGACCTGACCCGCCAGGGTTTGGTGGCGACGCCGCCCAGCGCAATATGCACCTGACGCATCACGCCGTTCTCCAGCGTGAAGCCTGCGGCCGCGCTGGCTGCAGCAAACTCATAAGAGCTGCGGTCACGGACTTTAAGGTAGTGTGAGTGTCGCAGTGACTCGGTTTGCGGCACTTCAATGGCCACAATAATTTCGTCATCGCGCAGATCGTGCTCACGATCAGGTGTATCACCCGGCAGCAGGAAGAAATCATCAATCACGATGCGACGGGTTTCGCCCTGCTGATTCTGCAGAACCACGATGGCGTCAAACGCCACCAGCGCCACCGCCAGATCGCCGGGATAGACCGCGATGCAGCTGTCGCTGGCGCCCAGGATGGCATGATTGCTGTTAACGCCATCCAGTGCGGCGCAGCCGGAACCCGGATTGCGTTTGTTGCAGGCGGAAAAGGTCGCCGGATCGCGGTAATAGGCGCAACGGGTACGCTGGCGTAAATTACCGCCCAGCGTGGCCATGTTACGAATCTGCGGTGACGCGGCCTGCCACAGGCTGCCGTAGATGGCTGGCGCGTTCTGCTGGCAGGCGGGATGATCCGCCAGGCCGCTCATGGTGACCAGCGCGCCGGCCGTTATCTTATCGTCGTCAAACTGCAGGTTTTTAAGCCCGGTCAATCCAGTGATGCCGATGAGCTGCGGCGGCGTGAAGACCCCACACTTCATCAGATCGAGTTGTGTGGTGCCGCCTGCCAGAAACTGGCTGCCAGACTGCTGTTTCAGGGCTGCGGCTTCCTCAGGCGACTGCGCGACTTTCCAGCTGAATTCATTCATGCGGACTCCTTCGCCATCTCTGCTGCGGCCTGTTTAATCGCATCCACAATGTGCGGATATGCTCCACAACGGCAAAGGTTGCCGCTCATATACTCACGGATTTCATCTTCTGAACCCGCATGGCCCTCTTTGATGCAGGCGACGGCGGACATAATCTGACCCGGTGTACAGTAGCCGCACTGGAAGGCGTCATTCTCCATAAAGCAGCGCTGCACCGGGTGCAGCTCACCTTCGGTGGAAGCCAGCCCTTCAATGCTGGTCACTTCGGCGCCATCCGCCTGAGCCGCCAGCGTCAGGCAACTCAGCACCCGCTGGCCATTAATCAGTACCGTGCAGGCACCGCACTGCCCCTGATCGCACCCTTTTTTGGTGCCGGTCAGGTTAAGATGCTCACGCAGCGCATCAAGCAGGGTGACACGGGGATCGACCTGCATCTGCTGCGACTGACCATTAACCTGCATTGTTAGCGATATTTTTTCCGACATTGTCTGCTTCCCATTGTTGGGGGCCAAAAGATGTAATTTTTTATAGGTTTATTTCTGACGGGGTTCGAATCGGGGGAAAATCGTGATAACCCTAATCTTTACGCGCGTATCTCTGCTTTAAGGTTTAGCAGCTTTTTGGCAATTTTGCGGGGAAGCAGGGAAAAGTAAGTGTTATCTGAATGGCGGAGCGAGATTGAATCGGGATAAATATGTGTTCATACAACGCTCATCTAAATGATTTTATTAATTTTTTTGAAAAAAGCTTTTATAGCCGTCGTTCATAGGGTTTATCTGTCCGCCTCATTAATCCTGCCGCGAAATGTGTAACCCTGAAAGGCAATTTCGGGTCTGATAGCAGGTCGGGTAGCGAAGCCGTAGTTAACGTCGATAAATCGGCCTGTCCCGACCGGGATAACCGATCAAACAGGTCAGAGGGCCTATGCTGAAAGAAAATTTTAACGATCTAATCTATCTGGTGGTGGTAGCAGAAGAGCGCAGCTTCACCCGGGCAGCGGCGAAGCTGGGTGTGTCGCAGTCGGCACTGAGCCACGCGATTCGCGCTCTGGAAGAGCGTCTTAGCGTCCGGTTGCTGACGCGCACTACTCGCAGCGTTGCCCCGACAGAAGCCGGTGAACGGCTGATCACTACCCTCGCCCCGCTGTTCAGCGAGATTGAGTCTGAACTGGTCAATGTCACTGACAGTCAGGGTAAAATCTCCGGCAACATTCGTATCACCGCAGGCGAACATGCGCTCACCTCTACACTCTGGCCGCTGCTCAGGCCCTTTCTTCAGCAATACCCCGATGTCCATGTTGAAGTGTCGGTGGATAACAGTCTGACCGATATTGTCAGCGGCCGTTTCGATGCGGGCGTGCGACTGGGTGAGCAGGTCGAAAAGGATATGGTGGCGGTGCGCATCGGGCCGGACTGGAATATGTGCGTGGTGGCAGCCAGCAGCTATTTTGATCAGCACGGCAGACCTGAGACTCCCTATGATTTACAGCATCATAACTGCATCAACCTGCGGCTGCCGACGCTGGGTGGCCTCTATAACTGGGAGTTTATGCGTGATGGCAAGGAGATCAGGGTCAAAACGCAGGGTCAGTTAATTTTTAATCATCTCGCGTCGCGCATTGATGCCGCACTGAGCGGGATGGGGATCTGCTATGTGCCGCAGGATAGCGTTGCGGAACACCTTAAAAGTGGCCGTCTGGTTCAGGTGCTGGCTGACTGGTGTGAGCCTTTTCCGGGTTATTATCTTTACTATCCCAGCCGCAGACAGCACACCAGCGCCTTTACACGTTTGATTGATGCGGTGCGCTATCGCGGTTGAGAGACAGCCGCGATAGCCAGTCAGCTGGCATTAATCCGCTGGCGTTCAAGCTGTCGCGTTTTGCGGCCTGAAATCACCATCGCCACGATAAACACCAGTGCAAACAGCACCACGATCGTGGGTGCTGGAGCGCTGTCGATAAAGAACGAGAGATAGACCCCACTCAGCGACACCAGCACCGACACCACGACCGCCACCAGCAGCGCATGTGAAAAGCGGCGGGTGAGCAGAACTGCGATAGCACCGGGCGCGATCAGCAGGGAAATCGACAGGATAATCCCTACTGCTTTCAGCGTCGCCACAATGGTCAGCGATACCATGCAGAGTAGACCGTAATGCAGCCAGCGTGCGGGTAAGCCAGAGACCTGTGCCTGCTGCGGATCAAAACTGAACAGCATAAAATCACGCCATTTCACCGCAATGACCCCGACGATCACCGCTGCGATAAGCGAGGTCTGAATTATGTCAGCGCCCGTAATACCCAGCATGTCACCAAACAGAATGTGATCAAGATGCACCTCCGGTTTCACGGCGATATAGAGGATCAATCCCACCGCGAACATGCCGGAGAAGACGATTCCCAGCACCGTATCCTGCTTGATGCGACTGTTGTCCTGCAGAAATCCACTGGCAACAGCACAGAACAGACCGGCGACAAACGCACCCACCGCCAGCGGCAGCCCGGCCATCCAGGCGAGGACGATGCCGGGGAATACCGCATGGCTCATGGCATCGCCCATCAGCGCCCAGCCTTTCAGTACCAGAAAGACCGACAGCAGCGCACAGGGGATCGCCACCACCAGCGCAATCAGCAACGCGCTGTTCATAAAAGCGAACTGGAAAGGTTCAAAGATCCACATCAGCCAGGCTCCTTTTCGGGACGATGGCGGCCACGACGCCGGTTAGCCAGCAAGCCATGTTTGGGCGCAAAAACAAACGCCAGCAGGAACAGCAACGTCTGCGCCACCACGATGATGCCGCCCGTTGCGCCATCCAGGTAGTAACTCGCCCACGCACCGAGAAAACTGGTGATACTGCCAATCGCGACTGCAATCATCAGCAGACGCGGGAAGCGGTCGGTGAGCATCCAGGCCGTCGCGCCTGGCGTCACCACCAGACAGATCACCAGAAATGCACCGACGGTTTGCAGCGCCGCCACGGTTGAGACTGCCAGCAGGGTAAAGAAGAGGACTTTCAGTCGTTCAGGACGCAGTCCGATGGCGCGCGCGTGATTCTCATCAAAGAAGGTGACCATCAGATCCTTCCACTTAAACAGCAGAATGATGATCGACAGCCCGCCAATCAGCGCCAGCTGGAGTATATCCGCGGGCGCAATCGCCAGAATATTGCCGAGCACAATGGTCTGAATGTTTACCGCGGTCGGATTGAGCGACACCATAAACAGACCCAGACCAAAGAAGGAGGAGAAGATCAGGCCGATGATTGCATCTTCTTTTAAGCGGGTACGCTGATTGAGTAACAGCATACTGCCCGCCGCCAGCCCACCAGAGAGAAACGCGCCCAGCGCAAAGGGTAGTCCCAGCATGTAAGCACCCGCTACGCCCGGCACGATGGAGTGCGACAGCGCATCGCCAATCAGCGACCAGCCTTTGAGCATCAGATAGCAGGAGAGAAACGCACACAGGCCGCCGACCATGGCGGAGACCCACATCGCGTTGAGCATGTAGTGATAACCAAAAGGCTCCAGTAACAGTTCCATGGTCAGTTTCCGTCTTCAGGTGCCGTACGTGGCGCAATAAAAGGCCGTTCATCGTCGGTGATAATCTGATCGTCCAGCCCTTTCGCCATCACATGACGCAGCACCCCACTGAAAGCACGCTCAAGGTTGGCGGCGGTAAAGGTGGTGCGGGTCGGGCCGCTGGCCAGAATGGTGCCTTTGACCATCACGGTGTAATCGCAGAACTCCGTGACCGATCCCAGATTATGCGTTGAGACCAGCATGGTCTTGCCTTCATCGCGCAGCTCACCCAGCAGACTGATGATTCTGGCCTCAGTCTGAACGTCCACGCCGGTAAACGGCTCATCCAGCAGGATAACGCTGCCCTGCTGGGCAATGGCGCGCGCCAGAAATACCCTTTTCTTCTGTCCGCCGGAGAGTTCACCGATTTGACGATGGCGGTAATCCAGCATATCGACCCGCGCCAGCGCATCACTGACAATCTGCTGGTCGTGCGGTTTCGGTCGACGCAGCAGGCCCATATGACCGTAGCGACCCATCATTACCACATCTTCCACCAGCACCGGAAAAGACCAGTCCACCTCTTCCGACTGCGGCACATACGCGACCAGACTCTGACGCAGTGCTTCACGAGTTGGCATGCCGAGCACTGAGATGCTGCCGCTGGCGAGCCGGACAAAGCCCATCAGCGCTTTGAACAGGGTTGACTTGCCGGAGCCATTCACACCCACCAGCGCCGCAATCGATCCACCCGGCACGCTGAAGCTGGCATCATGCAACGCGGTGTGACCGTTGCGATAGGTCACGGTGACATCCGAAACCACGATGGTGTCTGTCATTGCGCTTTCTCTCCCGCTTTAATGCCCTGTGCCAGCGTCTCCGTGGTGACTCTGAGCAAATCCAGATAGGTCGGCACCAGTCCCTGAGCATTGCTTAAAGAATCGACGTAAAGCACCCCACCGTAATGCGCACCCGTTTCCCGCGCGACCTGGCGGGCTGGCTTATCCGACACGGTGCTTTCACTGAACACCGCTGGAATAGCATTTTTCTTCACCTGGTCGATCACTTTTCTCACCTGTTGCGGCGTGCCTTGCTGATCAGCATTTACAGGCCACAGGTAGAGTTCTTTCATGCCCAGGTCGCGAGCCAGATAGGAGAATGCGCCTTCGCTGGTCACCATCCAGCGTTTATCCTCCGGGATGTCGGCAATCTGCTGGCGAAGCGGATCCAGCGCTGCGGTGATTTTTTGCTTATAGGCGGCTGCGTTCTGACGATAGGTCTCCGCATGCGCCGGGTCATATTTCACCAGCGCATCACGGATATTATCGACATAGATCAGCGCATTGTCCGGAGACATCCAGGCGTGCGGATTCGGTTTACCGTTATAAGGCCCCTCGCCAATACCGATCGGTTTTACCCCGGCAGAGACAATCACTTCCGGCACCCCATCCAGATGCTGATAAAAACGCTCAAACCAGCGTTCGAGATTAAGCCCGTTCGCCATGATTAACTGCGCACCCTGCGCACGTTTGATATCGCCGGGCGTCGGCTGATATTCGTGTATTTCAGCACCCGGTTTGGTAATGGAAGTAACTTCGGCCGCATCGCCCGCCACGTTTTTCACCATGTCAGCGATGACCGTAAACGTCGTCACTACCTTAAATTTTTCTGCTGCATAGCTGCTTGTCGCCATCAGGGTTGTCAGTAGCGCACTCAGTAGCATCATGGTTATTTTTCTTTTCGGGACCATAGGGCGATCTCCAGAGGTGATTAAAAACAGAACATAATTAGCATAGGCTATTTTTTATAGCACAGGCTATACCTTTGTAACAGCGAAGGGTTGTGAAGTTTCTTCAGCGTCCGGGCCCGAATGTGAAGTTTTGTAAGCGAATCGCTTTACTTGTTGATATATAGACATTTAATTTCAATGATGGGAAGTTTATGGAAAGCGTGATGTATAGCTATAACCGGGTTTTACGCCTTTCTCATCTGTGGTTGAGTAAACCGCAGGAACGATAACAGGATTACAAAAAGCCCATCCTGACGGCGCAATTTACCGAAAAGCGTTCTGACACCTGGCGGCACTCACATGACACGCATAGCAGACCGACAATTAAAATAATCTTATTGATAGGCTGAATTGATTAAGCTTCGTAAATTTTTTTGCTACAGTTAATGTTACTTACCGCAATCACCCAGGAGGATAATTTGTATTTTTCCAGCGACGAAAAAGCGAATGTCATCATTGGCGAAGCCGCAATGAACCTGTTTAATGCCGGTCAGGAAGTGAATGTTGAACTGCTGATTAATGAATTAAGGGTCATGGCTGACTCTGAAGTTAATGAGACTCGCCTTGAGCAGATGCAGCATGCGCTTCAATGGCTGATGGGGTTCAAAACCATCGGTTCCCGCAGCACCGCCCCGGCGACCTGGCTTGCCAAAACCACTGGCAAAGAGCCCGCTGCTCCCGTCTCTGCCGATGACATCTTCTTTAAACACTAACCCAGGTCTGCCGTTCCTCTCCGGCCTTAATATTCAGGTCGGAGCGTCGCTGGGGTGTTAATGATACAAGAATCTGGTACAATTTTTACCTCGCTACAAACTCCTCGTAACACCCTGTTTTAAAAGCCTTAGCACTTTTTGCACAAAAAAATTAATCCCAAAAATCCAAAATTCTGTACAAGTTTTGCAAAGATGTATAACTTGCGCATCCAGAGTGCATACATTTAAATCACCTGAGGACAACAACATGCGTCAGAACGGACAAGCCCCGGAAACGATCAGCGATATTGCCCGTTACTTCAATCAGGCCAGCTCACCGTCGCAACAGGAGACGCTGGGTTCGGTTGTGGTGGAAATTCTGCGCGCAGGTCACAGCCTTAGTCGGAAAACGATTTGCAGTAAACTGCTGAGTCGCCTTGAACTGGCTGCCACGCCAGAAGAAGAGAGTCATCTGCATGAACTCATTGCGATGCTTTTTCGTCGCGAAGATTAATGCCCTCTCACGGTCGTGTATGTTAATCAGGACGCCTGTTTCAGCCATCACCCAGGAAGATCTACCCTAGCAATAAAGCCCAGTACTGCTTCCCGTATCGGGTGCGCCAGGTCGCACCCGCTGACGCATACGGACCCGCAGCATGGCCATTGATTCGCAATCAGAGAAGCCAGTATGTACAGAAGTGAAGATGAGAAACTGACAGATGTCATGATCGGCGAAGCCGTTCTGACATTACTCAAGTCAGACAAACCGGTATCCAGCAATGCCTTAATCGCACAGCTCGAACTGATGGCTGCTGATGCTGACGACGACGTGAAAGTGTCAGTGATTCGCAAAGCCATCACCGAAGTCCGTAATGGTATGGTTGCCGCGCGCAAACGCGTGCAGGGCGACGGTGCCGAACGTGATAACACGGCTCATCGTATGAACAGTGATGGCCCGCCTGAGGGTTCGAAAAAGCACTGATTGAGCGTACTGCGTACCTGATACATGCGGCTAATTTTAAGCGAAGCGGCAGACCTGAACAGAATTTTTAAGGCGGGCTGGGCAAAACGAAAACTGCGTCTACACTCGTTTTTGACTTCAACCATTGCATCTGACTCATTTTCCTCAGAGAAAGAAAAATCATGCAGCATTCATCATCAGATTCTTCAATCATTGACTACTTCCGTAGCGCGGGCGATCAGCTTGCTCCGGAAACTGAACTGCTGGGCGCAGTGATTCGTGACATTGTTGCTGATCAGGGACGTGTAACCAATAAAGCGATCATCCTCTATCTGATCGCGGAACTGGAATGCACTTCAGATGTTGTCAGGCTGGATGTGTTACGCAAAACGCTGGAAATCGTGGTTGGCCGCACGCCAGACGATACCGGCATCTGATACGCCATTCTGCGTTACCTCTGGTAACGCAGGATACTCTTCCCCCTCGCCCGCTTTTGTTTCCTTCCCTCAATTTCGCTGTATACCCGATATGCCACACAGAAATTATCCGATATAAAAATTCTTTTGCAGGTTAATGATGTAGCAGGGATTTGATCCCGACGATAACGCTTTTTTGCAATCATGCCAGATGATGATCATTCAGGCTTAATAAGACCTGCCAATGAAAAGGCGAACTTCTTTATCAGAAATTTGCCACCCCTAATGAATAATCAACAGAAAGATCTGACTGACATTTTTTAATGCGGTCATCAACCGTCTCGCTGAATAAAAAAGAAACGACCGACTCACAGTAAAATCCCTTTTAAAGGCTGCGAGCAATATGCAAAGCCTCTTATGCTCGCCGATGTCAAAGGTAGCAGGGACGCTATCATGACACAGGCCGGGGCAACGCCCGGCATCAGGCCTGGCAACCTTAATGCATCTTCCGGGTGAAAAAGCTTATCGCTTCCTGACACAATGCTTTCAGCCTGCTGTCACGCGTCTCTTCGCTCAGGCGAAACAGCGCGTCCGTAATGTCGTGGAAATGAACCGGCTCTCCCGCCTTGATCAAATCACTGACTACCGCACCAACCAGCGCACGGATTTCATTATCGTTGTCGTACTTCACACGACCTCCCGATGGTGTATGCATATACAGTCTATCATTAGCGGGAGCCAAAAAACAAAAAAGCCGTCAAGCGGGAAATATAAGCGAAGCGGCAAAAAGGTTATTAACTATACAACCTCAGAATATTATCTTGCTTTATTTTCACCCCATGCAGCCCTGAAGCTATAAATAGCCAAAACGTGGTAGCAACCGCTGTAATCTATTTATGCCCATGTATATTGAGAGTTGGATAGTTATATATCGCGGAAACAGACTTTTGGCTGAATGTGTTATAAACACTTTTACGACTCACTGTTTGTTGCGATAACCTGCGGGGCAGCTTTCCCGGCCTGATATGTGCTGACCAGCCTTTCACAAATGATCATCTGACAATGGCCAGCAGTATGATAAAACTATCGTCATCCTCTGGTGTCACGAGCAGCACATGGCTAAATTTACCCTGAAACAGATTGCTGCCCAGTCGGGACTCAGTCTGGCGACCATCGACCGGGCACTGCATCAGCGCGGCAACGTGCATGCCACGACCCAGCACCGAATCCAGCAGGCGATAGCGGACCTGGAACTGATGCAAAAAGCGGGACTCGCCAGGGGAAGAACGATCTATTTCGACGTCATCATGCATACACCTGACCGCTTTCAGCCACTGATACGTGAGGCGTTCAGCAGTCAGATTGCCAGTTTTACTGCCTTTAAACTTCAGCTTCGTTTCCACTTCGGCGAGAATCTTACTGCGGAGGCGATTAACGCGCTGCTGAATAAAAAAGCGTTGCATAGTCACGGCGTCATTCTTAAGGCAGCCTGTTCTGGTGAACTTCATCCCACCCTTGAATCACTGCTGAAACAACGCGTTCCGGTGGTCACCATGATGAGTGACCTGCCCGGCAGCGCGCGCCTGCGCTATATCGGCATGGATAATTTTGATGCCGGTAAAGTGGCGGCTTTTCTGATGTCAAAATGGCTGCGGGTGAGTCGTTCACATATTGTGGCTGTGACCGGCAGTCACGATTTCATTGGCGAACAGGAGAGAATTCAGGGGTTTCAGCGAGCAATGCAGGAGTTTGCGCCCCAGCATCAGGTGAGCGTGGTGGCAGGCGGTTATGGCATTGACGCCCGGATGCAGCAGTCGGTGACACAGTTCTTGCAGAGCCAACCGGATGCAGATGCGGTCTACACAGTCGGTGGCGGTAATCCCGGCATACTGCGCGCTTTTGCCGAACAAAAGCGGACGGTTAACGCTTTTATTGGTCACGATCTCGATCGTGAGAATCGTGCACTGCTGCAGGCCGGTAAAATTGATGCATTAATCGAGCATAATTTACAGCTTGATGCGCTGCACGCCTTCAGAACGCTGCTGGCGTTTCATGGATTTTTGCCCGCCTCAGAACCGCCCGCGCCCTACTCTAAAATCAACATCATCACCCGTTACAACATGACAGCCTGAAAAACTGTCAGGCAATTAATGAGCCCGGCTCATAACCGTTTGCCGACTGAGCGGGCTAATCACGCTCCGGCTTGCCGGTTACACTGTGCATGACACGTTAACAACAGGAGTGAGTAATGAAAATTATCGCCAACGGATCGCTGCCTTCGCGTAAAGGACCTGCTGAATATTTTACCGGCACGGTTCGGATTGATGCACCATTCCAGGCAACCGAACCCGCCCGCGTGGGGGGCGCAACGGTGACTTTTGAACCGGGTGCCCGTACCGCATGGCATACCCATCCACTCGGGCAAACCCTGATCGTCACGCATGGCCAGGGCTGGATTCAGTGTGAGGGTGAAGCCATTCAGGTGATGAACACCGGTGATATCGTCTGGATCCCGGAAAACGTGAAGCACTGGCACGGGGCAACGCCGGATAACGCCATGACGCATATTGCTATCGCTGAGTCACTGAACGGCTCGCCGGTTGACTGGCTGGAGCAGGTCAGCGATCAGCAATATCAGCGCTAAATCAGGCGCGTATTCTGTCGCTAGAGTCTGACGTGATCGATCAGCGCCCTCAGCTTGGGGGCCAGATTTTTGCGGCTGGGAAAATAGAGATAGAAGCCGGCAAAGGCGGGCAACCATGCATCGAGCAGGGTCACCAGTTCGCCACGTGCTATGTAAGGCTGGAAGGTTTCTTCCATGCCAAAGCTGATGCCGCCCCCGGCGCAGGCGGTGCGAATCATCACCCCCATGTCATTTGTGGTGAGTTGCGGATTGACGGCAACATCAAACTCGCGTCCCTGCTCTGCGAACTCCCAGCGATAAGGGGCCAGACCAGGCCCTTTTCGCCAGCCGATGCAGCGATGATTGACCAGATCCTGAGGATGTTGCGGCGTGCCTGCGCGAGCCAGATAGGCGGGTGACGCCACCGCCACCTGACGCTGCGCATTGGATACCGGCACCGCAATCATATCCTGAGCAATCACCTCCCCCAGCCGCACACCCGCGTCATAGCCTTGCCCGACAATATCAAACTCCTCATCGGTGAGGGTGATATCCACCTCCACCTGCGGATAAGCGGTAATAAAGCTTGCCAGCAGTTCTCCCCCCAGCATCCGCTCAGCAATCGAGGAGATCGCCAGCCGCAGCTGGCCCCGAGGTTCCGCAGCCAGTTCGGCAATATCTGTCACGGCGCGATTGAGCTGGTTGATCGCCGGCGCCACTTCGGCATAGAGCCGCTGTCCGGCTTCGGTCAGCTGAACCGATCGTGTGGTGCGCTGCATCAGCGTGAGGTTAAGCCGGTCTTCCAGACGCCGCAGACTCTGGCTGATCGCCGGACGCGTAACACCTAATTGTTCTGCGGCCAGCCGGAAATTTCGCGTCTGCGCCACAATCACAAAAACTTCGAGAGCATTTTTATCGGCATTCATTGGTCAGATTGAGTTACCAGTGCGTAAAGCGTTCGGTGGATTATCTTTATAATCCAGTCGCCGTATGATCGCCAGTGACAACCTGACTGGAGAAACAAAATGACTCAGAAAGTGATTTTAATTACCGGCGCCTCAAGCGGCATCGGGGCAGGCATTGCACGTGAACTGGCGAAAACAGATGTCATTCTGCTGCTGGGTGCGCGGCGGGAAAGCCGCCTGGCCGCGCTGGCTGAAGAGCTGCAGTTCAATGGTGCAGAGGTGGCGATCAAAGCGCTTGATGTTACGCGCCGCGAAGAGATGACGCAGTTTGTTGAGTATGCTCTGGAGAGATGGGGCCGGGTGGATGTAATGATCAATAACGCCGGTATTATGCCCTTGTCTCCGATGGCATCGCTGCGGGTGGAAGAGTGGGAACAGATGATCGACGTAAACATCAAAGGGGTGCTGTATGGCATTGCGTCAGTGTTGCCGACCATGCTGGCCCACCAGCGCGGCCACATCATCAACGTCGCGTCGATAGGGGCGCTGGCCGTGTCGCCCACCGCAGCCGTCTACTGCGCCACTAAGTTTGCGGTGCGGGCGATTTCCGACGGATTACGGCAGGAGAATAGTCAGCTACGGGTGACCTGTGTCCATCCCGGTGTGGTGGAGAGCGAGCTGGCATCAACCATTACCGATCCGGCAGCCGCCGAGGCGATGCAGCACTATCGCGCTATCGCGTTGCAGCCGGACGCCATTGGTCGCGCCGTGTGCTATGCCATTGAACAGCCTGAAGAGGTAGATGTGAACGAAATCGTGGTGCGGCCAACCCGAACGCAGCAGTAAGCAACCCGCCCGATGCGCTGTGTGCATCGGGCGGAAGGTTTTACTGTCAGTAGAGGCTTCTGCGGGTACGCTGCACGGTGATGGCGATGGCCGTCAGTGCCACCAGCATAAGAAATATTCCCAGTCCAACCATGGCGTTAAAGCCATAGACTTTGAACAGCAGCAGACCGGCAATACAGCCGCTCAGGAATGAAAACACGGTAGTCAGATGGGTGTGCAGAACCTTCTGGAAAAAGCGACGATCGTCGGTTTCAAGATGCACGGCGTGAGAAGTATGGGCAAAGATCCACGACCCCAGCGCAATACCCGCATCGGTCAGCGTGCCGGTAATGTGGGTCGATCTGACGCGGCCATTGGAGAGCTGCGTCGAGGTCGCATTATGAATCCCCATTAAAAAGCCCAGCATTAACAGCACTTCCCCGTTAAAGCTTGGCCGGTAGAACACGATTTCAAAGATTGATGCCGCCGTCAGTGCCGCCCCTTCCGCCAGAATGATCAGACAGAATATGGTGCGTAACTTATGTCTGATCCCCACTACCACCGCCAGCCGGGCAACGGTACAACCCAGCACAAAGGCAATAATCAGTGCCATCAAAAACAGCATGGTATGGAGGTCGCTGGTGGTCACTTCCTGGGAGATTTGCGACGTGTTACCCGTCATATGCGATGGAAAAAATCCAAACGCGCCCAGCGCCATGGCATTAAGGATGCCGGCGGTGGTGGCAAGCACCAGCGCCAGCAGTCGATCTTCGGTATGCGAACGAACTTTCTTCTTTTTTATCAGCACAGGCTTCCCCACCTCAGGTGAATGCAAAACGTTCTTATAAGGCTTCAAGCATACAACCTGATGGAAATTATTCCTGTCAGAACCAGATAACTCTGATGAAATAAGCCATTAATTTTGCTGATTTTTATAAAGCTGATTCAGTTTACTTTTAAAAGTGTCAACGACGCGATGATTCACCAGCAGCTGATCACCAGAGAGGCTGACGGTGAACTCAGTCAACGATGAAGAGTTGCGCGCCTGTGGACGTAAAGGAGCGATGTGGTTCAGCATCGTCCGCCACCTGATAGCTGATGCCCGGTGTCAGCACGAAACGGCGACCATCTGCCAGTTCAGTGTGCAACTCACCCGCCATACACAGCAAAATATGGCCCTTTGTGCACCAGTGATCGGCGACATAGCCTGGTGAATAGTCGACCATCCGCACCCGGATATCGTTAAACTTCACGGTTCGCCAGGTCGCCTGCCCCTGGTCGCCGGGATGAATCGTCTCTTCAATCTGATCCCACTGGGTCAGGCCAAACGGCAGATTTTCAATTTTCATGCGATTCCCTCAAGGCTAAGTGCAGGATAAACGTCAGGCCAGAGCCTGGGTAACGGCCTCTTCCGCGTGGATAAGCGTGGTATCAAACAGTGGCACGCTGGCATCCGTGGCATCCACCAGCAGTGTGATTTCGGTGCAGCCCAGAATAATGGCCTCCGCCCCCTGCGCGACCAGCTGCTGCATGATCTCACCATAACGGCGACGCGACGCGGGATTGATCTCGCCCAGACAGAGCTCGTGGTAAATCACCTCATGCACAAAAATCCGATCCTCTCTATCCGGCGTGATCACCTCAAGACCAAACTGCTGCTGAAGTCGCCCGCGATAGAAATCCTGTTCCATGGTGAATCGCGTCGCCAGTAATCCGACCTTACGCACCCCGGCCTGCTGAATGCGCCGTCCGGTGGCGTCGGCGATATGCAGCAGCGGGATGCCCGTTGCGGCGCTGATTTGTGCTGCCACTTTATGCATGGTGTTGGTACAGAGTACGATGAACTGCGCGCCAGCCCGTTCCAGATTGCGTGCCGCTTCAGCCAGTATCTCTCCCGCCTGCTGCCACTCGCCCGCGGCCTGTAGCTGCTCAATGCGCTGAAAATCGACGCTATAGAGCACCAGCTCCGCCGAGTGCAGGCCGCCCAGCCGCTGTTTAACCAGCTGATTGAGAATACGGTAATAGAGCGCGGTAGACTCCCACGACATACCGCCTAACAGACCAATGACTTTCACAATGCACTCCGGGTTCAGGGGTTTTATTCCAGCATGCCAGATCGACATTGATCGGCAACGGCTTTGTTCAGTTGATACTGTTCTGAGGTCTGAAGCGTCGGGCAACCACCATTAACAGCACCACGCCAGCGCTCATGATCAGCCAGGCCTGAGTCATTGACGTTCCGCTATCACGCACCCAGCCTGCCAGCAGCGGCATCAGAGCCGCAATCAGATATCCGCCTCCCTGTACACGTGACAGCAGAATGCCCGCTTCTCTGGCACTGCGCGCATGATCCAGCGTGACGATCAGCGACAGCGGAAAGAGCGCACCGATGCCCGTACCCAGTAACAGTGAAGAGAGTATCGGCATCGTACCCGGGTAAAAGACCAGACTCAGCAGCCCCAGCAGCAACAGGGCCAGCACGCCGAGCAGCAGCGGACGGCGATCGGGAAAGCGATGTAACGTCGCCGAGACGATGAATCCTGCCACCACTTCGGTTAACGTCAGGGCCGCGAGCAGATAGCCACTGTGGCGAGCACTCCAGCCCAGTTGAATATAGAATGGCGGCAGCCAGGCCAGCACTAATGTATAAGCACCCGTGCCAATGCCGAAAAAGAGCATCAGCAACAGGGTACGCCGCACAGGCAGCGTCGCTGCATCAGAGGCCACGCTCACCTGCGGCGATCGTCTGACTAAAGTCAGCCAGATCAGCAGTGTGACCAGCGTTAACCCGCCGGAAAGCGCCAGCGCGGGTTGCAGGCCCAGCCATGAAAACAGCGGGTCGGCACCGGCAGCAGTCAGTGCCGCGCCCGCCATAATGCCCGTGCTGAACAGCGCCATCAGCGTCGCCGCGGCCTCAGCAAAGCGTTGCCGGATCAGAGCGGGCATCAGCGCCTGTATCACGCCAATTCCTGCGCCCCCCGCCAGCGCGGTGAGCAGCAGCTGAGAGGGAGTAAGCGTAACCCCGCGCCACAGGCAGGCGAACGTCAGACAGAGCAAACCGGCGGCGATTCCCTTTACCGGCCCGATGCGGGCAATCAGCCACGGGCCAGAGAGTGCGGCCAGGCCCATCATCGCCATCGGCAACGTGGTCAGCAGACTGAACGTCGTCGCCGACAACCCGGCCTGCAGTTGCAACACCGGGAACAGCGGGCCGATAATCGCCAGCATTGGGCGCAGGTTCAGCCCGATAAGAAAAGCGATCACGGCAAACAGAATGGGGAACAACACCTTATTTTTCATCATCGACGCCTTAACAGAGGATTGGCGATGACAGCAACGGGCTGCCAACATTTATCTTAACGTTAAGATAAATTCCCCCCGGTGTTAAGAGGCTGCGCACAACCCGACAACATAACCACAATATTTAAAGGTGATTTATGCATGACCATATTGATTTCGTTGTCAGTCAGTGGGACGACGCGATGCCCGATCTCGACGCCTCTTCAATGCGGATCTTCGGCAGGGTGCTGCGTCTGATGAAACATCTGGCGAAAGCGCGCAGTCAGGCACTGGAGCCTTTTGGTTTTCAGGAGGGAGAATTTGATGTGCTGGCGACATTGCGACGGGCGGGATCGCCTTTTCGCCTGTCGCCCACCCAGCTCTACCAGGCGCTGCTGGTGACGTCCGGTGCGATGACAAATCGTCTGAACCGGCTGGAGCAGCAGCATCTGATTGAGCGTATTGCCGCGCCAGAGGATAAGCGCAGCATGCTGGTCGGGCTGACGCCGCACGGGCAGCAGCAGATTGAGCATGCACTCCGCGTCCATACCGCTACGCAGGAGGCGGTGCTGGCCCCGCTTGGCGCTTCAGAGCGTGCCGAACTGGAAAGGTTGCTGAAAACGCTGCTGCTGGCGTGTCCAGGCGAAGCGACCGCCGCAGAATAGCGCCGTCAGCGCTGCAGTTCGGCCACCGTCATGGTGAAGATAACCGGCAGGTGATCGGCGCTGGCATAGGCATGCGGCATATCGGTTCGCGCTACGGCTGCACAGCCCTGCTGCACCACCAGGGTCTGCTCACCCACCGTTAAGGCGAGCGTGCCCTGCTCGACATGCAACAGTTCGAGTGTGCCTGAGGAGTGACCGGCAGAACGGAAAGCTTCGCCCGCAAACATCTGCCAGCGCCAGAGCTCGATCATATCCGGCCCACGGGTTCCCGCCAGCAGCTGCGCATAACCGCCCTGCTCACCCTGCCACAGCCGGGGCATTTCGCTGTTCTCAATCAGCCAGGCGTCAGGCGCATGCGAAACGTTGACGATATCTGCCACCGAGACGCCCAACGCGGCAGCCACTTTACAGAGAATGGCGATGCTGGGATTGGCGGCACCCTTTTCGATCTCCACCAGCATGCCTTTACTGACGCCAGCCCGGCGTGATAACTCATCCAGCGAGAGTTTCTGACTTTTACGCCAGCTTTTGATGCTGTCCGAAACAGCCTGATTGACACTGGCGACATCGGCACCCGCATCGGTCGTTATATTGACTTTTTTGGTCATCGGTCATTACTATGAAATAAATTAGTCACTGAGAGAGTATCCGATGTTATCTGTTCACCCGTCAATCGATCCTGCTGTTTTCGCGCTCGCTCCCGGCTTTCGTGCCATGAGTATTGTGGTGGAAGCCACACCGATTACCCGACCAGACGTTGCCAGCGATGCACTGAAAAGCGCATGCCAGCAGGTGTTAAATGATGATGCGACGTGGGCAGACGCGCATCTCGCCGCCTGGGCTGAGGTATTTAAAGCCTTTGGTGCCAAAGCGAAACGTACACCCTGTTCGGCAGAAGCATTGCGTAAGCGTGTGCTGCGGGATGGCGCATTGCCTGCCATCGATCCGGTTGTCGATCTCTATAACGCCATCAGCATTCGTTATGCGCTGCCGGTCGGAGGTGAAAATATCGAGGCCTATGCTGGCGAGCCACGCCTGGTGATAGCTGACGGCAGTGAACGTTTCGATACCGTTAAAGAGGGCGAGGTGGTTTATGAGTCGCCGGAACCGGGCGAAGTGATCTGGCGCGACGATCAGGGCGTGACCTGTCGCCGCTGGAACTGGCGTCAGGGTGTAAGAACCCGACTGGATGCCAGTGCGCAGCAGATGTGGTTCATTCTGGAAAGTCTGCCCGCTATGCCGCTCTCCGCGCTGCAACAGGCCAGCGACGATCTGGTTTCGGGATTACAGCAGATGATGCCGGGTGCGCAAATCAGTACGACGCTGATTGAAGCGCCAGCAAACTGAACATTGCCTCAACAGCGGCTGAACAAGGTTAACGGTGAGCGGAAACTGTGGCAGGATACGCGCCCTGCGTCTGGCCATACCCGGCTGACTTAACGGCACTCAACCGGTGACTAAAATGGCTAAAGTAAAATATATCCTGCCCCTGCTGCTGATCCTCGCCCTGACCGCCTGGTGGTTTATCCCACACGACAGTGAGGAAGATAAGGCGTATTACGTCGCGGTGTTGTGCGCGATTGATCATGATAGTAAGCAGCCCCTCGACCGGCAGATGCAGAACGTCATTGAAGGCGGCAACTCTGATTATGCGCTGCAAAAAATGGCTTATAAACCGGGGCTGGGCCGCAGCGTGATTGCTCGCTGGCAGCAACTGACACCTGATGAGCAGCAGCGCGCCGCCCAGGATAACCTCGCCTGCCAGCATATGCTGAAGCGCTGATTTCTGACGGGCGTGTTCAAATCGTTATTCATATGATTTCGCGCTGGTCATCATTATGGCCGCGCCCGTCCTGGCTTATCCCTACACATCTGAAATTAAAGTGTTTTTTGTCTACGACTTACAGGTAAGCGGGCTTATGAATCCCTGATAACCTGATGCCGGAAGAATATGGGCTTATGGCTGAGAATCCGCAAATCTCAAAAATTGAGTGAAACTAAAACGGGGATGCTGACAGTGGCACTTACGTTCATAAGCTTTCATTATGCAAAAGCCCGCATTAGCGGGCCCTGAGCGTCATTTCAGTATGTTGTATCTGTAGAGCAAATTTCCGAAATCCTGTTTCATGCTAACGAAAAGAAGAATCTGGATAGTATTGTCCACGAAATCGTACAGAACACGATACTCTCCTTCAACATCAAGACGTTCGCGTAACAAAAGCCCGCGCTCTGAAAGATAAGCATTGTAGCGATACCTTTCAGGATCCTGACTGATATTGTCGACTGAATCCATGAGTAGATTATCGACAAATGCAGCCGCTTGCTGCGCCCCAACTGTTCCGCTCTTATAGGACTCAATGTCCTTGAGACACTGTTCAGCCAGAGGCGCGATTACCAGCTGATATTGTTCTGACACTCAAAGCCTCTCTATTATTTTCTTGCGGCACGTAACCTTCCCAGAACGTCTTCAGGGGTCATGCCTTTGCCATCAGCGACTTCCTTTTTAGCTTGCAAGGCCAGCTTGAAAAGGGCGTTTATGTTTCTTTCCTGCTCGATCTCTCTAATCTCAGCCTGACGCTCAGCAGCAGTCTGGATGAAGAGTTCAGAGACGCCGTTTTTTGTTACGTATACTCCTCCTTCGAAGGCGGCAGCATTTCCGAGACTGTCTCTGGCAAGCTTCTGGGACATGGTTTGATTTGAGTTCATACATGATTTCCGATTAGACAGGACGGGTAAAATCAAAGGGATTGCCGGTAGAGCCATCCAGATTTCATCGTTGATTAAAAAATTTCACAGACCGTAAGATTTGAACTGCCCCTCTCTTTTCCGAGGGTCATAGGATGAATATAACCTACGAGTGAAATCGTGTACATATTTATCCACCCTATCCACGTTACTGAATCTGGATGGCAAGGCATCGTCCTGATAGGTTTAAAATCAGAAGGTAGTCATGCTATTCAATGTATTGTATATAGCACGCAACACAGGACCGGCGTTGATGTCTGAAATCGACTGAAATCGTCAAAAGATCGCCTTAACCACCAGCAATCACCTCTTCTGCCTGTTGCCGATTTGTTAACACAACCCGCTATCGACTCTCAGCCTGCTTTAATGCCAGTAGCCTGTATGGTATGAAATCACTTAAAATAGGAAAATATGACGATGCCAGAACGCAAAAATTATCCGCAACTGGGGGAAGTAAAAGCGCCTTATGTCCACGCAGTGAAACATGGCGTGACGCTGTATGTCTCTGGGCTGACCGCTTTCGGTACGGCGGCTCAGCAGGGAAATATGGCTGAACAGGCAGAGGCTATTTTTGATCAACTCAGGGCGGTTGCCGCAGCTGAGCATACGTCGCTCGCAGCGCTGCTGAAGGTCACGATATTCATCACCTCTTTCACAGAGATCACCGCGCTGCGGGAAGTCCTTTATCGCAACTACGGCGAGCATCTGCCCGCCAGCTCACTGGTACAGGTCAGCGGACTTTTCTCCACTGACCTGCGCATAGAGATTGAAGCCATTTTTGCCCTCTGAGTAGAAAACAACGACATTCCCGATGCTAGAGCTGCAGATCCGCGGCGGCTGCGCCCCGCGCCAGATAACCGATGCGATAGACTTCCTGCTCGCCAGCGGGGCGCTGGTGTGAAGCGTTAACGTTTACTCCCTGCCAGCGGCTCACATCCCAGGCGCTGATCCCTGTTGTTCCCGGCAGTGTCGTAAGGTCTGAATGCGGTGGAATCGTCCAGCGGTTCAGCGTTATAAAGCGGGCGTCGGCCAGATCAGGGATATGGGTCTGCCCCTCAAGCGCCAGCCAGCTTTCGATGATCGGCCAGCCAAAATCCCTGACCAGCGTCGCAAAGCCAGGACTTTGCAGGAAACGCTGCATACCACTCGCCTCCCGCCAGAAATAGAGCGGCGCATAACGGTTTTCATTCTGTCCGTCATCATCACGGCAAGTGTAAAGATATGCCTTGGCCACCAGCCCTGGAAAGCCATCAAGCCGGGCTCCGTTCAGACTGATGCGCTGTTCGATGATGCCCATGTCGTAGTCAGCGGGCAGGGTAAAACGGTAGTGCATGATAATCATAACGCCTCCTGTGCCAGCATCCGGCCGCCGCTAAAGCTCCACTCTTCGGTGCTGTTAAACTGAATGATGATCATCACGTCGTCAGGATCGATCGCCATCTCCGCCTGAAGCGTCGTACAGAGTGAATGATAAAACTGCTGCTTCTGTTGTCGGGTTCGCGGTCGGCCTGCTGTCACCTGAAACAGCACGAAATTATCGCTACGCCCGCCGCTGAGATAGTGACGATTAAATACCCGCTGTCCGGCGGGCAGCATCTCAATCACCTGAAAGCAATCATGCTCAGGAACGTCAAATTCCGCGACCAGCGCCTGCTGAAGCAGCGTGGAAATCTGATGCAGAGCCGCCTCGCTGTAGCCCTGACGCAGGGTAATTCGGGTAAAGGGCATCAGTGATTATCCTCCAGATAACCCAGCGCGGTGACGGCGGCGGGCCAGCCTGCGTAAAACGCCAGATGCGTGAAGCTCTCCACCAGCTCATCCTGCGTCAGTCCATTTTGCCGGGCGAAATCGATGTGCCACGGCAGCTGCTGGACCCGCCCCAGCGCGGTTAACGTTGCCAGCGTCAGCAGGCTGCGTTCACGCGGTGACAGCAGTTCGCGCTGCCAGATATCGCCAAACAGCACCTGCTGTGTCAGTTCGGCCAGTTTTGGCGCGCGCTGCGCCAGTGTTTCCCGATCAAGCGATTTTTTCATTGCACACTCCTCAGTGGTGAGACAGAGTGTCACTCAGGCCTTCAATCCTGAAAATCAAATTAATCAGCTATTACCATCCATAATTATAGGACAATAATGAAAAAGGTACCGGAGTCCCTCGATATGGATGCGCTGCGCAGTTTCGTCGCGGGCATTGATGCCGGCAGCTTTGCCCTGGCGGCACAGCATCTGTGTCGGTCTGCCTCGGCCGTGAGTGCGCAGCTTAAGAAACTGGAGCAGCAATGCGGCACGGCGCTGGTGATGAAAAAAGGGCGTCATGTGCAGCTGACCCGCAGCGGTGAACAGCTGATGAGTTACGCCAGACGCCTGCTGTCGCTGAACGATGAGACATTGCGGGCAGTGAAAGGCGAAGCGTTGCAGGGCGAAATACGCATCGGGATGCAGGAGGATTTTGGCGAGGCGTTGATGCCGGACATTCTCGGCGCGTTCAACCGGCAGCATCCGGAGGTGATGCTGACCGCACGCGTCGACAGAAATCTGCCGCTGCTTACGGCGCTGGCCCGTCATGAGCTGGACCTGGCGCTGCTGTGGCAGGCAGAGCAGCAGGCTGGCACGCAGTTAATTGGTCAGTGTCCGTTAGCCTGGTTACAGCATCCGGCGTTTGATCTGGCGGGATATCTGCAGCGCGGCGAGCCGCTGCCGCTGGTGGCATTCGATGCGCCGTGTGTCATGCGATCGCGCGCCATCGAGGCGCTGGATAAGGCAGGTATTCCGTGGCGGGTTGTGTTCACCAGCCACAGTCTTAGCGGGATCTGGGCGGCATTACAGGCCGGGCTGGGCATCACCCTGCGCACCCGCGCCGGGTTGCCGGAGACGCTGGTGATTGAATCACACCGGCTGCCAATGCCCGGCTATCTGGGTATCGCGCTCGCCCGCTCAGATCAGGGTGACGATCCGGCGCGAGCACTCTTGCAGCATCTGATCACGCAAGCCGCCCTGCCCTTTATTCAGCGCTGACTGCTGTCTGAAATGCCCGCTGAACCAGAGACGAACAGTATTTTGCTGAGATGTCGCGGTCACCGAACAGAATATGAAACATCACCGGCGCCACGACCACATCGATGATGCGATCAACGTCAAAGCCTGATTCGCCGCGTGCCTCGGCCCGACTTTTCAGTGTTTCAAGATGCTGATAGGTAAACCCACAGCATTTCTGGCTCGCCACTTCAGCCTGACTTCCTATCACATCAGCCAGAAGCTCACGACCGACTTTGGACGACATCTCTTCAGCATACTGCTGGATGAACGCGGTAAGATCGCCGGCCGTCGATCCGGTATCTTCCGGTTCTGCAATGGGCCGCATCCGTGCCACGGCCACATCCGCCAGCAACTGGGACAGATCGCCCCAGCGCCGATAGATCGTGGAAGGTGTCACACCTGCCTGTTCGGCGATCATCGGCACTGTAATAGCTGAACGATCAAGCGTTTCAAGCAACCGGTTAACGGTGTTATGCACTTCCGCCTGAATACGTGCGCTGCGCCCACCCTGCCGAATCATCTCCCTCGCCATCACTTTCTCCCGTTTTATCAGCCTGAACGTCATGGTTAAAGCAACGAAGTTGCATTAACAGATAGCGGCAGTGTACCGCATCTCAGGCTGAGCAGGCGCTAATGTGTGCTATCGGACGATTGAGAATCAAGGCTGCAGTTTACTCAGGACAGATTTAACCGGCTCGGCGGTGAGATGTGACGAACGGTTATCTGATGCGCCTATCCATAAAAGACTGACTGCCATAACTGCTGAAATAAAAATTGTACGAATATCCATAAAGCCTCCCCCTGATTAAGGTGGCTAAAGTAATCCACACAGCGGAGTATTAATCGCGGGATAAGAGAGGGTTTAAAGGGACTTAGTGCGAAAAGGTGGCGCAGATTTCGCCACGCCTGAATCACAAACGGGAAAGATCAGACAGATGCGGTAACGATGTTGCCAGCCGCAAGCCAGTCACGTCGTGTAAGGGTGTACATCAGGCTGGGAGGCAACCCCTCCGGATCGTCGACCTTTTTCAAAAAGGTTAAGCCGGCTTTTTCCAGTACCCGGCGCGAAGCCAGATGGTTTTCGCGCGTCACACCCGTAATGATGCTCAGCCCGGCCTCTTCGAATCCGTAACGAATGGCTCTGCGGGAAAGCTCGGTAGCATACCCTTTTCCCCAGGCAGCAGGCTCAAACCGGTAACCGAGATTATTCGTCTGACGACCGTCAAACTGGCTTCTGAACACACCGCCAAAACCAATAATTTTATCCGGATGGGCTTTCTCAAATATCGTCCAGTCGCCAAAACCCTGTTCCTGATAGCTCTGTAATATGCGCTCTATGGCCTGAATGGCATACGTTCTGTCGGGCCATGGACCTCGCGGGTTAAATTTATGCGTTTCGGGGTCGCCATAAATTCTGAAAAGGTCGTCAAGATCCTCGCGAAGAGTATATCTGTAGAGCAGCCGCTCTGATTCCCAAACCATCCTGCGCTCCTTTTGGGTGCTGAATAAGCAATCTTTACTCTTTATATCAGCAAGTTCTGCTGTCACCAACTCTGTTAATACTCTTAACGAACGGCGGCTAATTTCAGTGCACAAGGCGCGGTTTTCGTGCTCATCTGAATGCAGAATATGGATCTCTCATCAGAGGCTGTCACTACGTTGTGTTGTGCTTCTGATTTTGGTAAAGGGTGGGAAGAGGTTGCCGCCCCAGGTAATAAGCTGTTTTCGCGGCGGGAAGACGGATTCACCTGGGGCGATTGCCATAAAGGGTGGCGCACGGGTTCTGAATACGCTGCATGGGTGTTAAAGTGCTGCTTAAACTGGCGCGTCGGGTCTGTGTAGTCTCACCTTCAGCGTTATGAGGATCTGAATAGTGAAAGGAAAGTGCAAAAATGTCTGAACAGAGCAGCATTATCACTGAACTTACCGAACTTGAAGGTCTTTACGGCACGGTCGCCCGGCCCTCTGTCGCTAAAGAAACCGATCATATTCATCCCGCCTATCGTCCGTTTATCGCCGCCTCGCCTTTTGTGGCGCTGGCAACGTCGGGGCCTGAGGGACTGGATGTTTCACCGCGCGGCGATCCGGCCGGATTTATCGAAATCGAAGATGACAAGACCCTGTTATTACCCGACAGACGCGGCAATAACCGCATCGACAGCCTGCGCAACATTCTGCATGACAATCGGGTAGCGCTGCTTTTTCTCATCCCTGGCATTGGCGAGACGTTGCGCGTGAACGGCACAGCGGCGATCAGCACCGACCCGGCGCTGCTTGAGCGCTTTGCCATCAACAATCAGCTGCCAAAAACCGTATTGCGCATCACTGTGGAGAGCGTTTTCTTTCAGTGCAGCCGGGCGATTATTCGCTCCGGATTATGGGATGCCGAAACGCAGATCTCACGGCAGTCGCTGCCCAGCACCGGTTCGATCCTCAAACAGATTGCAGAGATTGATGGCGATGCCTACGACAAAGCGCTGCCTGAGCGATTGAAGAACTCACTTTATTAATCGCCGTTCAGGGCCTGGAGGCTTAACTTCCTCCAGCGTGCTGATGAGTGAAGTACTTATACTTTCGGAGCGGAGATCACAGTGCGCCTGCAGTCACGCCTCTAAGCGCAAACTGCGATAGCGTTACGCAAAGCTCTCCAGTATCTGCTTTGCATGCAGGTAGTCGTAAGAGGTCACTTCAATTTTATTATTACTGAGATCGCTGAAATAGACGGACATCGACACGTCGTGGTCACTGACGCTGAAAGGGATTTTATTCTTACGGAGTACAGGCATAAGTTCGTTGAAAAATGATGCTGCCACCCCGAAAGCCACCGTATGGCCTGGTGGCTGAGATTTTCGCAGGAAAAGAGAGAGTGATGCCCTGTTATTTCTTATGACCAGCGGCCCACCCTGTTCAAACCAGAAGTACAGGGAAGGGTCGCGTTCAAAGCCCAGGATCTCGTTGTACCACTTTTCTGCCTGTTCAATATTTTCAACGTAGAGATGGATATGATCGATCTCAGCTATCTTCATCATCTGGCTCCCTGATTGTTATTAACAGTGAGACTCGCCGAAATATTATTGATAAACAACCCGCAAAGCACATGACAACATGAAATTTACCATGATTCTTTATGGCGGACAGAGATTACCCTAAAGGCTCCTGCGACAATCATATTGCTTAGCTTGTTTAATTAAAGCCTCACTTATCCTTTTTTAAGCAGACCAGTGCAAACCTTCCTCGTTCCGCTACAGATTCTGATATATCGGAAGCCAGTTGAGTGGCCATGGAAAAGGCTTCATCACATATATTTTCTAATTCTTTAATCAGCATTTCTCCGGCTATACGCCGTACCATCGGTGAGCGGTCAAGTATGGCCATCCTTAAGATATCAATAAAAGGCCTGGAAACGGCTATTGTTTTTTCATTTAAAACAGGTACACGCCGTCGTACGCCAAAGGCTTTATCAATCCACTTCCATTCCATACCCTCGGACCAGATAATTTTGCCTTCGAACAGGCAGCGGTACGCCTTCGCACGCAGTGAGGGCTGAATGGAGGATTCAGCAATCTCAGACAGAAAATTATCTAATACTGACGTGCGTCCTGCTTGGGTAAAGACAGTTGCAGCAGGCCCCGAAGAAGTGCAGATAAGTCTTTTTTTCAGAGAGGCAGTGACGTTCTCCATTGAAATAATGTCTGTCAGTACCTCGTGTTCCTTCTCACCCGCTCTTCCCCATGAGGTCCAATAGGGAAGCGTTATAAACAAGACATCCACGATAACTTCCGGGTCAGAAGCTGCTGCGATTGAGGGAAGTGCTTCACGGGCGGCTTCTCTCACCTGAGGAACCCAATCATTTAACCTTCTGACGGCTAAGGCAAATAAAAAACTGTTGGGTGCACCAACTGATAATGTTCGTAATGCGCGTTCCCGCCGAAAACCATCTGCATGACATAAGTCCATCCACCTGAGAGAACCCACCTGCTGGATCTCAGCACCTGTCCGTTTATAACCTGATGTATAAAAAGATGAGTCAATCTGCCAGCGTATTAATCGCTCCCAGTCATCAAGACTTTTCAATGGCAGTTGTGACGTTGCAGCCACGAAAGCTGATATATCAGGCCGTATTCTCTGATAAAAAATATCGAAGGTGAGTGATTTTTTGACTGCTTCAGTAACTTCCTGTTTAAGGCTTTCCTGCAATAGCATGCGCCCTTTTCCCCAAATTAAATTTATAAAGGTTTGAGCTTATCTATAAAGTCACGGTGGCCCAAAGTCAACGTGCCTCTGCCAGCACATGAACTCCCGTCAGTAGAGGGTCAGTACATCAAATATCCTGATAAAAGGCTTGCCTCTGTCAAAAAGCAGACGTAACACCTTGAAGAGCTCTCACCGTTACAAACTCTCAGACACGCCTTCAGCCCCACCGCAATAAACGTTAAAGCAAAGATATTGCATTAAGGCACAGATAGCCGTATACCTTATTAAAAGCTAATACTTTGCATTAAGGTAATTTCATGAACCCCACATTGACGCCTCAGGCTGCTGCCCGCACCACGCTTTTCAGTTTTACCGGTGCGGCGCTGATCTCCGCCACCAGTAGTGCGCCAACGCCGCTCTACCCACTTTATCGCAGCCTGTTCCATTTGACGCCGACCATGCTGACGCTGATCTTTGGTGCCTATGCTTTCGCGTTACTGGCCGCGCTGCTGACGGTCGGTAAAGTGTCCGACTATACCGGCCGCCGCCCGCTGATGCTGCTGGCGCTGGCGATCAATGCGGTCGCGCTGGTGATCTTTATGTCTGCCGGTTCTGCGGCGACCTTAATCGCCGCCCGGATGGTGCAGGGCTTTGCAACCGGTATTGCCTTACCGACCTTTGGTGCCAGCCTGATTGACGCCAGTAAAACCCGTGGGCCACTGCTGAACTCATTCACCGCCTTTCTGGGGATGACGCTGGGCACGCTGGCGGGCGGCATACTGGTCACCTTTGCGCCCTTTCCCACGGTGACGCTTTACGCGCTGCTGCTGATACTGATGCTGGTTGCCATGGCGCTGTTGCCGCTAATACCAGAAACCATTGCGCCTCAGCCGGGTGTTCTGGCCGCACTGCGACCCCAGGTCAGCATACCGCGACGCGCGCTGGGCCCGCTGTTAATGGTGACGCCGGTTAACATCGCAACCTGGATGCTGGGCGGATTTTATCTTTCACTGATGCCCTCAATGGTGGCGAACGCAACCGGCCTGACATCGCCTTTTATCGGCGGCTCGATTGTGGCAACGCTGATGCTGAGCGCAACGGCAGCAGTATTTCTCTTTCGCCCGTTACCGCCCGCGCGGGCATTAGTTATCGGTACGCTGATGCTGATAGCGGGCGTCAGCGTCACTCTTGCGGGCCTTTCTCTGCACAGCGTGGCCTGGCTCTATCTCGGCACTGCCATTGCGGGTCAGGGATTTGGATCGATTTTCTCCAGCGTGCTGAAGATCATTATGCAGTTAGCTGAAAGTCATGAACGCGCCGGACTGTTCTCCGCCTTTTTGATCAAAAGCTATCTCGCCTTTGCCCTGCCTGCGATTGCCGCCGGAATGGCAGCGCCCCATATCGGGCTGAACCAGACCGCCTGGTTCTATGGCATGACTATCATCGTGCTGGCACTGGTGTCGCTGCTGGCGATCAGAGGTCGCGCTTTAGCCGGAGCGGCCAGTTAATAATCCCGCCCGACGCGGCCAGATATCTGCCGCGTCATCCACAAACGGCAATTTTCACTTACACTCAACGGATTAATTTCAGGCGCAGTTGCTGCGTAATACCGTGAGTATGATGTCGAAATCCCAATCTGATGCGGTTTTAGCCCGGTTCTCATCCGCCACACGACGCTGGTTTTCTGCCACCTTTGCTGCACCCACGCCGGTGCAGCAGGCGGCATGGCAGGCGATAGCCAGCGGAGAGCATGCGCTTGTGATCGCCCCGACCGGTTCAGGGAAGACGCTGGCGGCCTTACTCACCGCCATCGACACGCTGTTTCAGTTCCGAACCACCCAGCCCTCACCTGCACGTGAAACGACCACTCGCATTCTCTATATTTCACCGGTTAAAGCGCTGGCCGCGGACGTACAGCGCAACCTTAATCTGCCGCTGGCAGGCGTTTACGCTGAGCGGCAGGCGCTGAATGAGCCAGAGATCACTCTGAATATCGGAATGCGATCCGGCGATACGCCCAGTGCAGAGCGCGCCAGGCTGGTGCGCCGCCCGCCCGATATTCTGATCACCACACCCGAGTCACTGTTTCTGATGCTGACCTCAAAAGCGCGAACGACGCTGCAGGGCGTGACCACGGTCATCGTCGATGAGGTGCATGCGGTGGCGGGATCGAAGCGGGGTTCCCAGCTGGCGCTGAGCCTGGAGAGGCTCGATGCGCTGCTGCCACAGCCTGCCCAGCGTATCGGGCTTTCCGCCACGGTACGACCGGTTGAGCGGGTCGCCGCCTTCCTTGGCGGCTGTCAGCCCGTTCAGGTCGTTAATCCGGCCGCCGATCGGACGCTGCACCTGACCATCGAGGTTCCGGTCGAAGATATGACCGATATCGCCAGCCCCGATGACCTGACCGGTGAAGCCACCTCTGCCAGCGGTTCGATCTGGCCGCACATTGAAGCGCGCATTCTGCAGCAGGTCATGTCCCATCGCGCCACGCTGGTGTTTGTGAATTCGCGTGGCCTGGCGGAAAAGCTGACTGCGCGGCTCAATGCGCGTTATCTGGCGCAGCAGACAACCGCTGGCGATCGGGATGCAGAACGCGACGACAGTGACGATCTTATTGCCCGCTCACATCACGGTTCCGTCTCGAAGGAGCAGCGAGGCGAGATTGAAGCCGCATTGAAGCTGGGCAGACTGCGCTGCGTAGTGGCGACTTCCAGTCTGGAACTTGGCATTGATATGGGACCGGTGGATCTGGTGATCCAGGTGGGCGCACCGCTTTCAGTCGCCAGCGCACTGCAGCGGGTGGGACGCGCCGGACATCAGGTTGGCGGCGTATCAACCGGCATTCTGTTTCCGCGCACCCGACGCGATCTGCTGGATTCGGCCGTCATATTGCAGTCGATGCGTGCGGGCCAGCTCGATGCGCTGGCTCCGCCGCGTAACCCGCTCGATATTCTGGCGCAGCAAACCCTGGCGGCCGTCGCAATGGATCCCTTACAGGTCGATGATTGGTACGCGCAGGTCTGCCGGGCCGATCCGTTTCGCACTCTGTCGCGTCGGCTGTTTGATGCCACGCTCGATATGCTGGCGGGTAAGTTTCCCTC
Organism: Pantoea sp. K16; assembly: GCF_048452805.1. Taxonomy (NCBI): domain Bacteria; kingdom Pseudomonadati; phylum Pseudomonadota; class Gammaproteobacteria; order Enterobacterales; family Erwiniaceae; genus Pantoea; species Pantoea sp. K16. The sequence goes on along the minus strand of NZ_JBLWNV010000001.1, from coordinate 383,898 downwards.
AGACGCTTTTGCTCAGCTACGGCCGCAGCTGGTGTGGGATCGTCAGAGCGGATTGCTGACGCCGCGACCCGGCGCTCAGCATCTGGCCGTGACCAGCGGCGGCACCATTCCCGATCGCGGCATGTTCAGCGTCATTCTGCCGGAAGGCGAAGAGCAGGCTGGCTCACGTCGTGTCGGCGAACTGGATGAAGAGATGGTCTATGAGTCGCGGGTCAATGACATTATTACTCTGGGCGCAACGTCGTGGCGGATTCAGCAGATTACCCACGACCAGGTACTGGTGGTACCTGCGCCAGGCCGTCCGGCTCGTCTGCCTTTCTGGCGCGGAGAAGGTGTGGGCCGCTCGGCCGATTCGGGTGCCAGCCTCGGGCTGTTTCTGCGTCATCTGAGTACGGCTTCACCGGTGGACGCGCAGGAGCAGTTGCGCGCGCTGGGGCTGGATGCCCGCGCAGTCACGAATCTGCTGGCTTTGCTGGCTGAACAACGCGCCGTCACCAGCGTACTGCCGGACGATCGCACGTTGCTGATTGAACGCTGCCGTGACGAAATCGGCGACTGGCGGATGATCCTGCATTCGCCCTGGGGAAAGCGGGTCAATGCGCCCTGGGCGCTGGCGATTGCCGCCCGAATCCAGCAACGCCTGGGCATTGATGCTTCTGTTGCGGCCAGCGATGACGGCATCGTGGCCCGCTTTCCCGCCAGTGAGGGAGTATTACCCGGCGCTGACCTGTTTATGTTCGACGCCGACCAGTTGACCCGGGAGGTTACTGAGAGTGTCGGTCAGTCGGCGCTGTTTGCCGCCCGCTTCCGTGAATGTGCCTCACGCGCTCTGCTGCTGCCGAGGCGTAATCCGGGCAAACGTTCGCCGCTCTGGCAGCAGCGGCTGCGCGCCGGTCAGTTGCTGGAAGTTGCACGACAGTATGACGATTTCCCCATCCTTATCGAAACAGCACGCGAATGTCTGCAGGATGTCTACGATCTGCCTGCCCTGCACCAGCTGATGGAACAGATGGCACAGGGAAAGGTAAAGCTGGTCGAGGTGACGACCGAACAGCCCTCCCCTTTTGCCGCGCCGCTGCTGTTTGGCTATGTTGCAGAGTTTATTTACGCCAGCGACGCCCCCCTGGCAGAACGGCGCGCCTCACTGCTGGCGCTCGACAGTAACCTGCTGGGTGAGCTGCTCGGCCAGACCAGCAAACGTGATTTGCTGGCACCTTACGTCGTTGAGCAGGTTGAACAGGAACTGCAGCGCATCGATTCCCGCTATCAGGCACAACACGCCGAAGGCATTATCGATCTGCTGCGCGATCTTGGCCCGCTCGCGGTTGCCGGTATTGCGGCACGTTTCAGTGGCAACGCCCAGCAGATCGCGGAAGCCATAACGCAGTTCGATGCCGCGCAGCGAATGATCCCGATCACCCTTGCCGGTGAAGAGCGCTGGGCGAACATTGAAGATGCAGCCCGCCTGCGCGATGCACTGGCCGTTGTACTGCCTGACGATCTGCCCGAAACATTTCTGGAGCCGCAGGCCGATCCGCTACGCGATCTCATTAACCGCTACGCCCGAACCCATACCCTGTTCACTGCCCGACAGCTGGCCACGTATTTTGGTCTGGGTATCGCCATTGTGAATAAGGTGCTGCTTTCCCTGCATCAGCAGGGCAACCTGCTCAATATGGGTTCGCCAGAGGGCGCATCGGATACGGAGTGGGTTTCCACAGAGATCTTCAAACGGTTACGCTTGCGTTCACTGCAATCAGCACGTGAAGCAACCCGGCCTGTTCCACCTGCCGCCTGGATCAACCTGCTGCTGGAGCGTCACGGTGTGCTTAACACGCAGCGTGAAGAGCATCACGGGGTTAACGGGCTGTTGCGGGTAGTTGAGCAACTTGCGGGCGTGCCGCTACCGGCCTCGCTGTGGGAGTCACAAATCCTGCGCGCCAGGATAGCCGACTATCAGCCCGCGATGCTCGATGAACTGTTAGCCAGTGGCGAGGTTACCTGGTGCGGACACAAAGCGCTGGGTCAGAATGATGGGTTGATCTCGCTGCACCTCACGGAATATGCCGCTGAAACACTGCCAGTGATTGACACTACGCAGCCTCTGACGCCGATTCAGCAGGCGACTCTCGACGCCCTTAGCCGGGGTGGCTCGTGGTTTGTTCATGAGATCATGGCACAGATGGACGAGGCAGAGACGCAAACCACCGACGTTTATGCTGCCCTGTGGCAACTGGTGTGGCAAGGCTATGTCACCGCCGATAGCTGGATTGCGGTGCGTGGGCTGCTGACCACGCCAGGCGCCCCCCGTTCACGTCCCGCGCGTACCCTGCGCACCCGTTTTGGTCAGCGTTTTACCCCGGGCGCACTTTCTGCACGCCGACCGACGGTCAACACGCTGGCTGGTCGCTGGTCGCGGATTAACCGACAGGAGATTGATCCTGCCCGGCTGGCCCTGTCGCTGGTGGAAAATCTTCTCGACCGTTATGGGGTAATCAGCCGTGGTAGCGCGATATCGGAACAGATCCCGGGAGGATTCCCGGCGTTACAGCCGGTATTACGCAGCATGGAAGATGCCGGACGGCTGCTGCGTGGCCGGTTTGTCGCTGGTGCGGGCGGCGCGCAGTTTGCCGACCATAACACCATTGAGCGGCTGCGGGAGCTGGCAGAAAAGCCGCTGACCGCGACAGAGGCTGTGGCGCTGGCCGCACCGGACCCGGCAAATCCGTTTGGCGCGTTACTGAGCTGGCCGCTCCACGCCAGCGGCATCCGCCCGACCCGCCGTCAGGGGGGACGCGTGGTGATTGCAGGCGGCGCGCTGGTGCTTTATCTGACGCCGGGAGGCAAAGAGTTGCTGACATTCATCGACGATCCCGCGCTGCAGCAGGTCGCGGTGGCGGCGCTGGGCCTGGCACTGAAGCGTGAAAAGCCCGCGAGTTTCACGCTTGAGAAGGTAGATGGTGAACCGGTTTCGCAGTCACCGCTGCTTAACGCGTTGCGACATGCCGGATTTTCACGGGTGCCACAGGGGTTTAGCTGGTATAGCTGAGTTGTTTTCGCGCCCGTTTTTTTCGCGTCCGTTTTTTTCGCGCACAAAGTCGATAAATGCCTGAAGCGGGGCGGGGATCAGGCGGCGATCGTTGTAATAGAGCCACGGACCGGAGAAAGTCAGCCACCAGGGTTGCAGCAGCGGTTCCAGCCTGCCGCTGTCAAGGGCTGGCCTGAGCCACTCGTCAAACAGATATATCACGCCGCTTCCGGCGATGGCCGCCTCCACCGCCAGATCCATTGCGCCACCGACCGAAACCACCAGCGGCACGCTGGTTTCAACGCTGATCTCTTCGCCCTCGAGGCTGAAGGTCCAGTCAGCCATGATGCCGCTGGCATAACGGCCACGCAGACAGCGATGATGGATCAGGTCGCGCGGATGTTCCGGTCGGCCATGTTCTGCCAGATAAGCCGGAGAAGCCGCCAGCGCGAACCGTTGCTGTCTGGGGCCAATGGGCATCGCCACCATATCCTGCTCCAGCCGCTCATCATAACGAATCCCGGCGTCACAACCGTCACGAAAGACATCCTGCACGCTGCTCTCCGCCACAATTTCCAGCCGGATGTCGGGATAACGCTGCAAAAATTCCGGCACCAGCCGGGTTGCACTGACCGGCACATTCAGCCGCAGCGTGCCACCAGGGGTGTTACGGTAGCGATTCACCGCATCCAGCGCGGCGTTAACTTCATTGATCGCGGGCAGCAGACGTTCCATCAGCGCCCTGCCCGCTTCGGTTAACACCACGGTGCGGGTGGTACGGTGAAACAGACGAATACCCAGCTGTTGTTCCGCCCGTCGTACCGCATCGCTCAGGCGTGACGCATTGCTGCCGGTGACGCGTGCCGCTTCCCGAAACCCTCCCGCTTTTGCCACCGCCACGACGGCATCCAGCAGCGCCATATCGATCGCCATTGTGCATCACCCCGTACAGTCTGTCCTGATTTCACCGGATAGTTGCACAGCTGAATCACCGTTACAATTGATCTACATTCACGCAGGAGGTTTTCATGTCAAACACCACCATGACTTTTACGTTAGGCGATCGTGAAGTTAACCGTATCGGCTACGGCGCAATGCAACTGGCCGGGCCGGGCGTGTTCGGCCCGGTAAAAGATGAAGCCCGGGCAATCCGGGTTTTGCGCGACGCTGTCGCGGCAGGCGTTAATCATATCGACACCAGCGATTTTTACGGTCCGCACGAAACCAACCAGCTGATTAAAAAGGCGCTACATCCCTATCCGCAGGATCTCTGCATCGTCACCAAAGTGGGTGCCCGACGCGACGCCAAAGGCGGCTGGCTGGCGGCGATGGAGCCAGAGGCGCTGACGCAGGCAGTTGAAGATAACCTGCGCAACCTGGGGCTGGATGTGATTGAAGTGGTGAACCTGCGCAGTATGTTGCATCCGGCCAGGCCCAAAGAAGGCTCTCTTAAGCCACAACTGGAGGCGCTGCTGGCGTTACAGGCACGCGGACTGATTCGCCATATTGGACTGAGTAACGTTACCGCCACGCAGATCGCAGAAGCTCAGGCGATGACGCCGATTGTCTGCGTGCAGAATATGTATAACCTGGCGCATCGACAGGATGATGAGCTGGTGGATCAGCTGGCGCAGCAGGGAATTGCGTATGTGCCGTTCTTCCCGCTGGGCGGCTTCTCTCCGTTGCAGTCGGATCAGCTTAATGAAGTGGCTACATCCCTGAATGCCACGCCGATGCAGGTCGCGCTCGCGTGGCTGCTGCGGCGATCGCCAAATATTCTGCTGATTCCAGGCACCTCTTCCCCGGAACATCTTAAAGAGAATCTTACCAGCGGCAGCCTGGAACTGTCGGATGAGGTGATGGAAAAGTTGAACGCTATTTAACATCAGGCCCGCACGATGCGGGCCTGATGCTGTACTGATTCAGAAACTGCTGAGGCAGGCCGCAAGTTGCGGCTTGTCGCTACAACTGATGTGGTGATCGATTCGGTTAATCATATAAGGATAAAACGGGTTAGAGGTGGCGCGCATAATTGAGTCCAGCCCGACAATCAGCACTGCACTCTCGCCGCGCAGTGACAACGTCCCAAAACTGATACCAAACTCATTCTTCTGCGCGGGCGCACTGCCATATAACCCATCCTCGGCCGGGAACGGAATCGCAACGTGCGACAGCGAGTAGAGACCCGCAGGATAGGCAATTGCCAGCGGCTGAATCCGTTCCTGCATCTCTCCCGCGGGAACGCTTTTTGTCACCATCTCCAGTGAGGTGGCGGAGGCATTAGTGATCACCGTGGATGAGTAATTCCGACGCGCTGCAGGCAACAGCTGATTAACCGCGGTATATGAGGAGTGGCGGAATAACGGACTGACGCTGACCGCCTGATTGATATCGAACAGCACCAGTTCGCTGCCGTTCACTGGCAGATAATTATAGAGCGAGCGGATGACCGAAGGCGTACTGACGGTGGAGTCCATCACCGACTGAAAGGTTAGCACGGGCGGGAAACCGGAGAGCTGCTGATTACGCGCATATTGCAGGATCTCTTTCTGCAGCGCCTGCGTCAGCAAATAGGTCTGCCGGGCAGCGTGAACCGGAAAAGAGTTGTATTTAAACGGATTAAACTCCGGCACGATATTCAGCCAGGCCGTTTTCGAAAAGGCAGGGAAAACAGAGGGCAACCCGGCAACACCTGCGAACCGGGCAAAACGAGTCACACCGATCATCGGCGATAACAGAATCAATTGCTGCGGACGACGCAGCGTGTGATCGCCCAGGCTGTCGAGCGCATATTTTACCGCCAGCGCCCCGCCGTTCGAGAAACCCACCAGATGCAGCGGCGTCTGCGTGCCCGCCAGCCGGGTCGCTTCCCGCACCGCCAGGCGTGTGGCGGCCATCCAGTCCTGCCAGTCAACATCGGTCAGACCCGCAGGCACCGTACCGTGACCCGGTAACCGTATCGCCACCGCCACATAACCCTGCTGACGGTAAGCCTCTGCCACATGCCGCAGACTGTAAGGACTGTCGGTCAGTCCATGTAACAGCACTACCGCACCGCGCGGCCTGCCCGTCGGTTGCAGAATATAGGAACGGTTCCAGTCCTGCGCGAAATGCCCCGGATAGATCATGCTGCCAGCATAGTATCGGTTGAGTGGCGTTTTTTCTTCCGCATCCAGTCGGTCACTGACCTGTTGCTTCATCTCGTCGAACAGATGATTTTCGGCCTTGAGGTAGTCAGCATAGGTCGCATTATCAAGCTGTTCCACTGTCAGTTCATGCGGGACCCAGGTGTGCCAGCGATGTAACTCCGGCCCGCGCTCTGCCTCATAGATTCGAATAATCAGTAGCAGCAGTAACAGTACTCCAGACACAATCGCAAGACGCCAGAGCCTGCGGGTGACGGTTTTCCACCTCCGGGTCATAAATCCTTTCCTGAAAAATTAAAATGCATAGCGAAACCACGCGAACAGCACGTTGCCATTATTGTACGTGCCCGGAATATAGGTGAACTGTACATTCAGCGCCTTATAACCGGCAGAGAACAGCGGCAGAATAATCGGTAGCGGAATATAGTTACCAAAATCTTCGCGTGCGGTGATACCGGCGGTTAATCCCGCGCCAAGACGAAAGTCCTGATTCGAACCAGGATACCAGCCCTTCTCCCAGCCATAACCGACAATCGGCTGCCACTCATTGTGTGAGTCTTTGAAAGCCATTGCATAAAGCGCGCTCCAGTTGCCGCTGTCGCTGTAGCGGGAAATGCCCAGACCGCCTCCCCAGGGATTCTCGTTATAGTTATCGGTTTTTTCTTTGTCGTACATAAAGCGGGCGTGCCAGCTGATAAATGGCAGGTAGAGATCGGTATGCTGAGGCGCGTTCCAGGTCTGCGCAACATCGTCAGTGAATCCATTCCACCAGGAGGAGATTGGTGTGTTTTCAGCATGCAATGGCGCAGTAGTCAGCAATGCGGCAAAAACTGCCGTGGTGGTTGAAATTTTCATAGTGCGTACCGGTCAGCGTGCGGAGCAGATGAAAAATGAGTATAGCGCAGAGCCTGAGGCAATCTTTGTCAGCGGTCATGCTTCGCTTAACCGGTAGTTTCTGAAGACAATAACGACAGCTTATTCAGTCAGGTTCTGGCGATTTCAGCCTGAAATCGCCAGACCTGTTTGAAAATTAATCGAGGAAAAATGACTGATTACAGTGAATGTTGTCTGCTGGGATTTAGTGAGGATAAGGATCGGGAAAATGCGGTGCAACGGTATGTAAGTAAGAAGATAACGATATAACAAGATAAGGAGGTAAGGAGGTAAGGAGGTAAGGAGGTAAAACCGGATTCAGCCGGTGGGCCGAATCCGGTGGGAGACTCAGGAGGCTTCAGCCTCTTTTGGCTTTTCACCAAACTTCTCTTTCATGTGTGACTCAATCTCTTCCAGGCTTTTGCCCCGCGTCTCTGGCACCATCGCCATCACGAAGAACAGCGACCCGACGTTAATCGCGGCAAAGATGAAGAAGGTGGTGCTACCAGCATATTCCATTATCGGTGGAAAACCGAAGGCGACTATCGCGTTAAAGATCCACTGTAGTGAGACAGCGCCGCCGGTTAATACGCCACGCAGCTGCATCGGGAACAGCTCCGACATCATCAGCCAGTAGACCGGCGAGATGCACATCTGCATGCAGAACAGGAACAGCAGAATACAGGCCAGGGCGAGGTAGCTCTGCATCAGGCTGGGAGCGATAAAGGTCATCACGCTGCCCAGCATAATCTGCGAAGCGACCACCAGACACAGGCCGGTAATCAGCATCGTCCGGCGCGGGAAGCGACTGACCGCCCAGATACCTACAATCGCCGCCACCACTGAGACCACGCCGTTACCGATGGTCGCGGCAATCGAGGCGCTGGTGCCAAGTCCGGTCTGTTTAAGGATGATCGGGGTGTAATACATAAAACCATTTACCCCGGTGAACTGGGCGACAAAGCCCAGACCGACGCCGATAACCATCAGGCGAATCACCCACTTTTCACGGATCAGGGTTTTCGCATCCGGCCCACGTTCCGCCGCCCTCGCCTGCTTCTTCATCTGCGCCATCTCATGGCGCACTTCACGCGGCGTTTCACGCAGATATTTCAGGATCTTTTTAGCCTCTTTCAGACGCCCTTCCGCGACCAGCCAGTGTGGTGAGGCGGGAACGAAGAACGTGCCGATAAACAGCAAAAGACCCGGCACCATGGCAATTGCCAGCATGTAGCGCCACAGGTGCTCATCATGCAGCAGATAGCTCAGCAGCGTACTGGCAACATAAGCAATGAGCTGTCCGGTAACGATCATCAGCTCATTGCGGCTGACCAGCGGCGCACGCAGGCGCGGTCCGGCAATTTCGGCGATAAACACCGGCACGGTAGAGGAACCGCCGCCGACCGCAATTCCCAGCAGGAAGCGCATTGCCACCATGACGTTGACAGAAGGCGCCAGCGCTGTTCCCAGTGAACCCAGCACAAAAATAACCGCCAGGCTGCGTAAGGTAATACGCCGGCCAAACCGGTCAGAGAAGAAACCACTCAGGAAAGAGCCGATTGCGGCACCGAACACCAGCGAAGAGGCTACCAGCCCTTCAGTGAATGAGTTCAGTCCAAGTCCACCCTGATCGGGTGGTGAGGTCATGTAGGGTAACGCACCCGAGATAATCCCGGTGTCATAACCAAAAGCCAGCGCGCCCATAGTGGCAACCAGTACCACTAAAAAAATGCGCTGGCGTACCGTATCCGCAGGCGCGTGATCGCCCGCTTCACCAGAGTCTGGTGTATTCGTACTCATAATATCCCTGCCATTAATTAGTTAAACATCCGTTTGATTAAATTTCATACGGAATAGAAATGGAACATATTTACCGAGTGGGTAAAGAAGTGTAGACGGTATTTAAAAGTTAGCTTTAGCAATGCGATTTTTATAACAGGGATAGTTAACCGGATAAATAAACCAGCGCAATAATGACGTCGTGAAAGTTATTTTAACATTAGGTTAACACTTTCAGTTCCTGCTGGATCCAGCTCAGGAAATGCGCGACGCGGGGAAACTGGGCAAATCCACGCGGGAAGACCAGATGATGGGCGCTGACGGGCAGACTCTCCTGTTCGGACAAGACTCTGACCAGTTTTCCACTGCGCAGATAATCCTCCGCCAGTAATTCACTTTCAAATATAAGACCGTGGCCTAACATCGCCGCCTCAAGACTCATATAAGAGCGATCAAAGCGAAATAACCACTCTTTATCTGGCTGAGGTAATTGCTGAGAAGCAAACCACTGCGGCCACTGAATAAGCGGCGACTCCGATAATATCAGCGCATGATGAATTAAATCAGCGGCCTGATTAACAGGATGTTTTTTCAGATACTCAGGCGAGGCCAGCACCGACATTCTTTCGTGGCGGATCGTTTTAATCTCGAATGAGTTCCAGTCCGGGAATCCATGGCGTATCGCAATATCAATATTGTCGCGGCTGAAAGATAAATTCTCGTAAGAGCAGGAGAGCGTGAGCTGAAACTCGGGATAGCTGTCGCGAAATTTATGGATGCGCGGCAACAGCCACAGCAGACCGAAACTGGGCGCGCAGTGGATCCTGAGGTTGCTGCGGGCTTTCTCGTTACTGATGCGTGCAGTCGCCTGCGTCAGACTCAGCAGTATCGGACCAATCTCCCTGAGGTAGTGCTCACCCGACAGCGTCAGCACTACGCCCTTTGCCGAACGATTAAACAGAATACAGCCCAATTCACGCTCCAGTTTTGCCAGCTGATGACTGGCCGCCGAAGGCGTAATACTTAATTCCTCGGCCGCACGCGCGACATTACCAAAATGGGCCACCTGCTCAAAAACCCGCAGTGATTTAATCGAAGGTAAGTGATCAGACTGCTTTTCCATCCGCCTCTCCACACTGGAATTTTGTGATGTGTGCCCATTTTTAAATCGCAGAATTGTTAACTGCATCAAACCAACAAATTCATTCAGCATCAAATGAATTTTTTTGCATTGCCAATATTAGCCGCTTTATCAATTCTGATCGTGACCCTGCCGGTAGCGATACCGAACCACTAATAATTATTTTTCTGGAGTGGACAATGTTACTCGAAAATAAAGTTGCGATTATTACAGGTGCCGCCTCTCAGCGCGGCATTGGCCGGGCTACAGCCGCCTGTTTTGCTCAACATGGTGCGCGCGTGGTGGTACTCGATTTAGATCGGCAGGCCGCCCAGGCCAGCGCACAGTCTTGTGGTGATGGGCATCTCGGCCTGGCCACCGATGTGACCGATCCCCTCTCTGTTCGTCGTGCCATCGACCAGGTTCTTGAGCATTTCGGCCGTATTGATGTGCTGGTCAACAATGCAGGTATTACTCAGCCGGTTAAAACACTGGAAATCGGCATCGAGGATTACAACCGTATTCTTGATGTCAATCTGCGCGGCACGCTGCTGATGTCTCAGGCGGTGATCCCCACCATGCAGCAGCAGAAAGGCGGCAGCATCATCTGCCTGTCCTCGGTCTCAGCACAGCGCGGCGGCGGGATTTTCGGTGGCCCGCACTACAGTGCCGCTAAAGCGGGCGTTCTGGGCCTGACTAAAGCGATGGCGCGCGAATTTGGCCCTGACCAGATACGCATTAATGCCCTGACGCCCGGTCTGATCCAGACGGACATCACTGGTGGCTTGTTACAGGATGAACGCCGCCACGCCATTCTCGACGGAATTCCGCTCGGCCGCCTTGGGTCCGCCAGTGACGTCGCTAACGCTGCGCTGTTTCTCGCCAGCGATCTCTCCGGTTATCTCACCGGCATCACGCTGGATGTGAACGGCGGCATGCTGATCCATTAAATAGCGCCCTTCCCTGCCCGCACGCCTGGCGGGCTAACCTCGGGAGTGAACACCATGACCACGCTTAATCTGAGCGCAGCCTCTGCTGCGCGCGATATCACCTATCGCAAAATTGCCTGGCGCCTGATGCCCTGGCTGATGCTCTGTTATCTCTGCGCCTATCTTGATCGCGTCAATGTGGGCTTCGCTAAATTACAGATGATGGATGATTTGTCTCTCAGCGAAACCGTGTATGGACTGGGTGCCGGGATCTTTTTTATCGGCTACTTCTTCTTTGAGGTGCCGAGTAACCTGATCCTGCACCGTGTCGGCGCACGCCGCTGGATTGCCCGCATTATGATCACATGGGGAATCATCTCAGCCCTGTTCGCCTTTGTAGAAACCGCATGGCAGTTCTACCTGCTGCGCTTTCTGCTCGGCGTCGCCGAGGCCGGTCTTGCGCCAGGTTTACTGCTCTACCTGACCTACTGGTTTCCATCACACCGTCGCGCGCGTATGACCGTGCTCTGGTTTGTCGCCATTCCACTCTCAGGGATGATTGGCGGCCCGCTCTCAGGCTGGATTATGGCGACCTTTGCAGGCTTTCACGGATGGGCAGGCTGGCAGTGGATGTTTATGCTTGAAGCTATCCCCACTCTTATTATGGGATTAGTGGTACTGCTGGTTCTGAAGGATCGCGTTGAACAGGCAGAGTGGCTGGATGAAGATGAGAAACGCCGCGTGCGTGCCGATCTGGACGAGGATAATCAGCAGAAAGCCTGTCATGGCACGGTAAAAGCCTTTGTCGCCGACCGTCGTCTGTGGCTGCTGGCGCTGATCTACTTCTGTGTGGTGATGGGTCAGTACGCCCTGACGTTCTGGTTACCGACGCTGGTGAGAAACTCAGGCGTCAGTGAGCCGCTGCATATTGGGCTGCTGACCAGTCTGCCTTACCTCTGCGCCATTATCTTTATGCTGCTGGCCGGGCGCAGTGGCGACCGCTATCGTGAACGCCGCTGGCATCTGATTGTTCCGATGCTGATCGGACTCACCGGACTGACGCTGGCAACTCTGCTGAGCCATAGCGTCTCCCTGTCACTGCTCTCCCTTTGTATTGCCGCTGCGGGCATTCTTTCCGCCTCATCGCTGTTCTGGATGTTGCCGACCAATCTGTTAGGTGGCGTCTCTGCCGCCGCAGGCATCGCCGCCGTGAACTGCATTGCTAATCTGGCCGGTTTTTTCTCACCGTGGCTGATAGGCACCATCACCACCGCAACCGGTACGCCCGCTTCCGGAATGTACTTTATTGCTGCCGTCCTGCTGGGTGGCGCGCTATGCGTGCTGCGCATCCGGGCAGCGGACGTTAATCGTTAATCAGGAGGTAATATGACTGACTCTCGTCACGCTTCACACGTGCTCTCATTGCAGCAACGAGCCACCAATATTCGCCGCCATGCCTTATTAATGGGGCAGATTCAGGGGCAGGGATATATCGGTCAGGCGCTGGGTGCCGCCGATTTGCTTGCTGTCAGCTATTTCCACGCCATGAATTACCGGCCGGATCAACCTGAGTGGGAAGAGCGCGATCGCTTCTATCTGTCGATTGGCCATTACGCTATCGCCCTTTACGCCGCCTTGCTGGAAGCAGGCGTGATACCTGAAGAGGAAAGGGAAACTTATGGGACTGATGAGAGCCGCTTGCCGATGTCCGGCATGGCTGCCTATACCCCAGGCATGGAAATTACCGGCGGTTCACTGGGTCATGGCTTAGGTATTGCTGTGGGTGCCTGTCTGGGGCTGAAACAGAAAGGCTCGCAGGCACGAGTCTATAACCTGCTTTCAGATGGTGAACTGAATGAAGGCTCTACCTGGGAAGCGGCAATGTCCGCCTCACACTGGCAACTTGATAACCTGATCGCGCTTATCGACGTCAACAATCAGCAGGCTGACGGCCATAGCAGTGAGATTCTCGCTTTTGAACCCATTGTGGATCGCTGGCAGGCTTTTGGCTGGTACACCCAGCGGGTTGATGGCAACGATATCTCTGCTTTGCAGGCCGCCTTTGATGCGGCTCGCAGCTGGCCCGAACCCCAGCCGCGCGTCATCATTTGCGATACCCGAATGGGCAAAGGGGTGCCGTTTCTGGAAAGTCGTGAGAAAAACCACTTTATTCGGGTCGATGCCGATGAGTGGGACAAAGCCCTGACTGCACTTGAGCAAGGAGTCTGAGATGAGTTCACAACCGCAAAAAAAACGTCTGACCACATCCGCCATGATCGCCTCGATCGCCGCTGAAGGCCAGCCCACGGTTTCAGCTCCTTTTGGACATGCCCTGGTCTCTCTGGCAGAGCAGCGCTCAGATGTGGTCGGGCTGACGGCTGATTTAAGTAAATACACCGATCTGCACCTGTTCGCAGAGGCTTTTCCGAAACGCTTTTATCAGATGGGCATGGCGGAACAGTTACTGATGAGCGCCGCAGCGGGCATGGCGCGTGAAGGCTTTATGCCTTTTGTCACCACGTATGCCGTCTTTGCTTCCCGCCGCGCTTATGATTTTATCTGCATGGCCATCGCCGAAGAGAATCTGAATGTTAAAATCGCCTGCGCACTGCCGGGCCTGACCACCGGTTATGGACCGAGTCATCAGGCGACTGATGACCTGGCAATCTTCCGTGGCATGCCGAACCTGACTATCATCGATCCCTGCGATGCACTGGAGATTAGCCAGGTGATACCGGCTATCGCTGAACATCAGGGTCCGGTCTATTTGCGCCTGCTGCGCGGTAAGGTTCCGCTGGTGCTGGATAAATATGACTATCGCTATCAGCACGGTAAGGCTCAGCGCCTGCGCGGCGGTAAGCATGCCGTTATTATCAGCAGCGGATTGATGACCATGCGGGCGCTTGAGGCCGCTGAAGCGCTGGAGAAGCAGGGGATTGAGGTCGGTGTGGTTCACTCACCCATGATTAAGCCTCTGGATGAAGAGACCACCCTGCGTGAGGCGGGAGTAGCACTGCATCATAACCAGCTGGTTATCACCGCTGAAAATCATTCGATAACCGGTGGCTTAGGCGAAGCTATTGCCGGCCTGTTAATGCGAAACCATGTGACACCGCGCTTTAAACAGATTGCGCTGCCGGATGCTTTCCTTGCAGCAGGCGCACTACCGACGCTGCATGACCGTTATGGCATATCAACGGATGCCATGGTTAAGCAAATCACCGCCTGGCTTGAAGCCTGATTCATATCAAAACCGGGCCTGGCCCGGTTTTCTTCTGCATAGGTTCGCTGCTGCCGTGGAAGATCATCATTGCATTACGTCACTTCACATCGGTCTGATTACTGATTGCAGTGGTCAGCACTCTCTGCGCATCAGCAACTACGCTGTATGCTGATAACAGCCACTTATAACCCGGTTCAATGCCATACAGACGTTATTTCTCGCAATTCACTGTAAACAGCAGTGCAGTGAGCCATCGCCTTTTATCAGGTAGGCCGATAGGGGCTCTTCGTCCGTAAGCTGCCGATTTCATCTGCTTTACCCAATACAGTGAATCTGATGCCATGCAACTACCTTTCCGTCATGAGCAGACTGTGACAATCTTTTCGCGCTGATCAGGTTTTAATGGAGTTCCCTGCCAAAGCTGCATCTTGTATCGCACCTCTTCAAAAAAAATTTTATCGCGCAGAAAAAGTTATCCACTTTTTCTGTGGATAAGTGAGGGATAGTTTCTGAGTATCTTTTTTCACTCTCTGTTCAGGACTTTACTGCTCTCAAGATACGCCTCTTTTCTAATCTTATCCGTTCGCCCTCAGGCCTGAAACGAGGGAGCGTTTAACTGCAGGCATGGCGATTTCAGGCTGAAATTCTTGCATCTTTTATATTAAAAACAAACAGTTAATCACGAAATATCGCTGGCGGGCTAATGTTTGGAGAAAGGCCAGGCAGAGGGTTTAGCGGAGTGTGTGAAGCCGGTACGCTGTTACTGAGGTTCAGTGGGGGTTGATTGGTCACTAATGAACCAGCCCCGGAAAATCATTACTTGCAATATTCTGACCGTCGGATGCGCGCTGACGGCGATGAGATTCATCAACGATAGCATCAGACGAAAAACGTTATCTCTGTTTATAGTGACCTGTGCGGTTTGGAAGGGGCCTGGGTATCTGGCGAAAGAGTTCAGCGAAGTGGCGATTTCATGCAGTTTTTCAGCAAGAGATAATAAAGCAATTTATTATATTTCAATATCTTAAGCAGGAATTCACACTTAAAAATCTGGCGATTTCAGCCTGAAATTTGGGTGTCCGCCATCTCTTTTAACGACGACTCGCTACAAAAATCGAAAAAAAAGCCAGCGTTTATCGCTGGCTGATTTGAGTGCAGATACGTTAACGGTTGAGATATTTTTTCAGGGTCTCCGCAATAACTTTATCCAGCTCTTCCTGCAACTCTTTCGACTGCCGGTTAAATTCATAACTGAACATCCGTCCGCGTACCTTTTTGCGGGCGAAGCGATCTTTATCAGCAAAAGACCAGAGCGCAGTCGCCTGGGTTTTATCTTTCTCCGGTTCTTTGATCAGAGTCTGGCTACCCTGTCGAATCAGACGCAGAATATGATTTTTAAGCTCGTCCTCGGCCAGACCTTCACGGGCACAGACCACATCAATTTCCCTTGAAATGGATTTGATCAGAGCTTCAACGCTTTGCCCGGACTCACTCAACTTGTCAGCTGCCTGTAACAACGCTTTATAGTCGGGATAGGTCAGCTCAGCGTGATTAGGAAAAAGTGAAATCAAATCTGACGGAACGCTGGCGGCCTGCAGGGCACGCGTCACTTTTGCCTGGGACAAACCCTGATTTTCAGCAATCTCCTTCTGCGACAAACCGCCATCTTTAAGCGTCAACAGACGCATACCCACTTCGCGCAGATTGTGTTCCCGTGCCGTCTGAATATCCTGCGCCAGTCGGCGGGCTTCATCAGCGGTGATGGCCGCGTCAGTGATCAGCACGTCCAGGCCGGTTTTGCAGTAGAGTGCGGCTGCACGACGACGTGAGCCATCCAGGATTTCGATGCGGTCATCGCGCATCACGCCAATAGCGGGAAAGAACTGCTGCAGCTTAATGGTCCGGATAATGTCGCGCAGCGAATCAGGTGTCAGGCCTGCCTGATCGCGACCGTTGGTTTCCATTGTGACAAACGTTTTGCTTTCAACGTCGCTGGCGGCAATGCGTTCAAAACGAAACAACGCGCGCTTGCCCGTTGCCAGAACAAATGTCTGGTTGTGCTGGCTGTCTGGCGTGTCATTTTCCAGTGGAGTCTGGCTGAAGGTTCTGCCAATCGTAATTCTTTTTGCGCTCATACAAACCTCAGTTCAGGCGAATAAATTCGATACGGTCGAAGACGGCTTTAGCAAAGTCTTCTGCGGCGGATCGTGCATTCTTCAATGCTTCGCTGCTGCCGACGTAGGTCGAAGGATTGGCGGAGATAACCGTATCAAAGGATTCGCCACAACGTTCGAAACCATCAAGGCGGGGAAGGGCAGCATCAAGCATGTCGCCACCAAAAATCTCTTTTGCCAGGCTGTGACAGAGTTTGTGGTCCGCTTTATTGGAGAGCTTCGACATGAAGCCAATATTACCCTGCAGCCGACAGGTCGCGCCGGAGTCTTCGATAATCGCAATCAGTTCCGGAAGACGTGTCAGGTATTTCAGTGTCGAGTGAAAGTCTACCTGAGCCGGTGGCACCGGAGTCATCAGAAGATCTGATGCTGCAATCGCATTCTTCAGGAAGGCATCAAGATGCGGGCCGCTGTCGATAAAGATAAAGTCATAATCTTTTTTCAGTTTGGCAATAACGTTGTCATACAACACGGCGTGAACGTTCTGTTGCGGAAGATGCTCAGCACAAAGCTGATCCCAGCTTGAGGCGATAAAGGCGTCATCAATCGATGCTGGCAGCACATCCACACCCGGAATGATCGACGGAACGATAAACTCGTTGACCAGCTCATCTCGTGAGACATTCTGCAGCATTGCCTGCGCCGCAGTCGCTTCCACCAGCCCGACGGAGCGCTCGTGGTTCAGAAACATGGTTGCTGAGGACTGCGGATCAAGGTCGATAACCAGGATGCGCAAATCTTCAAAAAGAAGATGGGGATGTGCACGTAGCGCATGTGCCAGCGAGACGGTAGAAACCGTTTTGGAGACGCCGCCCTTCAGATTACCAACAAACAGGGTATAGGCTTCACTGTGGCGATCGCGATACTTCGGCACGCCACGATGATGATAGATATCGATAATATTCTGAATCGACATAGCATATTTAACGGAAGAACCGGCCGCACGTTTATCAAATTGATAACCGCTCTCTTCCATCTCATTGACTGCGTAATCCACACTGGCTCGGGTCAGTTTGGGCAACTTTGCCAGCGCCGCTTTGGCATAGACCTGATAGTAGGTATTTTCATGCAGTTCCTGCTTTTGCGCCTGAATTTGCTCGGTGAGACTTAGCAGCATGCGTTCTGAACGCTGCGCAACCTTCATCACCTGCTTGTCATCATTAGCCATAGTTGCTCCAAACATGTAGGATTTATGACTTTATACAGAAATCCTGCACGTGAGGCAATAAATTATCTTCTCAACATAATCTCCGTTTTTATGTAACCACACGGGTTTTGGTGAGCTTCATCACATTATTTCGTCTGGCCGAATATATTTTGCAGGTTAATTGCGGTAAGCATTCACTGTAATCAGCAGAACATTCACTGTAGTGAGCAAACAGGTTTAAAAAATCATCAGCCAAACCGGGTACATTGAGCGGGAAAGGGGAGAACACAGAAGACGAACCTTGAGATCAAACGTTCACTGTAGTCAGTAAAGCTTGTGTCTCTTTCGGTGACGTTATGGAGCAGGCGAAAGAGCGATGGATACATTGATAAATGGATTTCAGGCAGTGACTGCAGGTTGCAGTGCTGATCTTTGCCACTGCATCACTTCAACATTCACTATAGTCAGTAGCGTTTTACGTGTTCAGCTCTGTGAAGAGCAACGTTCACTGTAATCAGTAAACTTGCCGATCAGGAGCCAGAAGAGGGAGCAGGGCAGAGTAAACGTTCACAGTAGTCAGTAAGGATGGGTTGAATAATCCTCAGCGGATGATAAAAGCATCGGAATCTGGAGAGGGAATATACACCGGCAATGTCACAACAAGGTCTGGTGTGCGGTACAGAAGCGTAAAGCCCATAAACGTTCACTGTAATCAGTAAATCCAGAAAGCAGTAAACATTCACTATAGTCAGTAACACTACTAGTGGAAGAGGGATGAGAAGAAGAACAGCCACGCAAACATTCACTGTAGTCAGTAGTCAGTAGTCAGCAGTCAGCAGTCAGCAGTAAGTAGACAGAGGCGATTCCATTCTGCATCAGGGCGTGCCGACAGGGTCGTAATATGAGTCAGTAGTTAGCAGTAAGTAGACAGAGGCGATTCTGTTCTGCATCAGAGTGTGCCGACGTTGTTCCGAGTCATGAAGTGACCAGACCTTGCGAGCAACGGCTTCTTCTGTCGCCCTTCAGCCAGTCATGCACCAGCCCCGTATCGTATACATCAGCAATGCCGTCAGCAGGTTCACTTTAACGTTCACTGTAATCAGTAGAATGCACGATGCCTTCAGGTACACCGCAGCAAACATTCACTGTAATCAGCAGAACGTTCACTGTAATCAGTACAAGATTAGCATCTCGCCATGGCAGTTATGACTCGCTTAAGACCGGACATCTGGCAACAACGTTCACTGTAATCAGTAGCGATTCGGAAAGCCGTTTAAGAGATTCAATGGTGAGGCGAGGGTAGTGCCCATCAGCAAACATTCACTGTAATCAGTAACAGTGTCACGCTGTTCTCTCTGGTTACGTGTGTCATTCAGGTCATACGTATCATGTGAATCACGCTGAGCAGACCCCTCATGGTAAACCGCATCCAACCCTGATTTGCTGGCCAGCCAGTAATGCTCTTTGAGAACAGGGCAGAGCAAAGGCATTCACTGTAGTCAGTAAAAAGGATTCACTGTAGTCAGTAAAAAGGATTCACTGTAATCAGCAGAGAGAGGCTTAGCCAACCGAAGTCAGGGCATTCACTGTAATCAGTAAACACAGTATAATTGAGTGCTAACAAATATGAGAGTAAGTACTAACTTACTTGTTAAGCCTTATAAAATGGCACGCAGAGGGGAGAGGGGGGAAGAACACACTTTTGCCCGGAGGCCCGTATACTGATTACAGTGAACGTTACTGATCACAGTGAATCTCTGGAGAGTACTGATTACAGTGAATGAAGAGTGGATGGCGCAATGTCACCGGTAACGCAGAAAGTGACACTGCCACGCAGGAATACTGATTACAGTGAACGTGAGGGGTTAATCATCAAACTCGATCTCATCCAGCGAATCGATGCTCTCCAGATTACTGATGCCATCAAGCTTAGGCGTACGGCTGTGGATAATAAAAAAGACTGAGCGGCCACGCTTCACTTCTGAGTAATCCAGATAACCGATCTCTTTCAGCTGCTCCATCGCGCGCCGCACGACATGGTTCTGCGTGGTGGTCTTAGAGCCGAGGTTCAGGCGCATACGCAGGCGTGCAAGCGAGATAGGCGCCGGATTGGTTGGCAGGCTTTCCAGGAAAGTGTAAAGCGCCTGCGCAGACTCTTTACGCTTCAGACGGGATATTGCACGGAGCTGAAGCAGGACCTTGTGGTCGAAGTTATAGAGTTCGAACAGCTTGGGGTCGGCCTGGATGCGCACAATATCTTTTTCGCGATCGTAATAAGCAGACTGAACAAGGTGGGTGTGATAGGCCTTGCCGTTGCCTTCAAAAGAGAGCGTATTGGTCGCGATGCGGCGCAGAGAGGCATCAAGACGCTTGCGCAGGGCGGCTGAAGAGTTGGCAGAGGGAATGCCACACATCTTCACAAAATCGATAAACGGCAGCGTGACGGTATCGCCTTTGGTCGGATAGCGGGAAAACGATTGAATAATACCCGCCCAGGTTTTGAAATCGTTATCCATATCCAGCCGCGCGCCGGTAATGGTAATCTTTTCGTAGCCTTCCGCTTTCACCAGCGTCAGATTCTTCAGCTCTTTCGTCGCATCTGTTGATGCCATCGCACCGGATTTACCGCGTGCAGTAGATTTCAGCGTCGGCACGAACAGCCCAAGACGCATTAAAGCGACGGGCTGAACAGTATTATTCTTGTTGGGATGAAGCTGAATAACTTCACCGCTGTTTTTTGTCACTGACAGAAAAGGTTCAAGTAACGCTTTGTTTTCGTTGTCTTTATCTGCCATGGCGTAAGATCTTCATTCTGTGGATGAAAGGGATCGTTTTCTGACTACAGTGAACATTAGCACTGTTTACAGTGAACATTCTACCTGGTACAGTGAATAAAGTACTGATTACAGTGAACACTTTACTGATTATAGTGAACGCGATCACCCTTTCAGCCCTTGTGGGGTGCGGCCTGCGACGATCGGGGATCTCTTAGGATCTCTATATGATCTATTAAGGATCGTTTATTAGGATCTGGTCACTGTATAAGTGGAAAACTTAAGGCGTAACATCTTTTTCAAATGTGCTGACCATCAGCAAAAACTGGCCCGCAATCTGCCCACTGCCTGACAGGCTAATCAGCTACAGCAGCCTTCATTCTCAATAAATAAACAACTTCCTCACTATTATTCATTTTTCATCATCAACTACAGCGCGTATTGTCTCTCCATCACTGACAGAATGAGGAAAACGGCACCATGACTGAACATGCCTTATCACGTAACCCTACAACTGGTGAAATTCTGGCACGCTATCCTTTGCAGAACAGTGCAGAGCTGGAACAGACACTGACTGAAAGCGCATCTGCTTTTGCAGCATGGAAACGCAGCACCATGACGGACCGCATTCGCGTATTGCGTCAGCTTGGCGAACAGATCCGTCTGCGTGAGCAGGATCTTTCCCGCATGATCACCCTGGAGATGGGTAAACCCATTGCACAGGCACGCGCTGAAGTTCTGAAATGCGCTAACTTATGCGACTGGTATGCGGAACATGGCCCTGCAATGCTGGCCGATCAGCCTACGCAGATTGCCGATGCGTGGCAGCGATTCCGTCCCATCGGGGTGATCCTGGCTGTAATGCCATGGAATTTCCCCTTGTGGCAGGTTCTGCGGGGCGCAGTGAGTATGTTGCTGGCAGGCAACACCTATCTGCTCAAACACGCGCCTAACGTCATGGGAAGCGCCACACTGATGGCTGAGCTGTTCAGGGCAACCGATCTGCCTGCTGGCGGCTTTAACCTGATCAACGTTGACAATGATGGTGTCTCCGTAGCCATCAAAGATGACCGTATTGCCGCCGTTGCCGTTACCGGAAGTGTCCGGGCTGGCGCCGCGATCGCCGCACAGGCGGGCGCAGCACTTAAGAAAACCGTGCTGGAGCTGGGTGGATCCGATCCCTTTATCGTGCTGGCGGATGCCGATCTTGATGAAGCGGTTAAATCAGCCGTTATTGGACGTTTCCAGAATACCGGACAGGTGTGTATGGCTGCCAAACGCTTTATTTTGGAAGCTCCGATCGCTGAAGAATTTGAAAAACGCTTCACTGCCGCGGTCCAGGCACTCACCATGGGCGATCCGCTGGATGAAAATACCTTCCTGGGCCCGATGGCACGCGCCGATCTGCGTGACGAACTGGATGGACAGGTAAAGGCCACGCTGCGTGAAGGTGCACGTCTGGTACTGGGCGGCGAGAAAGTGGCAGGGCAGGGTAACTACTACGCGCCGACCATTCTCGCTGATGTCACCAGCGACATGACCGCGTTCAGGCAGGAGCTGTTTGGCCCGGTAGCCGCTATTGCGGTCGCAAGGGATCCACAACATGCGCTGGAGATCGCCAACGACAGCGAATTTGGCCTCAGCGCCACCGTCTGGAGCGGTAATGAAGAGATTGCCGATCGGCTGGCGCTGCAGCTGGAAGTCGGTGCTGTGTTTATTAATGGCAACGGCGCGTCCGATCCGCGCGTTACCATCGGTGGTGTGAAGAAAAGCGGCTACGGCCGTGAACTGTCGCACTTTGGTGTGCACGAATTCTGTAACGTGCAGACCGTGTGGAAGAATCGTCGCTAGTATTTACTGTGCCGACGGAAGATAAGCGGGCGCTGTTTTAGCGACCACACTGAGCGGACGCAGCAACCGATGCGGTGCAAACGCACTCAGCATTGGTGAGCCTGTGCCGCTCAGCATCTCCTCAGCCACCAGCCTGCCCAGCAATGGGGCAAGTGTCATGCCGCTATGGCTGATCATCAGATAAACGCGTGCTGACTCGCTGATGTAGCCTAATGCCGGCAAGCCATCTGCCGGACGCGACCGCTGTCCTGTTTCAATCCGCTCAATTCTCGCGCCTTCCGTGTTTTTAAACAGCCGCCGCAATCGACGCAGCATCTCTTTGCCAATCAGTCCATCCGGCGAGACCGGCCGCGCCGGATCGGCGTGCTGATCCAGATCCAGCGCCTGCAGCATCAGACGGCCACCGCCATCCGGCCGCACATTCAGTTCCGGGGTAATCAGATTGCATTTAAGTGGGATCGGCAAAGGCTGTGTCTGCGCCAGAAAACTGCAGGCAACAGGATCGGCGCGGTTCGCATCGGTCATCGCCAGTTCAAGCCCGCACTGGCTTATCAGTTCCGGTGCCCAGCGGCCGGTCGCCAGCACCAGCTGATCGCCGCGCCATTCATCCCCACTGGCCAGCGTAAGATGGACATCCTGCGCCGATTCAGTGAGCGTCGTCACTTCATTGTTGCAGACCAGCTGCCCGCCACTGGTACGCAGCTCTGCCAGCAGAGAGGCGATAAACAGGCTCGGATAAAGCAGACACTCCGACGGGAAAGACCAGGCGTGCTGAACGCGGGGATCGAGCCGCAACTCGGGCATTGCACCCAGAAGTGCGGCGCGGCTACGTTTCTCTACGGGGTAATCGAGCGTCGTAAGCTTTGCTGCGCGCTGCGCCAGCTGGCGCAGGGATGATTCATCGGCTGCCCACTCCAGCGTGCCGGTTTCCAGCAGCCATCGGGGCGATGCAGGATGGCTGGCCTGCCAGCGCTTGTGCTCGTCTATCGCATGGGCATTAAGATCATGATAGCTGGTGGGTTCTTTGCCGTTGGCATTGACCCAGGCATAGCTGATCTGACTGGTTCCGCTGCCAGGATAGTTTTTATCGAAGACGGTGACCTGTGCGCCCCGTCGCGACAATGACTGCGCGACGGCTAAACCCAGCACGCCTGCACCGATTACGGCAATACGTTGTGGCATATCTGGTCTCTCCTGAACAGGGATTAGTGGAAAACTGCTACCCGCCGGTTCGTTTACTATTGCGAAGTCAAAGAAGTACGTCAACCGCAGCGTCAGGCGGTGGTTTCATCGAACCATGCGGGCACCGGATCGGCCAGGGTGATCCACTGTTCAGGCCCCGCAGCCATCTCCTGTGGTGTCAGCAGCGCATGATCCAGCGCGGCACGGACGCTCTTCTCGTCCATCTCAATGCCGATAAAGACCAGTTCCTGGCGCGCATCGCCGGTACCTTCCTGCCACTGTTCAGCGATAAAGTTGAGTGAATCTGCATCCTGTGGCCATTCAGTTCGCGGCACGCTGACCCACCAGCGCCCGGCATAACCCTGACGTGCCACCGCGCCCGCCTGCGACCACATCGCGGCATATTCCGGCCGACTGGCCAGCCAGAAGTAGCCTTTAGAGCGGATAACGCCGTCAAGCTGGTGGTTTACTGCATGCCAGAAACGCTGCGGATGGAACGGACGACGGGCGCGATAGACAAAGTTACGAATGCCATACTCCTCCGATTCCGGCTGATGCTCACCGCGCAGGGTCTGCAGCCAGCCGGGTGCCTGCGCTGCCCGGTCAAAATCAAACCGGCCGGTATTCAGCAGGCAGTCCAGCGGAACCTGCCCAAACTCACTGTTCACAATAAGCGCGTGCGGATTAAGCGCCTGCAGCATGCCCTTCAACTGGTGCAGCTGCGCCGGGCTGAGCAGGTCCGTTTTGTTCAGCACCAGCAAATCACAAAACTCAATCTGATCCACCAGCAGATCAACCACTGAGCGCTCATCCTGCGCGCCCAGCGATTCGCCACGTGACTGCAGATCATCGGCTGAGCGATAATCGCGCAGGAAGTTAAAGCCATCGACCACGGTGATCATACTGTCCAGCCGGGCATAGGCTGACAGACTTTCACCCGCTTCATCTTCAAACGTAAAGGTTTCGGCAACCGGCAGCGGTTCAGAAATGCCGGTAGACTCAATCACCAGGTGATCAAAACGCCCGGCCTGAGCCAGACGTTTTACCTCCAGCAGCAGATCTTCACGCAACGTGCAGCAGATGCAGCCGTTACTCATTTCGACCAGCTTTTCATCGGTGCGGGAGAGCTGCGCACCGCCATCGCGCACCAGCGCAGCGTCAATATTAATTTCAGACATATCATTGACGATCACCGCGATCCGTCGTCCTTCGCGGTTGTTCAGAATATGATTAAGCAGGGTAGTTTTACCGGCACCGAGAAAGCCGGAGAGAACGGCAACCGGCAGACGGGGATCGTCGGATGTCAGAGCAGAGAGTGTCATGGTATTACCTGTAAGAACGTGATTATAGATACGTTATAACATAACATTAGTGAGTTTGTTTTCAATCCTGATTTGTGTTTTTGTTGCGGGTACCAATGAGCGTTTAAAAGGGAGTGGAAATGCAACAACTCACGCTTGTCCCGCGTCTGATGCCAGCCGTCAGGTCCGGAGAGAAAACCTCGACGATTCGCTGGCAGGAGGGCGATATCACTATGGGTCCGCTGAGACTGGTGAATCAGCACGATGAAACGGACGCGGTAATCGTGTGGGTGAAGCAGGTCGAAACGCTGCGCTTAAGCGAAGTCGCCGCGACGCTGGGGAAACAGGAGGAATGGCCTGATGAGGTGCTGCTGGAAGGGATGCGCGAGCACTATCCGGAGGTCAGGCTGAGCAGTGAGGTGCAGCTAATCACTCACCTCACGCCCGCAGAAACCCTGCAGAAGCTCACTAAACAGTGATCAGCTGTGCTCAATCACCAGCAGCGCCATCGTATCGGCTTCCAGCGCCCGAAAGATATGCAGCTCATCGCCCGGATAGGTAATGTAATCACCCACATCCAACTCCACCGCACTGTCGACCGGACCCACCAGCGCACGCCCTTTAGCGATAATAATATGCTCAATGGTATTGGGGATATGGGGCTGGGAAATGCGTTCGCTGCCGGGCTGAACTTCCAGCAGATAGATATCACGCCGAACGCCGGGCGGGCAGGAGGCCAGCAAAACGGCCTGATAATCGGCAAGATCGGCGGTAACCGTCAGGCCCTCTCCACGCCGAATCACCTGCAGACGACGCGCATCCGGCTCCAGCAGACGTGAAAATGGAATGTTCAGCGTTACGCATAGCGACCACAGGGTTTCAATGCCCGGATTGCCATTACCCGCTTCCAGCTGTGACAGCGTAGATTTGGCGATCCCTGCGCGGCGCGCCACTTCAGCCAGTGAAAGACCGGCTCGCTGACGTTCACGTACTAAGGCACTGGCAATAATGCTGATAGGGGTATTCAAACGCACTCCTGATAACCTGAATGTTTTTTATATCGAACATAACGTTCATCTTGTAAAACGCTTTCGCAGTGTTCATTATATCGGATTATATGTTCATTATGAGACAGAGTGATGCTTTTTCCGCAAATGCAGTTGCTGGACAAAGGGGTGATCAAAGCGATTTTTCTGGTCTGCCTGGCTGATGGAATTGTTGGTTTATCCTATGGCTCGCTGGCGTCGGCCGACGGGTTTCCGCTCTGGGTGCCGCTGGCGCTCTCAACGCTGGTGCTGGCGGGGGCGTCGGAGTTCCTGTTTATCGGCATTGTGGCCGGTGGCGGCAGTCCATTTACCGCCGCCGCAGCGGGCCTGCTGGTAAACGCACGTCATTTGCCGTTTGGCATCGCGGTCAAGGATCTGGTGGGGCAGGGTCCGTCAGGCTGGCTGGGCTGTCACATCATGAACGACGAAAGTGTGGTGTTTGGGATCTCTCAGCCGCAACTGGCGCAGCGCCGCAGCGCTTACTGGCTGTGCGGTATCGGTATCGGCTTGATATGGCCGGTCAGCGTCATGATCGGGGCAGCAATCGGGCAGTTTATTCCTGATGTCTCGGTGATCGGACTGGATGCGGTGTTTCCGGCGATCCTGATCGCCCTGATCTTCCCGGCGCTGCGCCAGCGACGCACCCGGATCCCCGCGACCGTCGGCGCGCTGCTCTCCTTGCTGGCGACGCCACTGGTTCCGGCTGGCATGCCGGTGCTGTTTTCACTGCTGGGCCTGCTGACATGGAGATCGCGCAAATGACACATCAGGGAATGATTATCGCCGGGATTGCCCTGCTGGCGGCCGGAACCTATCTGATGCGGTTTGCAGGCGTCAGGCTGGGAAACCGACTGCCGATCAGCGAGCGTACCCAGCAGATGCTCTCCGACGCCGCCACGATATTGCTGCTGGCGGTAGCGGCCACCACCACGCTGTTTGAAGGTCAGCATTTTGCCGGTGTGGCACGGGTGGCGGGTGTAGGCTTTGCCCTGTTGCTGGCGTGGCGTCGGGCGCCGCTGATTATGATTATTCTGGGGGCGGCGGCAATGACGGCGCTGTTGCGTTTTCTCGGCGTGCCCTGAGGATGTCATTAACCCCGGCAAAAGCGGGGATGTTATCGCGGTGAAAATTTGTCAGGATGGCACTCTCTCAGGCGTGATTAGCCCGATAACCTTGCAGGGATTGCTGAATGAACACTATCCGTACCTGTTTCCTCCTGATGCTGCTGACCATGATGACAGCCGGTTTAACCGCCGTTCCGGCTATTGCCCGACCCGATATGCGTCCGCTGGGCAAGAACATCGCCGACACAGGCTCCGCCTGGTATCGCTTCCAGAGTAAAAAGTTTGTCTCACAGGATGGGGAACGGCACTATCGGGTGTGGCTTGCTATCCCCAAAAGCGATGCGCCGCCAGGCGGCTATCCGGTGCTCTGGCTACTGGATGGCAATGCGGCGATGGCACATTTGACAGAACCTCTGCTTAAAAAGCTGAGCAGCGGCACGCCGCCAGTGCTGGTCGCGGTGGGTTACGACACCCATTTGCCCTTTGATGTGGTGGCGCGTAATTACGACTACACCCCACCCAATGATGCGCCTGATACTCTGGTCACTCAGCCTCATGGCCGCAAAGGCGGAGGCAGCCATCAGTTTCGTCAGCTGCTGCTGAACACAATTGTCCCGTGGGCAGAACGCATTGCGCCCAGTAATCCGCAGCGGCGTGCGCTCTGGGGTCACTCCTACGGCGGACTGTTCGTGCTGGACACCTTCTTTCATGCCGCCTGGTTCAGCCATTATTTTGCGGCCGCTCCCTCGCTGAGCTGGAATCATCAGCGCATTCTTACCCTGGCCCGACGCGCCGACGCCGGACCGCTAAAACATTTGTCGCTCTATCTGATGGAGGGCGATGGCATCACCGAACGCCGAACCGGCCACTCTGACGATCTTCAGCAGGAAGAGCGCGCGCTTACCGACATCCTGCGCCCGAGCGGTGCCAGACTGATTCTGACGCGTTATGCCGGTCAGAGTCACGGCCAGATATTACCCTCATCGCTGGTGGATACGCTGGAAATAGTTTCCGGTAGTCGGGATTGATATCTGACCGGGCATCGCGGCATGATGGCGTTTCATCACCTGCCCGGAGTTCACGCATGAATCGTCCGCTACAGATTGGTCTTTTGCTGTTCCCTGATGTCACTCAGCTCGACTTGACCGGCCCGTGGGAGGTGTTTGCGCGCACGCCTGGTGTCGAATGCCATCTCATCTGGAAAGATCTTCAGCCGGTGCGTTCCGATCGCGGCCTGTCGATATTGCCGACCACTACGTTTGCAGATTGTCCGCCACTGGATGTGATCTGTGTGCCTGGCGGGCCAGGACAGATCGCCCTGATGTCGGATGACATCACGCTGAATTTCCTTCGCCAGCAGGCCGATCAGGCGAAGTGGGTTACGTCGGTCTGTACCGGTTCGCTGGTGCTGGGGGCCGCCGGATTGCTAAAGGGATATCGTGCGACCTCGCACTGGAGCTCCATCGATCAGCTGGCCCGACTGGGCGCGGAGCCGGTTAGTCAACGGGTGGTGCGCGACCGCAATCGTATCAGCGGCGCAGGCGTGACCTCTGGCATCGATTTTGCCCTGACGCTGGTGGCAGAAATTGCGGGTGACGCGGTGGCGAAATCGGTTCAGCTGCAGATGGAATATGATCCTGAACCGCCGTTTACCAGCGGTTCGCCGCATACCGCATCGCCACAGGAAGTGGAGCAGGCGCGGGCGAAAATGGCTGAGTTTCTTGCCACTCGTCGTGCGGCAACCGAACGAGCCGCCCTGCGACTACAGGCTGATTAGCTTACTGACGCCGGGGATGCGCAACAGCAGCAGTGACAGCGCCATTGAGAAGATTAACGTCAGGGCGATGACCAGCAGTTTATCGCCCAGCGTCTGGATGCGGATTGCCGCCGCCAGCAGGCCAAAAATCAGATAGTGCAGGATATAGACGCCGGTCATGGTCTTCCCCAGGGTCGTCAGAAACGGCGTCAGCCACTGGACTTTTTCCGGCAGGCGAATGGCGTTAATGCTGATCACAATCAGCACCACCAGCAGATAAACCTGCGAGCCCGTCAGCACCACATCGTTATTGGTCGCCAGAAAGCGCGCAAGAAAGTAATGACGCTCATACAGCCAGGTAAAGAGATAAACCGCGGGCAGCAGCAGCAGGCTGATCTTTATCACTCTGGGTGATGTCAGCAACTGCATCACGCGCGGCGCGGCCATCAGCCGACCCGTGAGGTAGTAGAGCACCCAGGTCCAGATTCGGTATTGCGGCAGCAGCGAAAAGGCTCGCTGGCCCGGGTAGAGACTGGCGAGCAGGTCATAGGCAAAAGCTAACACCAGCAGCAGTAAAATCCCCGATGCCATCAGCCCAGGCCGCTGAATGAGTCGGTCAATCAGCGGATGCGACACATAAATCACAATCAACGCAATTACAAACCACGGCTGAATCAGATAGCCCTTATGATGCATCCCGGCAAACCAGAAAAAGCTGAACCAGAAGATAAAAATCAGCAGAATGCGGCGAATTTTGCCGAGCTGCCACGCGGGTGTATGCAGCTCACCGGCATCAATATAACCGCTGAGCAGAAAATAGAGCGGCGTGGCGATCGTCGAAACAAAACTCAGCACGTTCAGCGTCAGATTAATGTCGTAATGGTAGCTGTCGTAGCTCTGGTAAAGCGTGAAAAACGAGACGGCGGTGATACAGGCCAGCGTCTTCAGCATTGCCAGTCCGCTCTTATTCACCGTGCGCCTCCCGACCATGGAAGCAACGATAGATGACCGGCAGCACCAGCAGGGTCAATACTGTCGCGAACCCGAGACCAAAAATAATGACCACCGCCATGCTCTGGAAAAAGACGTCGCGCAGCAGCGGCAGCAGGCCCAGCACCGTGGTGAAGGCGGTCAGCAGAATAGGACGCAGACGTGAGGTCGCCGCATCAATAATTGCTAGCTGCAGCGATTTCTCCTGCCGGAACAGCCTGATCTCCTCAATCAGCACGATCCCGTTACGGATCAGCATGCCCGACAGGCTCAGCAGCCCAATCAGCGCCATAAAGCCAAACGGAATACCGGTGAACAAAAAGCCACAGGTGACGCCAATCAGCGCCAGCGGCACGGTGATCCAGATAGCGACGGCGTCGCGCAGCGAGTTAAACATCAGCATGGTAATGATGAACATCGCCAGGAATCCCACCGGCAGCGAACTCAGTAGCCCGCTTTGCGCTTCACGTGAACTCTCCAGCTCACCTCCCCATTCAAGCCGGTAGCCCGCCGGGAGTTTAAGCTGGTCGATCTGTGGCTGAACCCGCGCCACCACCTGTGCGGAGGTTAACCCTGAAGCAGGATCGGGATCGGTCTGCACCGTCAGCACGCGCGTACGATCGCGGCGCATAATCAGCGGATTCTCCCACTCCAGCCGGAAGTCGGAAATCACATTGCTCAGGGGTACAAAGTGCTGCAGGGCGGCACTCCACAGCTGAATATTCTCGATGTGATCGACACTCTGCCGCTCTTCATCAGCCGGATAGAGCATCACCGGCATCAGCCGCGAACCGTCACGGAAAATGCCCACCGCGTCACCGCTGAAATTCATTCTCAGCGCCTGATCGATGTCACGTTTATCGATACCCAGTTCCTGACCACGCAGCGCCGAATAGACCGGGCGGATCACTTTGCTGCGCTCCTGCCAGTCATTGCGAACCGGAAACGTTGAGCCATCCGCCAGGAAAATGGCATCCAGCTGGCTGCCGATGTGGCGCAGCACTTCGGGATCGGGGCCGATCACCCGCAGGGCAATGGCGCTGTCACTGGCGCTGCCAAACTGGATACGTTTGATGCGCTGATTCACCTGTGGGAAGTTCTGCTCAATATAGGCCTCGGTTTTCAGCGCCAGCGCATCAAGCTGTCGGCCATCCTTAACCCGCACCATAATCTGGGCGAAGTTGCTATACTGCCGTGCCGCGTCGTAGGTCAGGGTAAAGCGCAGAGCGCCCTGGCCCACCGTCGTGACCGTGGCTGCGACCTCAGGATCCTGGTTAATGAACCGGGCAATATCCGCCGCCGTATTCGCGGTGTAATGAATATCGGTGCCATAGGGCAGCCAGAGATCGGTGAAAAAGACCGGCGTGCTGGAGGAGGGGAAAAAGTTCTGCTTCACCATGGTAAAGCCATACAGCGACAGAGCCAGCAGTGCCACCATTACCGTCAGCGTGGTCAGGCGGAAACGCAGCAGGCCGCCCAGCGCCTGACGATAGAGCCGGAATACGATGCCCTGATAAGGCGTGGAGGGTTCAGTTTGCTCAGGCTGAGCCGTGCTGCGGCGCTTCTCACTCCAGTTGATAAATACCGGCGTTAAGGTCAGCGCCGTGACCCAGCTCAGCATCAGTGAAATCAGCAGCACCTGGAACAGTGATTTGCAATATTCGCCGGTCGAATCCTGCGACAGGCCAATCGGTGCAAAGGCGAGAATTGCAATCACCGTGGCACCCAGCAGCGGCAGGGCAGTGCGCCGCACCATGCGGGCAATGGCCTGCTGTAAAGGGTGCCCGCGCTGATGATCGATTTTGACCCCTTCGACCACCACAATGGCATTGTCCACCAGCATGCTAAGCGAAATAATCAGCGCGCCCAGCGACACCCGCTGCAGCTCAAGTTTAAACAGGTACATGATCAAAAGTGTGCCAAGCACGTTAAGCGTCAGCGAGGCGGCAATCACCATGCCGCTGCGCAGGCCCATAAACAGCAGCAGCGTTCCCACCACAATCGCCAGCGCCATCAGGAAATTGAGGATAAAGCCATCAACCGACTGTTTCACCTCATGCGCCTGGTTATAGAACACCTTCAGACTGATACCGGCGGGCGTATCCTGCTGGTAGTGCGCCATTCGGGCGGAAAGCGCGTCGCCAACATCAATCACATTGACACCGGGCGCGAACGAAATGCCGATAGCCAGAGCCGCTTCACCGTCTGCAAAGTAGATATTGGCGGGATTGTCGGTAACGCCACGCGTCAGGGTGGCGATATCGCGCAGATGCACGTTTTGTGGGTTACCAGCGGGCAGAATCGGCAGATTAGCCAGATCGTCCAGCGTCTGCAGTTCGCCGGTGGGATGAAAACGGATCGATTCGCTGTCGACCCGCAGCGTTCCGGCACTGGCAACACTGTTATTCCGGCTCAGCAGATCGGCGACGCGCTGCGGCGTCATACCATAGGCGGTCATTTTGCTGGCGGAGAGAGCGATGCGGATCTCCTCCTGCTCAACGCCCGCTACCGCAACTTTAGCCACACCCGGCACCAGCACCAGATCGCGCCGCAGCTGATCGGCATAGTTGCGCAGTTCGCTGTTGGTAAAGTCTTTACCATGAATGACGAAGAAGTAGCCGTAAACATCGCCGAAATCATCGTTAACCAGCGGGGCCTGAACGCCAGGCGGGAACTGCCGGGCCGCATCGCCGACCCGACGACGTAACTCATCCCAGATTTGCGGCAGCTGATCGGCCAGATAGCGGGTATGAATATTAACGGTAATCTGCGACAGGCCATTGCCAGAAATGGACGTGACATTGTCCAGCGACGGCAGGCGCTGCAGCGCATTCTCCAGCGGCAGCGTTACCTCCTCTTCAACCTGCTGTGCGGACGCGCCGGGATAGTGGGTGACAATTACCGCCGACTTAATGGTAAACAGCGGATCTTCGAGGCGGCCAATGTTGAGCAGCGCATAGATGCCGCCCACGCCCAGCAGCAGAATGACCATCCAGATGCGAATGGGTTTATCAAGAAAATGCTCCTGAATACGCATTATAACCCCCGCTCGCGCTGCCAGATGCGCACCGCTTCACCGTCACGCAACTCACCCACTCCGGCGGCAACGATACGGTCGCCCGGCTTTAGCCCGCTGATGATTTCAATGCCCTGGGCGGTGAGACGGCCCACTTCGACAGGTCGATCTTTGATGCGCAGCGCCTCACCATCCTGCTCAACCAGCCAGACGTGCGGCTGATTGGTGGGGCTGCGATCGGGATTGAACACCGCCGCCGCAGGCACGACCAGACGCGGCCGGGCAGGGGCATTTGGCAGGTTATGCAGCCTGACGCGAACCGATCCGCTGAGGCCGGCAACGCCAGGGAGATCAGCCGGACGCGGCATGGTCAGCACCACCTGATAGGTCAGCGTGGCGGCATCCGTCTGGCTGGTATGCTCTTTGTATTGTGCGGTGAAAAAGCGGCCTGGCAGGGCGTTAAACTGCACCTCAGGCTGATAGTCAATATTCTGGATATCGAGGCTGGTGAAGAGGGTTTCGGGCAGCGTAAAGATGACGTCGAGCAGATCGGCACGGGTCAGCAGCGCAATGGGCTGTCCGGCGGCCACGACCTGATGATTACGCGCCTGTACCCTTGCAATCACGCCATCAAACGGCGCGCGAAGGCTAAGAAACTGTAACTCCTCCTGTGCGATTTTCAGCGCAGTCGCGGCGGCATCGCGATTAGCACGCTGCACATCCATTTCAGACTTTGAAACGGCGCTGCGCTGGGCCAGCGTATTGAAGCGCTGAAATTGTCGCTCCGCCAGTTGCAGTGCAGTCTGGCGGTCGCGTACCCGTAGTTTCGCATCTGCATCATTCAGAGTAGCGAGAAGCTGTCCCGCTTTCACGGGCGTTCCGTCACGAATATCAAGCTGTACCAGCTGGCCTGCCCGTTTAAACGCAAGATCGGTATTATCACCCGCCTGAATACGCGCAGGAAATACCCGGATATTTTGAGCGATGTCCGACTCAATGGTGAAAACTTTAATTACGCGGGGCGGGGGAGCATCCGTTTCTTTTTTTTCATCGCACGCTGTCATAAAAAAACAACAGAGCAAAATGAGGATAACCTTGCGTTTAATCATTTTCTTCGCCTTAACATCAGCTTTTAAACTGCGGTTTGATAAGCATTAAGGCGTAATAAACCCTGATGCTTATCGCGACCGGGATAAACTTATTTTTAATCTTCGTCATATAAGTTTAACGAAGCGGCAGGGCCGCTTCGCCTGAATCGGCTTACGCCGCCATCTGAGAGACCACCAGCCAGGTCAGTAAGCCCACCAGAGTCGTTGCGGCGACCGCGAGAATAACGAAACCGCAAAGCATGATAATGCTCTGTTTTTTCATCAGAGTTTCCTTTTGCGAGCCAGAGTATAAACCGATGCACACTGCATCAGCATACTTAAACCTTAGCTAAACAAAAACAACGTTGTCATTCTCATAATATAGGTTAGATTTAATTTAGCCATTTTATGTTATTCGTCAGACGTTTCTTACGTAAATATGATATCGGTCATTACCTGCAGGAGGGGCTGCCTGCAAAATGCATGTCTTTTAATTGCGCCTTTATTTCATCGCTAAATGGCACGAGGTTTATATATGCTAAATAATGATAAGCAGGATAAAGCGTTAGCTTTATCTGAGCGCCCCTGGTATCAGCGTAGTGTGGCAGAGATATTCTCCGAACTGCAGAGCTCATCAGCAGGATTATCCACCGCCACTGCGCAGGAACGCCTGCAGAAACACGGTCCCAATGCCCTTCCGCAAAAAGCTGAGAAATCGGCTCTGCTCAAATTCATCGCGCATTTTAAAGATGTGCTGATCTATATTCTGCTGGCCGCGGCGGTGATCACCGCGATAATGGGTCACTGGGTCGATACCTTTGTCATTATCGGCGTGGCCGTCATTAACGCCCTGATCGGCTTTATTCAGGAGAATAATGCCGAGAAGTCACTGAAAAGTATTCAGAACATGCTCGCCAGTGAAGCGATGCTGGTGCGGGATGGCAAACAGGTCACGGTCGCGACGCGCGATATTGTGGTCGGTGACGTGGTGATGTTACGCCCCGGCGATAAAATCCCGGCTGATCTGCGACTGTTTGAGGTCAATAATCTGCGGGTTGAAGAGGCGATTCTCACCGGGGAGTCGACGGTGGTGTCGAAGAACACCGATACGCTGAGCGGTGAAAAATCGCTGGGCGACCGTCTGAACCTGGCTTTTTCAGGCACTACCGTCAGTTCCGGCACCGCCGCAGGCGTGGTGATCGCCAGCGGCGGTGATACTGAGCTGGGCCATATCAACGAAATGATCAGCGGCATTAAAGAGGTTAAAACCCCGCTGCTGGTGCAGATCGACAAACTCGGTAAAGCGATCTTTTTCATCATCCTGCTGATGATGGTCGCCCTGTTTATCTTCGGCTATCTGCTGCGTGACATTCCACTGGGCGAGCTCTCGCTGTCCGTCATCAGCCTGGCGGTTGCTGCGGTTCCGGAAGGTCTGCCTGCCATTATCTCTATCATCCTGTCGCTGGGCGTGCAGTCGATGGCGCGGACCCAGGCGATTATCCGTAAGCTGCCGACTGTTGAAACCCTGGGCGCGATGTCGGTGATCTGCTCCGATAAAACCGGCACGCTCACCATGAATGAGATGACGGTGAAAGCGGTGGTGCTGGCGAAGAGCCGCTGGCGCGTCAGCGGAAACAGCTATGAACCCAAAGGGGAGATTGTGGCTGAGCAGGGCGACGCAAGTGGACTCTCTGCGGCACAGGATCCGCTGTTTCAGCAGTTCCTGCATGCGGTAGACACCTGTAATGAAAGCCAGCTGCGTCAGGAAAGTCAGGGACACTGGACGATTGTTGGCGGCCCGACTGAAGGCGCGCTGAAGGTGCTGGCGGCGAAGGGTCAGACGACACCTCAGCCGGTTGAGGTGGTGAGCAAGCTGCCGTTCGATTCCCTCTATAAATATATGTCGGTCAGCTGTGTTGCAAACGGCGAATCTTATGTGCTGCTGACCGGTGCGCCAGACGTGCTGCTGACGCTATGTCAGCAGCAGCAAACACCGGAGGGTGCAGAGCCGATAGACCGTGCGTACTGGGATGCCGCCATCACCACCTACGCCAGCGAAGGGCTGCGCACCGTTGCCGCCGCCTGGAAGAGAACCTCTGCACCCGTTACCGCGCTGGATCATGCCGATCTGAGAAGTGACATGGTGCTGCTGGGTCTGGCCTGTATGATGGATCCCCCACGTCCCGAGGCGATTGCCGCCATTGACGAGTGCCAGAAAGCGGGCATTCGCGTCAAAATGATCACCGGCGACCATCAGGAAACCGCTATGGCGATCGGTCAGATGCTGGGAATCGGCAACAGCCAGGCTGCTATCACTGGCTACCAGCTTGAACACATGAGTGACGCCGAACTGGCGGACGCGGCAAAAACCTATGACATTTTTGCCCGCACCAGCCCGGAACACAAACTGCGTCTGGTGAAAGCGCTGGAAGCGAGCGGCGAGATCGTCGGCATGACCGGCGACGGCGTCAATGATGCTCCGGCGCTGAAACAGGCCAACGTCGGTATTGCGATGGGTATTAAAGGCACCGAGGTGACAAAAGAGGCGGCCGATATGATTCTGGCCGACGATAACTTTGCCACCATCGCTGCGGCAGTCAAAGAGGGACGTCGGGTTTACGACAACCTCAAGAAAACCATCCTGTTTATTATGCCCACCAACCTGGCACAGGGCCTGCTGATTATTATCGCGATTCTGATGGGCAATCTGCTGCCGTTAACCCCGGTACAGATTCTGTGGATGAACATGGCAACATCCGCCACGCTGTCGTTTGGTCTGGCGTTCGAGCCTGCTGAAGCCAATGCGATGCGCCGGCCACCGCGCAATGTTAAAGCGCACGTGATGGACGCTTACGCTATCTGGCGCGTGGTGTTTGTCGGTCTGCTGATTTCAATCAGTGCCTTTGTGCTGGAAGCCTGGCTGCAACCGCGTGGCTACAGTGCCGAGTTTATCCGTACCGTGCTGCTGCAGATGCTGGTGACTGCGCAGTGGGCCTACATGCTTAACTGCCGTAACTCTGATGGCTTCTCACTGGATCGCGGTCTGCTGAAAAATCGCGGTATCTGGCTGGTGACGCTGGTACTGATTGTCCTTCAGGCGATCATTATTTATGTGCCATTAATGAACACGCTGTTTGGTACCCGTCCACTGCCGATCAACTACTGGCTGATTTCGCTGATTGTCAGTATCGCGATCTTCATCATAGTTGAGATTGAAAAACGCCTCACCCGCGCATGGCGGGTGAAGACGCCATCACTGAGTTAATTCTGTCTCCGGGTCCTGCTGCGGATAGCTCGCCAGCAGGACCTTTTTAATCAGATAGGTCAGTGGAATAGCCAGTATCCCGCCCGTAATCCCCAGTAACGCCTGCCAGAACAGAAACGCCAGCAACTGCGTGGTCAGCGCCAGATTGAGTCGCTTCCCAATCAGCAATGGTTCGATCACCGAACTCAGGCAGAGGTTCAGCACCACAAAGAAACCTGCTACCGCCAGCGCGATCTGTAAATCAAACATGATGTAACTCTGGATCACCGGCGGAATCGCGGCCAGAAAGGAGCCAAGCACCGGCACGTAATTAAAGATGAACATCAGCACGCCCCAGAAAAAGGCAAACTTCAGCCCGATCAGATGCGCACCGACGCCCACGATTAACCCGCCCAGAATACTGGTCAGCGTTTTCACTCTGGCATACACAATCACGCTCTGAATTCCCTCCTGCAGCGCCAGATAAAAGGCCTGATGTTTTCCCTTTACCCGCTGTTGCAGTGCAGCTTTCAGCAGCGGCATCTCATACAGCATAAACAGCAGCATCAGGAACACCATGATCCACCATGAGATGACGCCAGGGATTTGCGTCAGAAACGCGGTGACGATGCGCACTATCGCACCTGCATCCACAAAGGTCAGCAACTGGTCGGGCGTCATACCGATATCAAGCCGGGCAAAGGCCAGCGTCAGCTGTTCAAGCCGGGCCGCCAGCAGCACGGGCGCCTGGCGGCTGAGCTGCATTAAATCGGGCGTCAGCACGGTTAACTTGAGGATAGTGACCACCATGATCAACAGCATCAGCATAATCACCAGAAGTGACGAGACGATGCGCGGTATGCGGTTGTTTTCCAGCCGGGTAATCAGGGGATCAAGCATGATGGCCAGTAACATTGCCAGCAGTACCTGGTTGATCAGCGGTGCTGCCAGATAAAGGCCGGTCAGAATAATGGTCAGACAGGCGAGGATAAACAGCACGCGTGCCATTGGCGGCCAGAGGGTAAACCAGCTCAGTCCCATGATTGGGCTCCTTCAGCAAAGATAAGCTGCAGTATAGATGAGGCTTAAGCTTCAGTGCTTTGCGTCAGGTCAGAGGGGGAAAGGCTTCTCTCAGGGCTTAAGAGACGATCATCGGTGGCTCCTGACCCTTGTTCAACGCACGAATGCGCGACCAAAAGCTATCCGGATAGTTTATTTACGATCCGGTTTCAGCCGACGATCAAACCGGAACGGAATGGCCTCAGCCTGTTGAACTATCCGGAAGAACTCGGGATGTTCAGGATTTAACAGATAGTTATATTCTACAGGGGAGAGGGCACTGGGAACACGCAACGCAACCGCATCGCAGGCAGAGCACCAGGCGTCTCCATAGTCAGCCAGTTCTGCCGGTGCATCTTCATCAGCCCAGTTTGCAGGCAACTCAGTGATATCAGCGGTCTGAATCAGCACATCGGGAACATCGATGCGCAGAAGTGTGAAAGCATCCAGGATGTGTGCTGAGTGCAGATGGACCAGTGTTTCCAGCAAAGTCAGCGATGCTGTTTCAGAAACATAAACCATGGATATGCCGATGCTGTTCCAGCGGCCGCCCGCCTCTTTTGCGCCAAATCCCGTCCAGGCTGTCGAAAGATACTTTGTCTTGGTCAGCCTGTAGAGAATCAAGAGTAAACTCCGTGCTCCAGGCGCGTGATTAATTTCATGACCTCGTAAGCCCCGGTTTCAGACGCCATCAGTTCTGCGGGCATTTTCCAGCTCAGTGCCCTGTTAGGCTCATTCAACCATTTTTGCGCTTCATCCTTATCACCTTCGAACAGTTCAACTGCGCGATCAATGACACGGATAATACGCACCAGTCGTTCACTTTGTTCAGCGCTGAATTTCGCTTTCACGCTTCGGCTGAATGTCGTGGAGGGAATACCGGACATTTTGCGCAGGTCATTTTGCGTAATCTTCGCCCAGTTGACGATCAGGTGAGCTACGTTGCCATCAAGGCCTTCATTAATCTGGCCCAGCAGGGCGACACCATCAGCGTTGTTCAGGCCTGCGGCCTGCCATAAGCGTGGCGCCTTGGTTTTGTTCGCAGAAAAGCTGAATGTTTTCATCTGTCACCTCCAATTGGTCATTTAACTATAACCATTTGGTGGGAGGGGAGCAAATTTCAGGATCTGATAAATCAAGAAAACCGGTCACTCTGAACCTTTCAGGGGCATGTGTCAGATCAAGTCGCGACTCACACATATTCATGAGTTTCATTCATATCACGTTATTGATCTGAATAATGTGCAGATTGTCGATCTCATGAGCCAGTTTCTTAAAGAGCGAAATCTGCAATAGCGGGCAGACAAAGATCAGGATTAATCATCATTGATGAATAAAAGTAATAAGCCCTAGCTAATTACCCTACTTAATCCAATTAATCACTTTACGTTATGCTTTTCACACACAACGGCTGAAGGATAACGCCATGCCAACTGTAAAACTCAGAAATGGTAGAGAACATCAATATCCTCGTTTTTGAACGCAGTTCTGAGGATATGTTGCAAATTGCGGCGCTTGATTCCGCAACCAGCGCATTCTTCTCTCATCCCTATCCGGCGATGGTGGAGTGGCTGACTGGCCGCAAACCTGACGTTTAAAACGCAACAGAAGAGGCTTTCAATAATGCAAAAACGCTATCTCGGAAAATCAGGGCTTGAAGTGTCAGCACTCGGTTTGGGCTGTATGGGCCTGAGTCATGGCTATGGTCCGGCGACCGACACCCGTCAGGCTGTTGAGCTGATTCGCGCCGCGGTTGAACGTGGGGTGACATTTTTCGACACAGCCGAAGTTTATGGCCCATATCTTAATGAAGACGTGGTGGGTGAAGCGTTACAACCCTTACGCGACCGGGTGGTTATCGCTACCAAATTTGGTTTTACCTTTGGTGAGGACAATAAACAGCAGATTTTAAACAGCCGCCCGGAACATATTCGCAAAGCTGTTGAAGGCTCGTTGCGTCGTCTGAAAACCGATGTGATTGATTTGCTGTATCAGCACCGCGTCGATCCGGAAGTCCCTATCGAAGATGTTGCGGGAACCGTGAAAGACCTGATTTCAGAAGGTAAGGTCAAACATTTCGGCCTTTCTGAAGCGGGTGCACAAACCATTCGTCGTGCACATGCCGTACAACCTGTTACTGCACTGCAAAGCGAATACTCAATGTGGTGGCGCGAGCCTGAGCAGGAGATCCTGCCATTGCTGGAGGAGTTGGGGATTGGTTTTGTGCCATTCAGTCCATTAGGCAAAGGATTTCTGACGGGCGCGATTAAGTCAGGAACGACATTTGGCAGGGACGATTTCCGTAGTAAGGTGCCGCGTTTTGCCGCTGAAGCAATTGAAGCTAACGAAAAGCTGGTCACATTACTGGGTGAACTGGCTGCCGGAAAAGGGGTTACGTCTGCACAAATAGCACTGGCATGGTTGCTGGCACAAAAACCGTGGATTGTTCCCATCCCCGGCACCACTAAAGTGCAGCGGCTGGATGAAAACCTGAGTGCTGCCGACATCACGCTTTCACAGGACGACGTGCGGCAGATACAAGAGACGCTTGAAACGATAGAAATCGTCGGCGAACGTTACTCCCCTGAACATCAGGCTCGTGTGGGCCGTTAAGATTCATGCGGGTCTGCATCGAATTGCAGACCCGCTATTCCGGGTACCGAAGCGCATCTATCATCAGCGCAAAAGCGGGCGGATGCTGTTTACGGCTCGGGTAACAGAGATAATAACCGGGAAATGCAGGGCACCAATCCTGCAGAATCTGAATTAGCTTTCCGGATTTTACATGCTCCCTGATCGTATCTTCAGGAACACAGGCAATACCAAAACCCGATAATACGGCATCGATTCTTTCTGACAGAAAATTAAACGTGATCTGTTCTTCAACTCTGACACGTAACGATTTTCCTTCCTTCTCAAACTCCCCGTGATAAAGGTTTTAATTTCGGTCATACGAGAGTTCGAGCTGCATGCTCCCCTGCGGAAAAGCGGATATTGCCAGAGGGCATTCCATTGAGTTGAACCAGAGTTCCCAGCTCCTGCTCAAGATCGGCAATACGTGGCTCAGATGGGCCTGATTAGATAACGCGAGATTAAAACGGCGTGCCTGACGTGCCGAACAT
The DNA here is from genome assembly GCF_048452805.1 of Pantoea sp. K16. Taxonomy (NCBI): domain Bacteria; kingdom Pseudomonadati; phylum Pseudomonadota; class Gammaproteobacteria; order Enterobacterales; family Erwiniaceae; genus Pantoea; species Pantoea sp. K16. The sequence continues at coordinate 342,986 of NZ_JBLWNV010000001.1, read as the reverse complement.
GTCTGGGCCTATGCCTTTCACACGCCGTCGATACGGAGTTTTATCTGAGAAGGTCATGGTGAGGGGCGGGTTCCATTTCCAGGCGAGCCCCAGGCATAAGAAAGCCTTTATCTGGCGGACAAATCAGTCTATCTTTAAGGAAATGATCATTCTCTAATGGTGTTAGCGATGAACGATAACCGTTATAAAGAGCGGGGACGACCGCGGGCGTTTGATACCGATGCGGCACTGGACAGCGCAATGCTGGTATTCCGGCAAAAGGGCTATCACGCCACCTCGATCGGCGATTTGGGCCAGGCTATGCAGCTCACTACCGGCAGCATCTATAAAGCTTTTACCGACAAGCGCACGCTGTTTGCAAACGTCTTCGCTCGTTATCTCTCAATGCGCAACAGCAGTTTAGCCGCGCGGCTGGCGCAATGTGAAAATGGCCGTGAGCAACTGGCGGCGCTACTCAATTTTTATGTGGATTCAGTGCGCGATGTCGAAGGTGAGCGCGGCTGTCTGGTGGCTGTCAGCGCCGTGGAGCTGCAAACTCTGGATGAGGAACTTGCCGGAGCCGTCAGCGCGGCGCTGATACGCAACCAGCAGAATCTGCAGCAGATAATCAGCCTGGGTCAGCAGGATGGTTCGGTCAATCCTGCACTGGACAGAGACGCCACCGCTTCGCTAATGCTTTGCATTGTTCTGGGGATGCGGGTCGCCGGTAAAGTTGCTGCGACCCGGCCCGATGCCAGCATCGTCCCCCTGGCGCTGAAGTTACTCGACTAAATTTTTTACACATTAAGGAATCGATCGTTTCCTTATTATCCGGAGGTTTTATGCACGAATATCCACTCTACCAGCACCACTTTATTAACATTGACTCGCAGCGGCTGCACTACCTCAGCGCAGGCAGTGAACACGCTGAGGCTGTGGTTTTGCTCGCGGGTTTCCCGCAAAGCAGTTATGCCTGGCGGGAGGTTATTCCCTTGCTTGCCAGCCGCTTTCATGTGATCGCACCCGACCTGCCAGGGCAGGGTGATTCTGACTTTCCAGCCAGTGGTTACGACACTGACAGCGTGGCAGAGCGCATACTGGCGCTGCTGAACCAGCTGGGTATCGAACGCTTTCATCTGGCCGGGCATGATATCGGGGCGTGGGTCGCCTGGTCACTGGCGGCAGGCCATCCCGAAAAGGTCAACCGTCTCGCGCTGCTGGATGGCGGCATTCCCGGTATCACGCTGCCTGACTTACTGCCAATGGTGGGTGATAGCGCCTGGAAAACCTGGCATTTTGGATTTCACTGTGTGGATGATTTACCGGAAGCGCTGATCACTGGCAGAGAGGCGATCTACCTGGACTGGTTTTTTAACCGTAAGTCAGCCAATCCACATCGCATAGATGCGGCGGCCCGTCATGAATATCTGCGCGTTTTTCAGCAGCCCGGGGCCCTGCGGGCCGGACTGGCTTTTTACCGCGCTTTTGCACAGTCGGCAGAGCAGAATCGACAGCGCGCGTTAAAAGGCAAACTGGCTTTACCGCTGCTGGCTGTCAGTGCCGACCAGGGATCGATACCCGATATGGCCACCCCGCTGCGCACCGTAGCGCATCAGGTAAGCATTGAAACTGTTCTCAACTGCGGTCATTTTATTCCCGACGAACAACCCGAGAAATTAGCGGAAATACTGGCAGACTTCTTTATTACCTCTCCGGATAAAAGCGAAATATCACCTCAGTGACAGTAGGGAAAGTAATGTCGTGTGGCGGATTATTAATATTATTGCTGATCCGCTGTTATCTCATACAGGTTTCCAATAAATAACACTATCTTATTGATTTTTAAGTATGTAGAGCAGGCTGTTGCGCGTTGCTTTCTGTCGCGTGCTGTGAATAAATAAACGGTCATCAACGTCCGCCATCAGGATGAGATTAAAATAGCGGTCGGCAGCAGAGTGCCGATCGCATATTGCCGGGGCTGCTATGAATCAGGAAAAAGCACGACTGGCCGGGGAAATAAAAGCCAGAGTTAATGAACTTGAATCGCAGTTAGTGGCGATTCGACGTGATATCCATGCGCATCCGGAATTAGGCTTTGATACGCTGCGCACCGCCAGTCTGGTCACAGAGTATCTGCAGGCGCTGGGACTTAATCCCCGCACCGGCGTTGGCCGCAGCGGTGTTGTGGTGGATATCGACGGCGCAGAGCCGGGTAAGACGCTGCTGTTGCGCGCCGACATGGACGCGTTGCCGATACATGAGCAGACCGGTTTACCGTTTGCCAGCCGCTATCCCGGAAAAATGCACGCCTGTGGGCATGATATTCACACCGCAACGATGCTGGGTGTCGCAACGATCCTGCCGCACTATCGTCAGCAGCTCAAAGGCCGGGTCCGGCTGATATTCCAGCCCGCGGAGGAGACGCCAGAAAGTGGCGCTGAGGCGATGATCGCGGACGGCGCGGCAGATGGCATCGACTGGGCCGTGACCCTGCATAACAAGCCTGAACTGGCTGCGGGGGAAGTCGCCCTGACGCGCGGGGCCAGCACTGCCTCCAGCGATGAATTTGACATTACGGTGCATGGCGTATCGACCCACGCGGCACGTCCGCACATGGGCACCGATCCGATCATCGCGACCGTGCATCTCATCAGCCAGCTACAGACCCTCATCTCGCGTGAACGCGATCCCGCTCACTCCGCCGTATTGACCATCGGGCACATTCAGGGTGGTACCACCCACAATATCATTCCCGATAGCTGCCTGTTTCAGGGCACCATCCGTACTAAGTCGCCGGAAGTACGCGCTGCTATGGAAACCTCGTTTAAACGGATGTGCGAAGGGGTGGCGCTGGCGCAAAACGTGCGGGTGGAGGTTAACTTCCATCGCGGCGTGCCGCCTCTGATGAATGACGATCGCCTGATCGATTCACTGGAACAGATTCTGTCGCATCAGTTTGATAAGCCTATCATCGCGCAGCCCAGCGCCAGCTTTGGAGCCGAAGATTTTTCACTGTTCACGGAACGGGTACCGGGCTGCCAGATTCATATTGGATCGGCCACGCCGGGCCGTGACGATCACCTGCATAACTCCGACTATCAGCCGGACGAACGCAGCATTACCGCCGGGACGCAGGCGCTGACCCGCCTTGCAATTGATTTACTCTCTTAATAATAAATAAATGAGGTTTATATGATGATGCGTAACCGCCTGTTCACGGCTTCTCTGACCGTGGCACTGCTCGCCACTTCCGCGTTCAGCCATGCGAAAGATTTCGGCACCCTGAAGTTTGCGACTGAAGCGGCTTATCCTCCGTTCAACCAGACCACACCGAGCGGAAAAATCGTCGGCTATGAGCCGGATATGGTGGCGGAGCTGGCTAAACGTGCTGGCTTTAAATATGAAATTATCGCCCAGAAATGGTCGGGCATGATCCCGGGTCTTATCGACGGTAAATATGATGCGGTGATCGATGCGGTGACCGTAACGCCAAAACGTGCTGAAGCGATCGATTTTACCCATCAGTACACCGTCAGTGTCTCCAGCTTTGTGACTGCGAAAAAAAGCCCGCTGGCCACGCTGCCAGGCAGCGGCACGATTGTGACGGCGGATGATGACGCCGGCATGAAAAAAGCGATCGACGATCTGAAAACCACCTTCAAAGGGAAAACCATCGCGGTGCAGGTCGCCACCATTCAGGCGGATTTCCTGCAGAAATACCTGGGCGACGTTGCCACTATCCGCACCTATCAGGCGGGTCCTGAAACCTTCGCCGACCTGATGAATGGCCGGGTGGATGCCGTCATGGCGTCTCGTACCAATCTCAACGCCTTTGTGAAAAAACATGCTGAGGCGATCAGCAGCAGCGGCTATGGCTTCTCCGGTGGCGTGCTCGGCGCAGGCTCGGCGATTGGTCTGCGTAAAGGCAACAGTGAGCTGCAGCAGGTGCTGAATCAGGCGCTGGACTCCATGATCAAAGATGGGACGCTGAGCAAACTGTCGATCAAATGGTTTGGCGAAGATGTCGCGCCGAAAGCGTAACCGCTGATGCTGATGAATATTGACTGGCAGATACTGGGCTTCGGAGATGAGGGCTGGGGTGGCGTGCTGCTTAACGCCGCCGCCGTCACCGTTAGCGTGTCACTCTGCGCCTGGCTGCTGGGGGCGTTGCTGGGCAGCGTGCTCTGCTGGATGCAGATTGCCGGTTCACGCTGGCAGCAGCGACTGGCGGCAGGCTATATCACACTGTTTCGCGGCGTGCCGGAACTGCTGGTGATCTACCTCTTCTATTTCGGTGGACGACAGGTGGTCTCCACCGTGGGCACCGCGCTGGGCTTCCAGGGACCGTTTGATGTGAACGGTTTTGTGGCGGGCGCGATTGCCATCGGGCTGATCTCTGGAGCCTATCAGAGCGGGGTATTCCGTGGCGCCTTCTACGCCATTCCCGGCGGAACGCTGGAAGCGGCGACCGTGACCGGCATGGGACGGCTGATGATGTTTCGCCGCATCATCGTGCCGCAGGCGTTACACACAGCGCTGCCCGGCATGGGCAACCAGTGGCAATCGGTGATCAAAGAGTCGGCGCTGGTCTCGGTAACCGGGCTGGTGGAAACCATGAACCAGGTCTCCACCGCAGCCAACTCCACCCAGATGTCCTTTTTCTTCTACAGCGTGGGTGCGGTGATCTACCTGATTATCACCACCTGTTCCGATATGGTTTTCCGCTACGTGGAAAAGTTTGCGATGCGCGGTCAACAGCGCGTGAAGGGGTAAGGAGTCCACGTGGATATCATGTTTTTACAGCAGACGCTGCTGGCGCTGCTGAAAGGATTGCCGCTGACCATCAACCTGGCGCTGCTCTCACTCTTTGGCGGCGGCGTGCTGGCGCTGCTGCTTAACCTGCTGCGCATGACGCGTGTTGGCAGCGTTTTCTGTCGCTTCTACGTCTGGCTATTTCGCGGTACGCCACTGCTGATCCAGATCTTTATGGTCTATTACGGCCTGGGCAGTTTACCGGCGGTGCGGGAAAGCTTGTTCTGGCCGCTGCTGCGCGATCCCTACTGGTGCGGCTTACTGGCGCTGATTCTCAATGATGCCGCCTATACCTCGGAGATCCTGCGCGGCGGGCTGCGTGCCGTCAGTCAGCAGTCGCTGGAGGCCGCTAAAGTCTCAGGCATGTCGTCGTATAAAATCTTTACCCGTATCACCTTACCGATTGCGATTCGACAGGCATTGCCGGCCTACAGCAATGAGATCATCTCGATGATCAAAGCAACGTCGCTGGTCAGCACTATCAGCCTGATGGAGATGACCGGCATTGCCGACTCGATAGTCTCTTCCACTTTCCGGGCGCTGGAGGTGTTCCTGAGCGCGGCGGTGATCTACCTGATACTTACCATGCTGGTCAGCAAAGGCGTATCGATGCTGGAACGACGCTTATCACCTTACTATTTTGGAGCACGCTCATGACCGCACCTACCATCATGCTGAGTCATCTCAGAAAGAGTTATGCGGGACACGAAGTGCTGCACGACATCAGCCTGACCGCGCAGGATGGCGATGTGATATCGCTGATTGGAGCCAGTGGGTCGGGGAAAAGTACGCTGCTACGCTGCATTCCGTTTCTTGAAGTGCCGCAGGCAGGCGAAATTGCGGTAGGCGAGGTGAACGTCACGCTGGATAACGCCGACGAAAAACTGAGCCGCGAGCAGCGCCGTCGCATCAAGCTGATGCGAATGCAACTCGGCTTTGTATTTCAGAGCTTCAACCTGTGGCCGCATAAAACGGTGATGCAGAACATCATTGAAGCGCCGGTTCATGTGCAGAAGCGCAGCCATAAAGAGGCGATTGAAGAAGCAGAAGCGCTGCTCCATAAAGTGGGACTCTATGCAAAACGCGACGCCTGGCCGTCGCAGCTTTCCGGCGGACAGCAGCAGCGTGTGGCGATTGCACGGGCGCTGGCGCAGCAGCCGAAAGCGATACTGTTCGATGAGCCAACTTCAGCGCTGGATCCGGAGCTGGTGGGCGAAGTATTGCGGGTGATCCGCAGTCTGGCGGAAGAGGGACGTACCATGATTATCGTCACCCATGAAATGGGCTTTGCACGTGACGTGTCGAACAAAGCGGTGTTTCTGCACCAGGGCATGATTGAGGAGTCCGGTTCACCGGAGCAGGTGTTTCTCGATCCGATCTCGCCACGCTGCCGCGCCTTTGTAAATAGCCACTTTGAGCGCAATGCAGGCTGAAGCGGCATTCTGATAAGGCTGACGCGCGGAAATTTCATGTTTTGAGATCACAAAACCCCGGAAGATTTCCCGGGGTTTTTTTAATAGCCGCCAGACCACGTTATCCAGAACGATCAGCGCGATCTTACGCCCGGTCCTGAGACGATGCAGCAGCAGCAGGGCGGCCCGCTTCAACCATTGCCTGCCATTGCTGATAGCTGGGGCGGCTCTGGATTTTTGCATACCACGCTTTCAGGGCGCGACACTCGTCAGGAACAGCAAGATTCACCAAAGCCGCGAAAATCATTCCGCCGGTTACGGCGATATCCGCCATCGAAAATGTATTGCCCGCGACATAAGGTTGTGAGCGTAAAACGCCGTCAAAGTAGTGCATCCCTCTGATGGCCTTTTCACGCATCTTCGCACCCCATTCCGGATTCTGAAAGAGCTCCACCTCCGGCCCCAGTCCTGCTGTGGCATGATGGAAATAGACGCTGACCGCATCAAGAAATTCGATCTCAGCCCGTTTGGTCATCATATGGATAACGCCTTTTTCTGCCGGCGTGACGCCAGTCAGAACCGGATTCTCATCCAGCACATCGAGATATTGCGTAATGGCGGTGCATTCAGCGATCAGCGTTCCGTCATTCAGCGCTAGAACCGGCAGTGTTCCTGAATAATTGATCGCTAAAAATTCAGGTTTTTTATGCTCACCTTTCCACAGGTTGACCGGAATAAATTCGACCTCAGAAAGTAATCCCTTTTCCGCCAGGGCAATCCTGACCCGTGCAGGATAAGGGCCATCATACCAGTCATAAATCTTCATCGCGGGGAGTGACGGAACTGCAGATGCATTGTGGATATCAGTCATGATTGAGTTACCTACCTGTCAATTGGTAGGTGGATTGTGATGCCGAACTTTTCTCCTGTCAATCCCTGTCTACCAGTTGGCAGGTAAATATTTTCCCCTTATAATGCGTCTCCACCTCCTGAAGGAAAACTGAGTTATGAGCCTGAACGCGCGTGAAGCCATTCTGGCCGCAGCAAAAAGTGCTGCCCAGAATCATGGCTATAACGGGATTAATTTTCGCAGCATCGCTGACGAGGTAGGCATCAAGAATGCCAGTATCTATTATCACTTCGCCAGTAAGGCCAATCTGGGAGCCGCGGTTGCCAACCGATACTGGCAGGATACGGCTGAGGATTTAAAGACTATACGCGAGCAAAGTGCCTCACCGGATGAAGCGTTGCAGCGCTATCCGCAGATTTTCCGCAAGTCGCTTGAAGATGCCAACCGGCTCTGTCTCTCCAGCTTTATGGCGGCGGAATATGAAGATCTGCCCGAGGAAGTGAAGCGTGAGGTTCAGTGTTTTGTCGATGCGAACGTCGAGTGGCTGACAGAGGTCCTTTGCGAAAAGTCGCCCGATAACGCGGAGAAAAATGCGCAGCGTGCGCTGGCAATTTACACCGCAGTTGCTGGCGCGCAGTTAATAGCCCGCACGCGCCAGGATATAACCATTTTTGATAACCTGATTGCGACCTATCAGGAGAGCGGCCTGATTCCGCTGTCACACTGAATTAAAACGACACCGCGCCTGAAAGAGATGCAGGCGTCAGCACTCAGAGCTTCAGGGCTATCAGTGAAAGCAGCAGTGAGCATTCAGGGTTAAATCGCACTATGGCGCAAGCCGCCTGCCAGTTGTGTGAACACGTCGATCATGTTTGGCAGCGCCTTTTCCGGCTCGCTGCTGGAAGCGACCCACAGTGCGGCATTCAGCGCCGCGCTGTTCAGCAGATGAGCGGCGGCATCGGCGTCGACCGGCTTCATTATCCCGCTGTCGATAAGACGGGTAATCGTTTCACGCGTGGCTTCCAGGCAGCTGTTCTGGCTGGGCCATTGCGAAGGATCTCCCAGAAAAGCCGGGCCATCGCGCAGCACAATGCGTTGCACTTCGGCATCCATTGCCATGCGGATGTAGGCGATGCCTTCCGCCACCAGCTTCTCCCACGCATCGCTCACCCCAGACGCTGCCGCTTTAGCCTGCTGGGCCATGTCGCCATCAACCTGTGCGACGACCGCCGCAAGCAGCCCCTTTTTATCACCAAAATTGTGGTAGAGCGCCCCGCGTGTCAGACCTACGCTGGCCGTCAGTTCATCCATTGACGCAGCGGCAAAGCCTTTTTCGGCAAAGGCTTTGCGTGCTGCTGCAATCAGTTTTGCCCGGTTCTCTTCCATTGTTTCAGCGCGACGTTTAACGGCCATACACTCTCCTTTCACATACGCGAGGTATATTAATTGACATACTCGGCGTATGTGTGATTAATGTGACATACGCCGCGTATATTAAATCAAACTCGTGTGCGCTGCATCCTGCAATCCGCTAAAGGCTATTGAGGAAATTCTATGATCACCCGCGAACCCATTTTTCCTGCTAATCGTCACGCTCTCTATGAGCAACATGGTTATTCAGCGGCTATCCGCTCAGGCGATCTGCTGTTTGTCTCTGGTCAGGTGGGCAGCCGTGCCGACGGCACGCCGGAGCCCGATTTTGCTGCTCAGGTAGAACGGGCATTTGAGAATCTGGCAGCCACGCTCGCTGCGGCAGGGTGTACCTTTGACGATCTGATCGATGTCACCACATTTCACACCGATCCGGAGCATCAGTTCGAAACCATCATGCAGATAAAGCAGCGCGTTTTTCCGCAGCCTCCTTATCCTAACTGGACAGCGGTGGGTGTGACGTGGCTGGCGGGATTTGATTTTGAAATTAAGGTGATTGCGCGCATTCCCGATCAACGGGACCAACGGAGCCTGTCACAGAGTGCATAAAGCATGAGTGGCAATCTGCCTGTCAGGTACTTTACACCGGAGACGGGCGCTGCGATGACATGCCGGACGTTAAATAAGCTGGCATCACATACAGGGATGTCCCGCGCTGCATTTGCAAAACATTTTGGTCAGACGGTTGGAATTACTCCCATAGAATATCTGACGCAATGGAGGATGCCGCTCGCCAGCAATCATCTGCAAAATTCAGACGAGACGATTTCAGGCGTTTCTGCCGCACTGGGATATGAGTCGGAGAGCGCCTTCAGAAAAGCATTTAAGCGTGTTACTGGCGCTTCACCAGGAAAGTTAACCCATTCGAAAAAGTTTTGAAGGTTAATCGAAAACCCCATTAATTACGGCGGTCACGACAGCGGTGCTCAGGGCTATCAGCACAAGATTATCTCCGACAGATCGCCATTCGTAACCAGGGTAATAGGGCAGCTCATTTAGCATTGATGCTGGCAAACTTTTTTTGGCGATACCCGGAGGCAAAGGTTTACCACGCGCAACTTTTTTAGCTATTCCTGGCGGCAAAGACTGATAGCCGACAAGGCCATAATTGACGGCAAGTTTACGTGCAAGAGAGTAGTTGATATCTGACTCGACGTGATCGGGTCGTCCTGCGTTCTTACGATTTCCATGTTTTTCTTTCGGACCCGCATTACCATGCCCCTTGTTTCCGTGCTCTCCGCTTTTGCCGTTATTACCCGGGTTTCCGCTATTACCATTACCCTGACCGCCACCACCGTTGCCGTTGCCCGGATTTGCGAAAACGGGCGCAGCAAGCACGGTACAAGATATCACCACCGCAAATGCGGCTTTTAAAGCGCGAGATTTGAGCATGTAATCTTTCCTTAATATTATTCAGTAATCTGAACCAGAAAATATAAAGCGATGTAAGGAGGTAACATGAGCTCAACCTCTTCACATTATTATGTCACCTGTTAGTTATTACCCAGCATTAAACGGCCGACAACCACATAGCAACCTTAAGAATTATCTCAAACTAATCAAAGAAAAGCTGTACGATGTTTTGATATTTCGTATAAACTTTATGCTGAAGCCCTTGCTAACAATAGATAAATTTTCGGCTTTAAGCGAGGCGGAATACATTTTCGTTATTTTTATGCTGCTGCAATGCATTGTTTATACTTGCGATTACCTGACATTACTACAACGCTTAATAACTCTGCTACGTAAGGTACCTTAAGCGAGACAGAAACCATGTCGACTCATGAGACGGAGCAGGTAATTTTGAGGAGAACTTTTCTGATATCGGTCTTCCCATAATATTCAGGATTACAAAATGAAAAATAATAAAAGCTATAAAGGATGGCTGGCTATATCAGCCGTCGTCGCTCTGTGCAGCACTGCCACCGTACAGGCTGAGACGCAGACAAGCGCCCCGCAGGGCGGGAATACACCGCAGACCGTAAAGAATGACAAGCTCAGCCCTGGTGATGAAAAAGCACTGAAGGATATGGCGCAGGCCAATATCAATGAAATTGCCGCCGCCAAAATTGCGCTGAACAAAACACAAAGCGCAGAAGTTAAAACCTTTGCACAGAAGATGGTCGAAGATCATGGCAGTGCTCTGACAAAAGTTCAGGCGGTTGCTAAGCAAAAAGAGGTGACATTACCGACTGCGCCAGACGCTAAACATAAGGCCATGGCCGACAAGCTGGAAAAGCAGAGCGGCGCTGCCTTTGACAAAATGTATATGGAAAATGCCGGAATAATGGATCATAAGATGGTGCTGTCGACGCTGAAGAGTGACGCGACGAAGATAAAGGATCCGGATGTGAAAGCGCTGGCCGACGCGCATACCCCTGTTGTAGAACAGCATCTGAAATCCGCCCAGCACATGGCGATGTAACCGGGCTGGCCGGTTCCGAATTATCCGCAAGCGCTGTTACGGGATCATCGGGACCAGCCAGAAACGACATAATCCACCATCGGCTGGAATTTCTTTCTCGTTACGCCAGTCTTGGCCTGAACAGCCATGCCCTGCGCTCAGCCACATCGGTATAACTGGGTTGAAATGCGAGCTTCAGGCGCCATCAAGCCCCAGCGTTTCACGACGCAGGAAGGCCCAGTCAATCAGAGCAGTCATTGATGGCCCAAGCGCTTTACCCAGATCGGTAAGTGAGTACTCAACACGCGGAGGGACTTCGGGATAAACCGTGCGAGTCACGATGCCATCCTGTTCCAGTTGCTTAAGCTGCTGGATCAGCATTTTTTGATTTACGCCCTCAATCCGGCGCTCCAGCTCTGAAAAGCGCAGCGGGCCTTTAGCGGCGAAAAGCTGACAGATAATAATTGTCTTCCATTTTCCTTCAATAATCTTCAGCGCTTCGGTGGTAGCCTGAGCCCACACCAGTCGCTGCTCCGGAATATCACAACGCCAGTCTCTTTCCATACTTACCTTCAGGTTAGTAACCCACTATTTTGTCGGTTCTTGTTGTTTATTCAGTGAATATATAGGGTATCTCACTTAATCACAGAATCAGGAGCGAAATATGAAAATCGGCGTAATTGGCACAGGTAATATCGGTGGAACCCTGGCACGTAAGCTCAGTGAAGCGGGGCACAAGGTAAAAATCGCTAACTCACGCGGAATTGATGGCGTGCGTGATTTCGCGGGTGAAATTAATGCAGAACCCACAGACATCAGGGGAGCGGTTACAGACGTCGAAGCCGTAATTCTCTCCATTCCGCTGCCGGCACTTAGCAGCCTGCCTGATGGGCTTTTCGATCACCTTCCAACCCATGTCCCGGTGATCGACACCAGCAACTACTATCCTGGCCTGCGCGATGCACCGATTACTGCACTGGATAATGGGCAGACCGAAAGCGAATGGGTTCAGGAGCAAATCGGGCACCCTTTGGTTAAAGCTTTTAATAACATCCTTGCCGACTCGCTCGCCGATCTGGGCCAGCCACAGGGAAGTCGGGGTCGTCTGGCAGTTGCCGTAGCGGGAGATCATCCTGATGCTGTGCAGACGGCCATGTCACTGGTTAACGACACCGGTTTTGATCCTGTGTTCTCTGGGACTATCGCTGAATCATGGCGTCAGCAGCCCTGCACGCCTTGTTACTGCTGTGACTGGGAAGCGCCCGTGATGCTGCGAGCTCTGGCGTTGGCCAGAAAGGGAGAAGGTCAGGCTCGGTTGCCACAGCTTTATGCCAGTTTCGCGACGCTGGGTGATGCGCCCTCTCATCAGGATATTATCGAAAACAACCGTGCCATAAACTGGCCGGTTTGAATTTCCTGGGAAGAATAATCTGTCTGCGTTGATGATCTGGCTAAGGTGACTTAATAATTCACTGATTTCGTATTCTTTATCGGCACTGCCATAATCATGATGCCGTTGAGGCTCGCGTCGGGTTCGCTTTAATCAATATCAGATAGCCACACTGTGTCGTTCAGGTGAGAGAAATCTCTGAGCAAACCTGACTGTGATAATCGACGGCCAATGGTTTATCCCCCGGCCCTTCTGATTATTCAGATATCGTCCTGTCAGATTAAAGCCCCGTTCCGGGGCTTTATCACTCTCATTTTTGACCCGACTTATTTCTGCATGTCGCCACTATATCGTCAGAACTGACATATTCCCGAGTCTGAACACCTGTAATGCCCAGCATGGTTGAGAAAAGGTTGTCCTGAGAATATTTTTGCGTGGTGGCTTGCTGGCTCAGGCATTTGTAGTCCACGGCATAACGCTGCTGGTAATCGGGTGAAAGCCAGATAAGCAGCGGCACGCGAGTCTGGGCTTCAGGCGCGATAGCATAGGGCAGGCCATGCAGATAGACACCTTTCTCTCCCAGCGACTCACCATGATCGGAAAGATAAACCAGACTGGTCGTAAACTCCTCCTGATGGGCTTTGAGTAATTCAATCGCTTTGTCGACGATATAGTCCGCATACAGGATGGTATTGTCATAAGTATTAATCAGCTGGGCCTGAGAACATTCCTGAATCTGTTTGGTTTCACAGGTGGGCGTGAATTTTCGGAACGCCGGGGGGTAACGATGGTTGTAGGTTGGCCCGTGGCTGCCAATAGTATGCAGAACGATAAGACCATTGCCCTGAAGCTGTTTGATATACTCCTCCAGACCATGGAAAAGCACCTCATCATAGCACTCGCCTTTAATACACATTCCCGGAAGATTCAGGGCTGTCATATCCTGATTAGGGACCCGATCGCAGGCCCCTTTGCATCCCGCATCGTTCTCATTCCATAAAACACTCAGCCCTGCACGCTGAATAATATCCAGTAGCCCCTCCTGATGACTGGCCAGGGCATCATCGTAGTGCTTGCGCGGCATGTTCGAAAACATGCAGGGAACGGAGACCGCCGTGGATGTGCCACAGGAGGAGACGTCAGGAAAATAGACGACGTCATCTTCCGCCAGCAGTGGATTGGTTGGCCGTGAATAACCTCCCAGAGAAAAATTGGCGGCGCGTGACGTTTCACCCACAACCAGAATCGTCAGGTTTTTTTTAGGGCCGTTCAGCATGTGGGGGAGTTGATGCGCATCTTCGCCTATTTTCACCAGGGGAAGATTCGCCCGCTCGCGGTGATTATAGTAAGAGAGCGAGGCGGCAATAAAATTAGACGGACTCAGGGATTTCACCAGCTCGTGATTATTACGAAACAGTGAGGCGTAATCCTTATAAAACAACATGGCTATCACGGCTATCAACACAACAGAAATCACCAGACTTAAAGCGCGCTCAAGCACTCCTTTCCACACCGGAACCGACTTTTTAAACGCGGGCCAGAAGGCAAGTACAGCCATAAAAATGCCGGTAAAAAATATTACCACTATCATCTTAGGCGTCAGCAGCGCCATGCTTTCTGCTGGCGTGGTATCCACCATGTTGGTGATCATTGAACGGTCAAGAATGATGCCATAGTGCTGAATAAAGTACTGAGCCGTGGCAGAGACAAAGATAAATAGTGCAATGGTTATCCTGTCCAGCCAGAGAAATGAGGCAATAGTCACCACAATATTGATGACGCTAAAAGCCACAAGGGGCATGGAGAACAAAAAAAGAATATTTTTAAGCTCATTTAGCGGTATAAGTGAATATGCCTGCCGGTAAAAGGCGAGATTGAGAAAAACCGAGATATAAATTGAGAATAATATAATAAACGTAACGCGGTGCATCACGGGCTGACTGATTGTGAATCGTGGCATAAAGGTATTCCGTAACCTTGAAAAAATTGAGCCAATACAGATTATTTCTGAATTGATTAGTGATAATTAATAAAATTCATGTGCTGTGAACCACAGGTAGAAGAAGCTAATGACTATGATCATAGAAATTACCACTGTAAAACATTCACTTGATGATGGTCTGAGCATGACAGGTGCCTGGGAAAGAAAGGGTTCATAATTGTGAATGTTAAGTAAAAATTAACCTTTTGCTACAGTTTGTGCGGTTAACTTTTCTATTATGTGGTCGGGTTCACACTTTTACGGTGAAGATGCTGAAAAGGATAAGATAGGGGCGTGAGATAATTGAGACGCCAGAGAGCAGCTGTCGCCGAAGATAAGAACAGGCACTCACAGAATAAATTGTGTCAGTACCTGTTGATACTGCTCAGTACAATCTATGAGCCGCTGAATTCCCCAACTGAAAGTGGTGCATCGTAATAGTTAGCATGCGCAGCATTGCTCTACAGGCTTGTCCTTAAGCCTGAGAGATCCAGATTACTCTCCGGCGAGTGCGGTAATAAAGTCACGATAGGTATGCAGTGGGCGGCCAAGCAGGGTGACCAGACGTTCCCGGTCGCCCTCTTGTGGAATCATCCCATCACTGACGTAACGTTCAGCCATCAGCCGCATTTCATACGCCATCCAGCGCGGCATAAACTCCGCCATATTGGCTTCGAATACATCCGGATTATCTCCTCCATAAATTACCGGACGGCCCAGAAGCTGTTGCCAGGCTGCTGCTGCCTCTTCTCCGTTGAGCGTATCCGGCCCCACGAGATTGAGCGTTTCGACCGGTAATTCTTCGCTGGCCTGGTCGCGCCTTATCAGTTCAATTGCCGCCACTTCAGCAATATCCCGTGTATCGACCATTGCCAGGCCAGTCATGCCGATCGGCATCGGGTAAACGCCGTGGTTGATGATCACATCTTTGATCATCACCTCATTATCGATGAAGTAGGTGGGGCGCAGAATAGTAGCGCTAAACCCCATCTCTTTCAGCATGCGCTCGGCACCATATTTGACGGCAAAATGCGGCACGTTAACCGAAATGTCTGCGCCAAAAACCGACAGGTAGACGACACGCTTAATGCCGCACTCTCTGGCAATATTGAGCGTGATGATTGTCTGCGTATATTCATCTGCAGCGACCGCGTTCAGTAAAAAAAGCGTTTTGATGCCGCTGAAGGCGGCGCGCAGGGCGTCGATATCCAGCAGATCGCCTTTAACAACGTCGACATTGTCCGCAAAGCCCGCTTTTGCCGGATCGCGTGTCAGAACACGGAAATCAGCACCGCGGTGGATAAGCTGATCGACAAGGTGGCGGCCAACACGGCCAGTGGCGCCGGTAACAAGAATCGTCATGATGTTTATTCCATAATGTCTGGGTGGGTGTGAGCAAACAATAAGCCGATCCATTTCCCACGAATAGACGCTAATATTGAGACGAGTTGTTCCATAAATGAGACAGCCTGTGGATATTAACGCGCTAAAAGATTTTCATCTGATTGCCGCCTGGGGAGGGTTGGGTGCTGCCAGTCGCGCCAGCGGAAGGCCCAAAGCCACGCTATCACGCAGGCTGGCTGAACTTGAAGAGGCGGTTGGTGTGCGGCTGATTGAGCGGGGCGGCCAGCGACTGCGGGTCACCGATGCTGGCGAACGTTTGCTGGCACGCACCGCCGGGCCAATACAGGAGATTGATGAAGCCGCGCGATCAGCACGCGACGAGCGGACAAAGCCTGCGGGCACCCTGCGTATCGCCGCACCGCTGCTGTTTTCGCAACTGGCGCTTGGCGGCCTGCTGGCTGCGTTTCAGCGACGCTATCCTGACATCCTGATTGAAGCTATTTCAGAAGATCGCATGAGCGATCTGGTGGATGAGCAATTTGACGTTGCTATTCGTATTAATCCACAGAAAAACAGTTCGCTGGTCGGCCGGTGTTTTGCCCGTGATAAGCAGGTGCTGGTGGCGCTTCCCGCGCTTGTCATGCCAACAGGCGATCCGCATAACCCGCCGGAAATACCGGCAGTTGTGATGTCAACGTTTCAGCCTGGTGAGCTCTGGGCCGTACAGGACGGAGAGCGATGTTTTACGCCACAGCCTCTGATGCGTCTGTCATCCATTCTGACGCTCCGGGACGCCGTTCTGGCGGGTGCTGGTGCGGCGATGCTTCCGCAATCCCTCGTCAGCAAACAGCTGGAAGAGGGAGAGCTTGTCTGCTGGGGAGAGGAGGAAAATCTTACTGAGCTCTGGGTGCTGCACACTTCCCGCCATCTCCAGAGCATCAGGGTTAAGGTTTTCGTGGAATTTATCTGTGAACACTATCCTGCGGGCTGGTTCGTGACCTGAGCCGCAGGGTTCAGGGGATTAACGTCAAACAGCCTATGCCGCTTCCCGCCCATACCAAAAGGAGGATCAGACCTCTTTACGGCCCAGATAACGCTCTTTCATCAGTGACAGTTTTATGCCGATATCCAGCGCCGGCGATGGCGGCATGAAACTGGCCTTGCCCAGCGACAGCATATCCGCGATATGCGGGTTGTCCTGTTTCATCATGTAATCTGCCAGCAGACTGCCCGCTACGGTCTGTTTTGAAACACCTGCGCCGTTACAGCCACCCGCCGTACAGATAAATTTGTTCAGCATGCCCCATTCAGGCGCGCCGTTTCGCGTAACGCTGATGGTGCCGGACCAGGTGTGGGTTATCTTTACGCTGCTGAGGGTCGGATAGACTTTATGAAATAAGCGCTGATGCAGCTGGGTTGCCTGCCAGGTCTCTGCGGCATTTACCTGACCGCTGAGTGCGGGTATCACGTGCTGGCGAATCAGGAAACGGCGGTCTGAGGTAAAACGGAAGGTTGCACCGGCAATCGCATTAACCGGCGTAAGCCCCCAGCTCTGCATGGGGGGCAGGGTGGCCAGTTGTTCATCCGTCAGCGGATCGGTAATGCTGGCGAAGGTCGCCATTGCTGCCTGACGCGAAAGTCCTGGTCGCAACTCTGGCGATAATGCGTTGGTGGCCAGCATCACCTTTGGCGTTTTGATGATGCCAAACGGTGTCAGCACTTCAGCCATGCTGCCGTAGCGAATCCCCAGCACTGGCGTGTTATCGAAGCGTTGAACATTTTCAGGTAAAGAGTGGTTTAGCCCGGCGATCAACTGCGCTGGATTAACCAGCACACAGCCAGGTGTATATATCCCTTTGCTGTAAAAGCGCGTGCCGAGTTTTAAGTAAAGCTCCTCGCTGTCTGACATCTGCCACGGCTCATCCATTAAATCGAGGTGGCTGGCGTACTCTTTTAAAATACGATCGTTGCCACGCTCAGCCTGGCAGTGATATTTACCGACCTGTTGCCAGTCGCACTGAAGATGATGCTGAGAAATAACCTGCTCCAGTTGACGAATGCCTTCCTGAAGCAGGTTACGGTAAGGGTTGGCCTTTTTTAATTCAGCGGTGGAACTGCCAATATTATGAGGCAGACCGATAACAAATCCGGAATTACGTGCCGATGCGCTTTCCCGAGTGCTGTACGCGTCGACAATGACAATTTTGAGGCCAGGATTAATTTCAGCCAGGCGGCGCGCAAAGGCAACACCTGCAAATCCCGCGCCGACGATAACCCAGTCGGCAGTCATATCCTCTCGCAGCATGGGCTGCGGCGGAAAACAATGCTCACCCGCAGGCCAGCCCAGTTGATTGTGATTAAATGGTATCGATGCGTAGCGCAATTCCCTGTGCCCTTATCTAAAAAATAAAGCAATTTTATAAGTGAAAGCAGGATATCTGTGCCAGCGGTAATCTGACTAATGTTGATTTCAGACAAGTAAAATTCAGGTGGATGATTCTTGAGTTAACAACCAAAGGTTGTGCGAATTGTCGAAGAAGGGATGATAACGCGACTGTTATGGGGTTTATTTTCTGATGTCAAAGACTGAAAAAAGCGATCTGCAGAGGCGATATATTCATGAGGTGAGAGCGAAATGGAACAGGTCGCGCTATTAACTGGCAATTTCGAGTGAGAATCCGCCCCTGAAACGGATAACTGTAGGGCATCAAAGCGTTTTATAGATTTCAGCAATGACCTGCATCGTTGCCTCTTCTACGGTTCCTTCATTGCGACATAAAAACCAGCCGTGGTTAGTCATCTCCTGCTCGAATGCTCTGGTGCAAGCGACATGCTCTTCCAGTTTGTGAATGACTGTACTCCCCAGCCCACGCGATCGTGCCGCGGCTCGTTCCCATGAAACTTCAGGTGCCGTGACCACCCCGACATGCAGATCTGGCGCTCGCACATTGAGTTCAATATTTCGCTGCAAAATCTCTGCAAAGGGCATCATCCGCCGAAACGCGGCATCAGACGGATACCAGCGATCCATCAGGATAATGCAGTTCCCGGGCTGTTTAGTGAGTACGTTGTGTGAAATCCAGGCACGGCTAACGGCAAAGCGTTCACAAATATCCTGTTCAAGATCAACGGAGGGATTTCTGGCGAGCCTGTTAACCAGCGCCATTGTTTCCGCCCTGAAGGGATCGCTTTTTTGCTCGCTAAGTCGGATCACCTTCCTGTTATCTGCTCTTAGCACTTGCGTAATGGACTCCAGCAGAGTGGTTTTACCGGTTCCCTTGGGCCCATCCAGAGAAACAAAAAGCTGACGACTCATGCCTGGAATGAGAAGTGAGGAAAGATTTTTGTGAATCGTGCATCCGGTAAAAACATCTTATTTTCCTGGTTTAATAGCTGAAGTTACATCGTTCTCTGTAGCAGTATGGCATGTCAGCTTGAGCATGATTTTAAACAAACACTGATAAACACGCTGGTAACGGTTCTGACTCACGAGTTTATAGAACAGGATGTTAGTCAGATAAGCTTAATAGTTGAGGCCTGTGCGGTGTAGTTTAAGGGAAGCGTCTGGAAAACGGAAAAGATCGTGCCTGTTCTGCCATTTACCCATTCAAACGCATGTCCTTAATCGCAATAACGAGCCCTCAAAGGCAATCCTCCGGTACGTGCAGGAATCTGGCGAGTAGAAATTATCTATATTATGCTCATAAGCCCTTGTTAAATTGATCCTAATCCAATCCTGCCTAAGGTGGTTAAATGTCTGACGAAAGGGAAATCAAACTGGAGACTGCTTTAAAACTGGCGGCCGATCATCCAGCAGAACGACCTGAGTTTTACCGGGTACTGTTAGATTCATCGCTTTACGTCCTGGGTAGTTCCGGAGGGGCAACGGGTGATGGTGAGGTCGAACTAAAGGCGGGTGAGAATATCTCGATTCAGCACTGGGAAAAACCGGATGGAACGCCTGTCATTCCGGTATTCAGCTCGCTTGCCACCCTGCAGCGCGCCATCAGCCAGGAAAGTAAATACATGAAGTTGCCTGCCAGAGCCTTTTTTGAAATGACGCGGGGAGAGGGTGTGTTTCTTAATCCCAGGTCGGATTACGGAAAGGAGTTTGTGCCGGAAGAAATTGAAGCCATGCTGGCGGAAGGAACGGGTCGCCTGCCGCAGACAAGGGTGGTTGAGGAAGAAACACAGGTATTAGTGGGAGTACCTGCCGTTGTTCCGGACAGGCTTCTGAAAGAGTTATCAGCCTGGTTTGCAAAATGTCCCGGGGTCAGCCGTGCATTCCTGGTTTTAATGCACGACCCGTCAGTCGATGATAAACCGCATTATCTGGTGGGGGTGGAAATGAGCGGTGATGTGCAAGAGGTGATGCGTGGTGCGGGTCTTGTCGCAGCGGATACCTCTCCGGATGGGCAGGCGGTGGATCTGATGCGCCTTGGCCAGAACGACAAAGGTCTGGACTCACATATCAGGTCGCAGTTTACGCCATTCTATGTTCGGAGCATGAAGCAAAAACTAAAGGGCATGTTTGGACGCTGAGCGCTGAACGGCTTCTGAATGTTGTCTTGTAACCAGCGTAGTAAATCGGGGGTGACTTTGATCTCCGGTTTCAACAGTGCCAGTGATAGTGACTGAAATACGTGATCCAGGGCGGATTTATCTATGTCCGCTATGAGTGAGAAGGGGACTTTATGCTTCGGGCTTAATCAGGCGTAACAGAGCGGCCCTGCACATGCGCCTCGTCTATCTGAGTACGTGCGTGAAAGCTCACGCATCAAAGGCTCAGGCCTCGTTAAACCCCCTCAATTCGTAAAAATTCTTATCAGCAGTTACCGATCACCGGGTAAATGAAAATCAAAAAGACCCACATTAATTGACGATTAGTGCGCTTAAGCACAGGATAATCCCTTTATAACTATACGTTGATTAAACAACATTAATCTTTCTTAATACATTCAAGAATCTTTACTATTTGCGTGAAAATTGCACTCTTTCCACAGTGTTACAAAGTTGTTTTTCCCTCCGCATTCAGCCCGTTTATAACTTTATGGCGGTAACAAAAATAATACCGTTTATAAAAGATTCTTAAGAGGGATGAATATGAAAACACTGACAAGAAGACATTTTATGGCTTTTGCTGCAGGAGGAACGGTCGCGCTTGCGGCGGGTCAGGCCATGGCACATGACAACGGCGTAAAGACGTTTCCGGCAGGGAGCAGAGGACGAGATCCCGGACCACATGATCCTATTCGTGAGGCTGAAAGTCCGGACATCGTAAATCCGCCCGTTACCGACAGCGGAACGCTGCCAAACCTTCACTTTTCTTTCAGTGATGCGCACGTACGCAAGGGAAGCGGTGGCTGGACGCGTCAGGTGACGCAGCGGGAGCTGGGCATATCTACGACGATTGCGGGTGTGGACATGCGCCTCAATGCCGGAGGTATTCGCGAACTGCACTGGCATAAAGAGGGGGAGTGGGCTTACATGACTTATGGCAACGCGCGGATTACCGCTTTTGACGCCAGCGGAGGATGGTTTGTTGATGATATCGCTGCAGGTGACCTATGGTATTTTCCGCCCGGTATTCCCCATTCGATTCAGGGTCTCGGTCCCGACGGCTGTGAATTTTTACTGGCTTTTGACGACGGAAATTTTGATGAGGATAGCACTTTTCTGCTGTCAGACTGGTTCAGGCATATTCCCCCGGAAATTCTCGCCAAAAACTTCAGGGTTCCGGTATCTTCATTTTCTCACCTGCCTTCACCTGATGATGAGTACATTTTTGCCGGCAACGTTCCGGGCAGCCTGGAATCAGACAGTATAAAAGGCGGGGTGAAGTCGAAAATCCGCTTTACCCACAAGATGCTGGCTCAGGATCCGGTACGCGCGCCGGGAGGAACCGTCAGGATTACGGATTCATCCAATTTTCCGGTTTCAAAAACGATTGCTGCCGCACTGGTGGAAATTGAGCCAGGCGGACTGCGCGAGCTGCACTGGCATCCTAACAATGATGAATGGCAGTATTACCTTGAAGGAGAGGGACGGATGGGGGTCTTTGCATCATCCGGTCAGGCAAGGACTTTTGACTACCGCGCCGGCGATGTGGGATATGTTCCTTTCGCTATGGGACACTACATCGAAAACACCGGTAAGGGACCACTGCGTTTTCTTGAGCTTTTTAAAAGTGATTACTATGCCGATATTTCGCTTAACCAGTGGCTCGCCAGTACACCACCTGAACTTGTCCGGCAACACCTGCATCTGGATGAAGAGTTTATGAACATGCTTTCACTTAAAAAGAACCCGGTGGTGAAGTAACTGGCTCAGTCGTTACCTGATTAATAAGGATTGACGCTGACTTATTCCTGTTTAAATTAAAGTGTCCGCTTTTCGCATAAAGCGGACACTTATATCGGTAATGCAATATCCCACCTGCCACTTAAAATGGTGCAATAGCATCATCATTGCTCTTACAGGGATGGGGAAGTTGTTACTAAACTGAGACAGCAGGGCAGTTAAATCATCAGGAAGCATCTGCTATTAACAGGGGACATTTCCAGATTTTACCTGGTAGCCAGACATGAAAACGAAGTTTAGCTTATGTCTATCCAGCATCAACTATTCACTTTTTCCTGACAATACGTCGTTGAAGTCAGTAAAGGTTAATTGAGCCGATGCCCGGACTCTTGCAAAGAATGGTACTTTTTATTTTGCCAGCAGAAATAATCTGTTTTCAAAACCGAATATTTAATCTGGCTGTGGTTATGCCCTTTATTGTTGCTACGAATTGCGTTTAATGCGTTGAGTGCCGGCTCTGCCTCAGCACCTTTATTGGCGCTGGCCGTTGCGTGCCTGAAATAAGTAAAGCGTCGCTTTATTTCCAACGGCATTGCCTACTTAATAACTGGTATATAAGGAGATTTCCATGGCATTTTCAGGAACGGGCCGCGCCACGGTCATATCGCTGAAAAGCGGTCACCCATTGTCTCAGTCCACTGAAGGAAAATCACAATCTATTCTGAGCGAACCCGCTCTTATCACGCTGCAAAGCTCACCTTCTCAGATTTCTTCTTTTCAGAAACAGGGTGACGATCTCATTCTTAACCTGCACGAGAGCGATACGCTTCGCTATCAGAATTTCTTTACTGAGGTTGCAGGCCAGCAGAGTAAAATGCTTTTCCAGCAGGGAAGTTTATTTCAGGAGGCACAGTTCAGCACAGACGTTTCCGGCGATGCTCAGACTGTCACCACGCTGACACCTGTCTGGCAATCTCCAGCTTCTGCAACAACTCCAATGCCATTCCCTGCCAGTCCAGAGTCAGATCCCGCGTTATCAATCGTAGAGTCTACCCAAAGCCAGATTCTGATCCCGTCAGGCACGCCGTTAAACGGAGCAGCTGTCGCCCTGAGGGCGACGACCAGCGAAGCTGATTCAACCTTAACGCTTACGCCCCAGGTTGAGTCAGCAACAGCTTCAGATGCCCCCGCCACCTCCGACGCTATGAAGGCCAGCGCCATTCCATTACCGGCGCTGACTCTTGATCCGGTTACCGGCGACAATGCGGTCAGTTACCAGGAGGGGATATACGGCATTATCTTCACCGGCACTGCCGCCCATCTTCCCTCCGGCACGCCGGTTGAACTGACCCTTGACGGCAGAACCTGGCAGGGCAGTATCTATCAGAATCAGTGGCAGGTTCAGCTCTCTGACAGCGACGTGAAAACTATCAAGGATGGCAACCACACCATTCAGGTCAGCGCAACGGATCTGAATGGAAACAGTACCAGCCTCAGCCAGAATCTGCTGCTGATTACCCACTACAACAGCAGCAACCCGAAAGTCACCGTTAACGACATCACACTGGAGGATGCGGTACAGCATGACGGTCAGACCTGGTACGTTATCAGCGGCATGCTTGAAGCGCCGCTGCCGCTTAAGACTTTTGCGGTGCAGGTTTCTGATACTTTCCACTGGAATTATGCCGTGGTAGAGGCAGATGGCAGCTGGCGCGCGGAAATCAGCGCGTCGGAGCTTTCCCAGGGCGGCAACTTCCTGTCGTTTGGCGTGCTGGATGGTGCCGGAAACTGGTTTGAGCAGAGTGGCAATGTCACAGCCGACCTTATTACGCCCGTTGAAGGCGGCAATGGGGTTCCGCCGGTTATCGATGACAATCCAACGGATGGTGGCAATACGCCACCCGCCGATGGTGGCACGCCGATTCCGCCTGTCAGCACGCCCCCTTCTTTAACCATTAACAGTTTTACTGGTGACGGCGTGTTAAGCGCTGAGGAGAAGCTCTCCCCACAGACGTTCAGCGGCACCACAGCGAACCTCGCCGCAGAGAGCACGCTGACCATAATGCTGAACGGTCAGACCTATACCACAACGCCGGCCGCTGACGGCAGCTGGAGTGTTACCCTGCCGTCTGCCGATCTGCAGGTGCTGCCGGTAGGATCTAACCACATCAGCGTAACCTTTGAAAACAGCGTTGGCGGTACTACCACCGCAAACAAAGTCATTACCGTAGAGGCGTCAGCACCGCCATCAGACGCTATCCCGCCACAGCCGACTATAGACACGCCGTTTGTCGACGGGTTTATGAACGCACATGAACGCTTCGAGCCTGTTACGCTGAGCGGCTCCACTGGTGTGACCGGGGCGGGCCAGAAGATCGATCTGACCGTAGATGGTGTTCACTATGCGGGCGCTGTGGACAGTCTGGGCAACTGGCTTGTCTCACTCTCCACCGGGCAGCTGATGGAAGCAGATTTAGCCGAGGGGAGTCATTCCGTTACGCTGACCGCTACCGATCGCTGGGGCCAGTCCGGTATCACGGAGACGACGTTTATTACCGATACGCAGGATCCTCTTGTCACGATTAATACACTAGCAGGGGACGGGGTGATCGACAGTCATGAAATCAGCAGCCCGCTGGTGATCTCCGGCAGAGGCGAAGCCGGCAGCACGATTGAGGTTAGTTTTGGGGCCTCCCACTGGAGCGGCATCGTCGATCAAAATGGCCAGTGGCAGTTCTCAGTTCCCGCGGAAACGCTGCAGGGAATGGAGGAAGGGAGCTACCGTGCCATTGCTGAAACAACCGACGAAGCGGGCAACAAAGGTTATGCCTCAGCAGGCGTGCAAATCTTCGCTACTGAGGCGTTGCCGCAGCTGACCCTTGATCCGATCACCGGCGACAATGCGGTCAGTTACCAGGAGGGGATATACGGCATTATCTTCACCGGCACTGCCGCCCATCTTCCCTCCGGCACGCCGGTTGAACTGACCCTTGACGGCAGAACCTGGCAGGGCAGTATCTATCAGAATCAGTGGCAGGTTCAGCTCTCTGACAGCGACGTGAAAACTATCAAGGATGGCAACCACACCATTCAGGTCAGCGCAACGGATCTGAATGGAAACAGTACCAGCCTCAGCCAGAATCTGCTGCTGATTACCCACTACAACAGCAGCAACCCGAAAGTCACCGTTAACGACATCACACTGGAGGATGCGGTACAGCATGACGGTCAGACCTGGTACGTTATCAGCGGCATGCTTGAAGCGCCGCTGCCGCTTAAGACTTTTGCGGTGCAGGTTTCTGATACTTTCCACTGGAATTATGCCGTGGTAGAGGCAGATGGCAGCTGGCGCGCGGAAATCAGCGCGTCGGAGCTTTCCCAGGGCGGCAACTTCCTGTCGTTTGGCGTGCTGGATGGCGCCGGAAACTGGTTTGAACAGAGTGGTTACGTCACAGCGGATCTGACTTCTCCGGTCAGTGATAACAGCGGCGATCCGTTGCCACCGGTCACCCCCGATAATCCCACCGATGGAAGCAATACTACGCCAGTGGTCGATATTCCAGGTCAGCCTGCACCTGAAATTGATACGCCATTTGGTGACGGCTGGCTGAACCGTGCGGAGAAAAAAGAGGGCTCGATGCTGACCGGCACAACGGGCGTCACCGGCAGCGGTCAGACGGTATCGGTGATTATTGGTGGTAAACATCACAATGCGGCAGTAAGCGACGATGGTCACTGGAGCCTGCCACTGGCGCCGGGGACGATGAAAACAGGTTTCGGCAAGGGGCAGCATGACATTGTCGTGACTGCTAGCGACGCGGCTGGCCATACGGCTACGATAACGACCAGCTATCAGGTGGATGTCTGCGCACCCAAAATCGCTTTTACTCACCTCACAGAGGGGCAGCAAATCAACCTTGCCTCCAGCCATGATCAGCATGTATCAGGTACGGGTGAAGCCGGTGATATTGTTACTGTCAGGCTTGGCGACCACCAGTGGCAAACCAGTGTGACCAGCAAAGGCACGTGGGCCGTGCAGCTTGAAACGCTGGACGCACTCACGCCTGAACCGGGCGAGCACAGGATTACCGCAACTATTCGTGATGCTGCCGGAAACGTTAACCACGTTTCGCAAAACGTCGAGCTTTATATGGCCGAGCCGCAGCCGAAGCTGAGTATTGCAACCGCAGCGCAGGACAACCTGATCAATGCCACAACTGTGAACAGCAGCAACACAGAAGATGGCAGCAATTCGGAAAGCCATAGTGCTATCACACTGGAGCACGCGTCTCTTCATCCTGATATGGCTGACAATCTCCATCTCTCTGGAACAGTAAACAGTGAAACGCTCTCGCTTTTATATTCAAATCTGCACACCAGCCTGAACGGTGCTGCCGATGACGATTCGTTTCAGCTGAATGGTGCGCATGAGGCGTTTGATTTTGCCACGCTTGGGCTGAGATCAGGCAACGCTGAGGTCATTAATCTGGGCGCTTTCAGCAGTAATAGCGTCAATCTGGGGCAAAAAGAGCCGTTGCCAATGAACGACAATGCGAGTGAGGCGCCGACGATAAAAGACGCGGACGGCAATGTGGTTACGCTAAGTAACATTGAAGGCGGCGTCTGGAGCGAGGATGGGCAGCGTATTAGTAACGGTCAGCAGTACGACCTGTATCACAATGCCTCTGCCAGCCATGAAGGTTCGCTGGCTGATATCCTGATGCAACATAATCTTCACTTACAACTGGCTTAAATCAGATGGCCGGGGCGGATTTTCTTCCCTGGCCATTTTCCGCAATTAAGATTGCCAGTGAAGCGCATACGAGTGCCCAGCGTAGCTATTCTCTAATGGCGTGCGAACCTACGCTGCCGGTATAGGGAAGACTGACGTCAGGCTAATTTCCGCTATGAGCGAAAAGCGGACATTATAGGCAGATAAAATTCTGCTTTCCCAATACATTGATAACTACCAGATATATTGAACGATGCAGTTCAGATCTTTAGGTAAATAATCAAAAGCATAACCTGTTGAGAATCTATACTACATCTCGGTATCACTTTCTTAAGATGTTGATAGATGGGCGCGTGTAAACAGGAGAAGGATGATGATTTCAAAGGAAAATGCAGAGCATTATTTCTGGGGCGACAATTGCGATGGTTGGTATCTGGTAAACCGTCAGGATATGCTGGTTATTCATGAGAAAATGCCTGCCGGCACTTCTGAAAAGCGACACTTTCACTCCGTTTCCAGACAATTTTTCTTTGTTCTCGATGGTGTTCTTTCAATGGAACTGGAGGGTAAGATGCATAATATTAAAGCCCTGCAGGGGCTAGAAATTCCACCGGGGTCAAAACATCAAGCCAGAAACGACACTGAGTTTCCTGTAGAGTTTATTGTAATTTCGCACCCAACGACGCGAGGAGATCGTTCTGACCTTCCTTCATCCTGCTGACGAATTATGAACACCGCAATGGCTTGTCTTAAGGTAAGGACTGCGCGCCAGGTGTTAACTTAACTGAGTATTTGCAACGCCTGCTTCAGGCACAAACCTGACCTGCGTTTCGGTAGGTCCGCTATGAGCGAAACGCGGAACATTAAAAATAATGACATTGCTCAGACCCCATTTCCGCAGCTGACTAAAGTGAAAATAAAATGAACAAAAGCAGTCTTAAAGCGTTTTCCCTGTTACGTGTTCTGACGTTGACGTGTGTGCCCATGTTTTTACTGGGTTGCGCCAGTGCACTTTGCCCTTTTGGCACCACTGAAGGCACGGTACCGGACTTTAAAAATAGTTACTGGAGATCCACAGATAAAAAACCGGCTAAGACTAATGAACAAGTCCTGGAGGAATGCACCCATGCTGCCGATGCTGAGGAGCAACGCCTTTCGCAGATCTATCTGCAGATGTGTAAATCCGGACGTTTAACTGCAGAAAATCAACGCTTTGCACAGAGATTACTGGGCAATCCACTCTATTCTGGCCTGGAACCAGCAAAAGCCGTCCCCCAGCATCAATCAGATGATTCAGTTAAAGCTCAGCTGAAATGGTCGATGTCTTATAGCGATAATCCTCAGGAGTTCAAAGAAAATTGTGGCTCTTACATTGAAAATAACGCAGCGGAACGGTCCAGCACCATGCTGGGTTTACAGGCGGGCCGTTACAAAGAGCAGGTTTTTAAACAGTGCATGGCAGAAAACCATATGGCGCTCATTGTACCAAGGACTGAATTCAGTCAATGCAAGTCGATAGGGTGGTAAGCAACCACAGGCCTGACCTCTAAACCAGGCAAAATATAATGTGTCCGCTAAAACTCATCATCTATTTATGTCTGTAAACCGGGTTCATTAGCCGTGCCCAGCACACCGGGGTTTTTAAACCTGCGCCACCAGACAAGTAAGCATGGGAAGATGAGAAAATGATTACACTGAAGATTTACGCTCCGTACCCCAAAGAAACAGTGTTATGTGGGCAGATATAAAATTAAATGCGGGCTATGCTGCAGAATGCATGATCCCGGAAAAGCATTAATTATGTTGAATAGCGTTCATGCCAGGCGGCGCGCTTGCCGTTTACCTTCGGTCTGCACTATCTGATGTGATACCAGGATAGCGGTTAAAGGGAATAACACATGAAGTCAAACCATAGTATCTTTGTCAGGATAGGGTTAATTATTGGAGTGTTTCTGATTTTTATTTTCTTAAAATATATTTTCGATGCAAGTCGGCCAATGCAAAGCGATGTGCGTGGCAGGCCTGTCCTTAATGTCTGTAGCGAATCTGTTCATGGTAAATTTAACCAGAATGGTGAGAGAGATAACTTATTTCAGGTAAGTCAGCAATGTTCAAATGATATACGGCCTGTTTTCAGTA
This sequence comes from Pantoea sp. K16, assembly GCF_048452805.1. Classification (NCBI taxonomy): domain Bacteria; kingdom Pseudomonadati; phylum Pseudomonadota; class Gammaproteobacteria; order Enterobacterales; family Erwiniaceae; genus Pantoea; species Pantoea sp. K16. Next base: position 314,212 of record NZ_JBLWNV010000001.1, on the reverse strand, counting down.
ACTATGTATCCATTAAGAACAATATTTACTGGGTGAGTAAAATTAATTACGAACACTCTCCCTGCATTACTGGGACGGGCGATACTTCAGGTTTAATTTATAACATCACTTCCTGGGGTTGCTTAACAGCAAAGCCCATGCAGGTCAATAAAATAGAAAAGCGCGATCTTTATTTAGTGGCTAAATACTCCTCTACGTTTCGACCGGTTAATTACGTTAAGACTACCCGGCCATACTGGCAATCGGAACAATTAGCGAGCTACGCGCAAGATGAATCGTCTGTATATTTCCGGAGCGAGAAGATAAAAGAGGTTAACCCGGAAGATTTCCAGGTTATTTTTCCATTTGGAAAGGATGATAAATGGCGTATTTACAATGTCTTCAAAAGTAATGGCTCAACCTATGTCGGTGGCTATAATGTTGGTGATTTAGATCTGAGTAAATTTCATCTTCTTTCTGTTGTCTCCTGTCCGGAGCATGGGCTCACCAGATGCACGGGATATAGCAATCCAGATACCTTTTTTCGTGCGGGAAACTGGGGGCGCGGAGTGATTGGTCACATCGGGAATGATGTCATCTTTTTACAGCCTGAAGTGATCAGTCGCTTTTCAAATATGGCTTCACCAGACATGTTTATGTTTGCGTCATCCGAGCGTATTTATCTTTATACTCACAGTAAATTTTACGAAGTGGTTGAAGGGGAGGCAGGATTACAAAAGAAACTTGTCGAGATGGATAAACAGTATTTCGAGTAGAATCCATGATTATCTGGCAGGCAAAATGTGATCACGTGCTGTCACGTAAACATTATCTAATTAACATCCAGGTGAGTCTGTAATTAAAACTGCTCTCAGGGGGGGGGAACATCCGAATTCCGACACTCTGGACTCACCTGTTTCTATATGTCTGGCTGAAAAATGATACCATTAGCTCTTTTCATTAACGGTCCTACTGCCCCGATCCTGATTGATATAATACTCATCAATCCCAGTAAACCAGATAAGCAAGTGCGGCAGCTGAACAGAAGGCATAGGGGCTTAAAAGCAAAATATCCGAATAAGGCGTTTCACATATCCTGATAACAGGCCATGCCAGTACAACCAGCCACATGAAGAGCGCAGAGCACACGATAAAAAAGCTCCCCTTCAGGGCAGCGTCAGGATAAAATCGCTTTGAAATCATCGCTAATGGCATGCCGATTATCATTGAGCCCATCGTGGTGCCAATAATACTCACCATAACGATGAAAAAATAAGTAAAAATTAAACCCATTACGGGTGTACTGCTTTTTCCCAAGGAAAGATAGGTTAAAACCAGTAATGAACCCACGACACTACTAAATATTGCTGATATCACAGATACCCTAATCCAGTTGTCGTCAATAATGTTCGGCATAATTTTCTCTATGTCTGAGCAGCTATATTGATGCAGCTTACTCGCTTAAATTTTCGGCACGAGGCTTGATCGCAAAACAGGCTTCCGGCACAGCATCCTTTTGCTGACCTGTGACGGGCATCCGGCAATAAGGACATTAAGGCCGCCTGTCAGGGTATTTAGCGCCAGGCCAGTGAGCGTCTCGCATCCTTAAGGCTGAATCGCTTTACCCTGCTCATCAAGCAGATCCGTCAGGAGAGCCGTTCCATCGCTTCCCACCCGAAATGCCCCATAACGTGCCTGCGCGAATCTGTCGGCATGACCTTCCTGAAAGAAATAAGCGTTAGTACCGACGGTCAGCGAGCCATAATGTTGATGGTATTTTACCCGTAGCTGATTCGGCTGCAGAGGTTCACCCTGATCAAAACGGGCCTGAGTCGCGTGACGCTGCGCATCGAGGTCAACAATCAGGGTTCCGCTGGTGGGCAGGCATGGCGCTGACAGGGTCGCGCTACAGGACTCAGCCTGTTGATACAACGTCAGTTCCAGTGGGCGGGTGAGGGCATAATTCAGCGCCATGTAATCACCCTGCATCAGGGATCGCGGGTCAACCGGGGCAAGAGGTAAAATCATGACCGCGCCTTGCTTCAGCAACTGCTCTTTTTGCCAGATGCTGACATTGACGGCTATCAGCGCCAGCGCTATCACAGCGCCAGCCAGCCATCGGCTCTGTTTATGCATTCTCACTGGCACCTCCGATTTGTGCAGGTAATACTTTTTTGACTCCCCATGCCAGCCCCAGTAAAACCAGACCGCTGACCAGCAGCAGCAGGGATTTCTGCAGCAGAATTACCTCCAGGAAGTAATACCAGCCAATGACATACAGCACCATGAAACCGCCACTCACTACCAGCAACCCCAGACTTCCCTGATAACGTGCCATCAGAATTAACCACAATCCCAGCCCTATACCCGGTGCATAGAGGGCGGCAGCCCCGCAGATAAGTGCAGCGGGCAGAGTGATAATCGAAAACAGCGGCTTGCTGTGTCTTTTCTGACTGAGCGCACTCAGCACTAAGCCAGCCGCTATCCCTGGGCCAGTCGCAGACTGAAGCGTGGAAAATTGCGATGCTGACCAGAGGAAATCCGTGAGATACGCCGCGTTTATCCCAAGGAAACTCAGCAACATCAGACCACACGGGATGCCATACAGCAGAGGATGTACCGCGTCAGCATACGGCCCTGCCTGTAACCTCAACTGATGACTGACAGTCCACATCCACAAAAATATAACCGCCGCCACCAGTACGGACACAGCAAGTCGTGCAGCCATCGGAGACAGGCAGAACCGGGCCAGAGAGTAGCCCGCCAGCACTAGGAAAAAGGTCAGGGCAGTGATGGCCATAAACCGATAAGTGCGGTCGGGCATCGCCATCGCCATTGCGGCCAGGATCGGCAAGGCAGTCAGTGAACTCAGCATAATAAAGCTGACGTCATTGCTCTGAATTTGCAGCAGAACGCCGGTTATCAGCCCGCATGTTGCCGCAATCGCCCATGCCAGCCCGAGGTGATGTTTACCGTCACGCTGACTGCTTAACAGGCCACGCGCAATGGCGGCAAGCAGCAGCGAAGGAATAATAAGGGTGGCAGCATTCGGGTCTTCCAGCAGATCAGTGGCATAGAGCATCAGTATCATCAGTAACAGAATGATGATCGCTGCCACCCAGCCTCCGACGCTTAGCGCCAGCCTCAGATACCAGGGCAGGTGGGATGCGTGACCGCGCTGCTTAATTTCCTCAACCTGCGAGGCGCTCAGCAAACCCTGCTGACGCAAAGTGTCTGTCAGTAACGTCAGCCTGGCCGGAACCAGATCGATTGGCCCCTTTTCAACCAGTTTGCGTTGCCACTTCAGCAGAATTGAACCATTTACCGCCACCCAGAATGCCAACAGGATGCCAGTCAAAAACAGATCACCCGTATCGTAGGCTAAAAGAAATAACTGCATGATTAGCGCACAGCCAACCACGGTCAGGCTGGCGATGCCCAGCGTCAGCATGCAGAGATCCGGATAGCGGTAACGGTACAGGTAATAACCTGCCAGCAGGATGATCACCCAACCGCCGGTGATATAAGGATGGTGGTCACCGCCGCCCCAGTCAGATAGGTTTCCGGCCACAATGGCGGTCAGCTGAAGCAGTAAAAATCCCGCCATGACTCGCGAGAACCAGCGGCTTGCCAGCCAGCTCTCGGGCTGATGCGTTATCGCGCGCCACGCCAGCGCTTCCCTGACAATCAGGCAGGCTGCCAGCAACGCCAGATATCCGTAGAGCACAGCGGTCGGGAGCCTGGTTAAACTGTCAGACGCGGCGAGATCCAGCAGTGACGACGGCAGGGTGTTGTAATAGAGCTGGAACGCCAGGTTAGCGACCAGCCAGCTGCAAAACCACAGGCTGTTTTGCCGGGCAATCAGCGCCAGCGGCAGAAGAACGTATAACCAGGCCCGGAATAGCTCCCAGCTGTCAGCACCGGTCTGATAAATCTGTCCATACAGCGCAAAAAGGGCACCGAAGCTTAACCCTGTCGCCAGTAATGCGTTGCGTGCCAGCGTGCTGTACCAGCGCCACCAGACAATCACCGCTAGCGCGACGATCAACAGCTCGGCCAGGGCAAATTTCGCCATTTTCGGCAGCCAGGCCCAGTTCCAGGCAATAAAGAACACCGCTCCGGCAACCAGAGACAGTAATCCCAGACAGGAAAGAACCGGGATAAGAAACTGACGCCACTGAGCATCTGACGGTCTGATTCCACAGAAAGCAAAGATACGCTGGCAGGTCTCCGGGGTCAGGCTTCCTCCTTTCAGCAGGCGTGCGATCTGGCGACAAAGATACTCTGCCGTCCGTGACGGCATCCCGGTGATGCCATCGGGTGCAAGCTCCCTCATTCTTTCCCTGCCTCTGTTTGCGGTATGACTTTGATGATGAAGTTAACGGCTGTTCTTCCCTGCGATCAATCCGCGTGTCGGTCAGTGACGCTCTGCTGAGCGGCCGATAATTTTGCTGAACAAATGTAAACATCTTTTCCTGGATATAACAGCGTAAATCAAAGGCGAGGGGGGAACTCTGCGAAATCTGCCGCATTCCTATGATCAAATAGTGTCGCGGCCGTATTTGGGCTGCGTGAACATGACATCCGCCCCCGACGAACGCGATCCCCGCAGGCAGGCTTTACTGCTGTACTCTCAGGGGTACCGCATCACCCGCATTGCTGAAAGGTAAGAAGCGTAAAGATTAACGGGTGACCGAGCAGGGGACGCTTACGGTTGATGATAAGCTGGTTGCCACAACTATTGACCTGAAGCCGCTAAAGAAACCGGAGTCGGACAGCAAATTATGGATTGTTAGCTGCCTGAACCGCTGAAATAAACGATTTCCTGAACCGAGGTTTCACCCCTTTATCGCAGGTGATGATGAGACACGGCGTAATACTTTTACCCTGGCCCGTCGCGCATTGATTCAAAGGGGTGAGTTCCTGAGTGGAAAAGCGCATACGCTACCGGACGCCGCGCCGTATTGGGCGAGCGTGCAGAAAACCGCCCATTCGCTGAATCGGATTGCGGGCAGTTGCTATGCTGGCAGAGGTCCAAAGGCGCGGTATGAATCCACCAGTGAATCAAAAAGCGAGATATCTGAGCGACTTCTGGCGATAAGCTGGGCACCAGCAATGGCCGTGAAAATTGCACGTGCTCTGGATTCACTCTCACCTGAATCGCACACCTTCGCAGCCACCAGCAGTTTGTTCAGCCATGCAATGTTCACATCAGCAAACTTCTGTATTTCTGCATTCATTTCAGGAGGTAAGGTATCTTTTTCAGCGCCCATGAAACTGCCCAGGCAGAGACGATTTTCGGCCTCAAGTGATCTTCGGAAGATTTCAGGAAAGCGACGCAGCGCGTCAATGGGTGATGGGCTTTCTGATTCGATCATCTCGAGTGCGAGCGCACCGTCCTCCCAGTATCGTCTGGCAACGGCAATACCCAACTCGGCTTTGCCTGGAAAATAGTAGTAAATACTCGCCGCTTTGATACCCACATCCTGCGCGAGGTCGCGGAAATTCAAACCGTTATAGCCCTGAGATTGGGCAATTTTCCTGGCCGCCTGCAAAATGGATTCCCTGGTGTTGACGCTCATCTTGATGCCTTTGGTATTGGGATGATCTCTTAAATAGAGAACGCTAATTTACAGCAAACGCTTACCGGGTGACAGGGCGATTGCCATGTAAAACAGTAAGTTCAATGCATCCAGGGTGCTCAGGCAGACGTCATTGCATCATGGTTTAGCAAGTAACATCGACAGCCGACGCTATCATAAGCACTCTGGTCACCGGGAAAGTCAGTAGATAACGAACCCGGCGTACCGGAGTTTACATCGAGTGGCGCTATTACCGGGCTGGCGAATCCAGCTCAGGAATGCCGCTGTTGCGATCGGCGTAGGCCGCCTGGAAGGCAGGACGTTTTGTCCAGCGCTGCCAGTACGCATCTAAGAACTCAAAACGCTCGTCCAGTGGAGTGGCATTGACCGGGAATTTCGAGAAGGCGATCGCGGTCGCCAGAGTAATATCCGAGAAGGTCGGGGCATCGCCGCCGAGCAGCCATTCGCGGCCGTCTGAAAGATGGCGATTAACCAGCGCGGCGTGAGCCAAAGCTTCTTTACGGCAGTGTTCACCCCAGGCCTCATTTTTGGTCAATTCCAGCCTGAAGCCGAGGCCGGTGTGCAACACGTGGAACGCTGTAACGATGCGGTACAGGATATGCACCCACACCCGGTTATCCCACATATTATCCAGCCCCTGTTCCAGTGCTGTTTCTCCCATAATCTTGCGGCCCGGATACTCCTGATCAAGATAGCGAACGATGGCAGCCGTTTCAGAAATATAACTCCCGTCAGCCAGTTCAAGGGTAGGTGTTTCGCCCCACGGATTCATATTCAAATGTCGCCAGCCACGCTGCTCTCCTCCAGGGGACATGTCATAGATGGTCTCGGCAAACTGGTCAGCGATGCCCTTTTCATGCATGAAAAGCCGCAGGCGCTGTGGATTAGGAAAGGCCGAAGGTGATGTGAAAAGCTGAAGTTTAGCAGTCATGGTCGATCCTACAGGTTGATGGTTAAGTATCTAACTAACGTTAGGTAGGCAAACATTAGCGGGCAAATCAACACACGTCAACCCCGGTCTAACGCTTGTTAGTTTAATTTTTTGGTGACCTTCATGCTTGATACGATATTTCAGCGGAGGCATAGCTGAAGGAGGGGGATAATGACGCCGGAGGGTTGAAAAATGCAAATGAGTGGAGAGGCTGGATTCAAACGGGTTTCAGGTGAGTTACATATTGGCAATTGCTGCCGACTGGTTGCTGGCCAACAGGAAGAGCCGGCTGATAGTCCGGAAGCGCAAGGGCCACGGGGTGAGGTAGTAGCGGTTAGATCAGCCCATGAAGCCGACTGGTGTCGGCATCATCACTGGTCACAAAAATGAGCGGCCGCTGTGAGCGAAAAGCGGACGTGGGGATTTCAAATACCTTAAAACTGCATGTAAAAAGTAACAGGATCGGAAAAAGACTGTTTCATACAGCAAGCATTCTGTATTGACTCACTTAACTCTGATTTCTTTCATGTTCGATAAGCCACTCTTTACGCGATTTGACTCCACCATATCCGGTCATTTGGCTATTTTTACCGATAATTCTGTGGCACGGAATCACAATCGCAATCCGGTTGGCACCATTCGCAGCGGCAACTGCTCGTACAGCGCCAGTTTTATTCAGTCGCAGCGAAATATCCTGATAGTGTGAGGTCTCCCCATAAGGAACAGTACGTAGTGCATCCCAGACGGACTTTTGAAAATTACTGCCCGGGGCGTCCAGTAAGAGATCAAAGTGACGACGTGTTCCGGCAAAATATTCGCTGATTTCTTTTACTGTCTGCCGGGTATGACTGTTTTCTCCTGTGACAATCCTGGCGTTAAGTAAACGCTGAATGTCGCGAAATTCAGTTTCTAACATCCGGCGATCGGTAAACTCCAGCAGGCAGACTCCCTGCTCTGTGGCGCAGACAAACATAGGTCCCAGCGCAGTAGTAAACCGGTGAATGACTATTACCTGAGTGGTTCGAGTCGGAGCTGCGCCAGTGAGCCGCTTGTAGATGTAACCAAAGCCGCTCAGGGATTCGTAGCCATTGTCCAGTGCTACGTCAGTCGCCGCACGTCCGCTTTTCAGCTCCTGCAGGGCAATATTTACCCGCTGCATTCGCTGGAAGGCCTGAAAAGTGATGCCGTGATGTTGCAGGAACCATCGCCGCACTCGCTCCGGGCTGATTCCATGCTGACGAAGATCCGCGTCGGATACACGGGATTTAATATCGTGCCTGACAAGCGCAAGCGCCTGTTCGACAAATAATGGCGCGCTGTGCGCGTTTTCAGCAGGTCTGCAGACTTTACAGGGGCGAAAGCCGGCCGCCAGGGCAGATTTGGCATCTTTATAAAACTCTACATTTTCACGTTTGGGCTTTCGCGCCCGGCATATCGAAATGCAGAATACGCCAGTCGTTCTGACGCCAGCAAAAAACACACCCGTATATTCTGAAGCGCGTTCAAGTAATGCCTGATACCAGACGTCACAAAGATTCTTATCGATAACCTTCATTAACAAAAAGTCCTTCAAATGTCTGATGCAACCGGATCGCATGCATTAAATCAGTCAGCTTTGACTGAATGGCCGAATGAACAAAATTACCCATAGAAATGCGGCTTACCCCGGCCAGTTTCAGTCTATCGAACAAGGGAAGATCGGGCATACACATGACATTCAGAGGCAGATCAATAGCATTTGCAATAAGGCTGATATCTTTCTCTGAGGTCAGACAGGGAACAAACAGGCCGTCAGCACCTGCAGCTCTATAATATTGACCCCGTAATAATGTCTCCTCTAACGCTCTTACATGCCCGAGCAGGTAAGCATCAGTCCGGACGTTCAGAAACAGGTTATAACCATCACTTCTCAGCGCATCGCATACTGCTCTCAGATTACGCGAAAATTCAGACACATCATCAAGCTGTCGAACCCGATTAATGACTCTGCTGTCTTCAAGGTTAACGCCTGATACACCTATCTGAGCAAGGCGCTTGAGATTGACTATTATCTCTTCGGCTGAATCACCATATCCTGCTTCCATATCAACACTTAATGGCAGGCTGCTAACTGCCCGGATACGAGTGACAATAAAAAATAATTCATCAAACGGCATGCCCTGGCCGTCTTCATATCCCAATGTGGCCGCTATTGCTGCGCTGGACGTTCCCAGAGCCTGATAGCCAGCTTTTTGCGCTGCGACAGTACTGACGACATCCCAGACGTTAGCGATAAGAAGGGGCTCATGCTGGTTGTGGAGTTCTGCGAAGTTCATATCCATATCCTCTCAATTAGATTGAAAATGAATCTAAGCATTCAGCAAAAACGGCACAACCGAAAATCAGACGACCATTTTTTTAGCAAAATTTTATCGGGTCAGTCTGATATGCAGAGTGATACGGTCGTAGTGTTTCAGGGTCTGCCTCTGGCAAAAAGCGAACATTCCTAACCGCCGGATATAAGTATCAACGGGGAGCAAATCAGATAGGTTTGTATGGTCATTTTGAGAAAAGGTCTTGTCAGAATTAATTTCTGATACTGACTGGCGTGGTTTTTCACATTATTGATTGTCAAACCCCTTACGATATCAGAACTCTTCGACTGCCCCGCGTAATGTCTCATCTTCTTTAGATGAAATTAAGCATTGCTTTCTTATAAATCTACTAATGATAATTTGCTATAAGCCAGATTGTTTCGTTGTTAGACAGGGGGCGGTGCGGCTTTTATCTTTCGTCATGATTTGTAAATTCCATACAAACATTTGATGAGGGAGCCATTTTGTCCATCCTACTGAAAAGCATAAAAACAAAACCCACGCGTTTTACTCTGGCGCTTAAAATCGCGTTACTCAGCAGTATGGTGGCTTTCTCTTCAGCCTCTTTCGCCGATGTACCCTTAAAAGAGGGCATTACACCAGCCACCGATGCCAGCCAGATTCCGGCAGTGGCTAAGCTGCGTAAAGACACTGTGGTGGCTGGTATCTCTGAACCGCAGGGTATTTTTAACCCTTATTTCTTTGTTAACGGCTGGGACGAAAACGTCACCAACGTTATTTTCTCACGTCTGATTGACTGGGATAGCCACGGTAAGCTGGTGCCAGGCCTGGCCGAAAGCTGGAGCGTTAGTCAGGATAACAATGTCTATACCATTAAGCTGCGCCCACACCTGACTTTCAGCGACGGCTCGCCCCTCACCGCCGAAGATGTGGCGTTTACCCTGACCGTGCTGCATGACCCGAAATATGATGGCGATACTGACATCACCCTCGCCAACATTGTGGGCGGCGCGGAGTATAAAGCCGGAAAAGCTGATAGCGTCAGTGGCCTGAAAGTGATCGACCCGCTGACATTACAGGTCACCACCGGGCAGCCTGGCGCGACAACGCTGGCGAAAATTGGCGGCCCGGTGTTGTCGAAAGCGTATTATGGGAAAGGGTATCAGCGCGGCAATCTCGACTATCTGCGCATGTTGCACGGTAAACCGCTGGGCAACGGACCGTATGTCTATGACAAATATATTCCGGGCCAGGAGATTCGTTTCCACGCCAATACCCATTTTTACCGTGGCACACCACCGACGCCGCGCTTTATCTACCGCGTAACCAACCCGTCCACTAACTTCCAGTTGTTCCAGACCGGCGAAACCGATTACGACTCGTTTACTTCTCGCCCTGATGATATCGAACAACTGAAAATGCTGGGCTTCGCCAATATCAACCTGTTTGGCTCCAGTGACTACAGCAAAGTGGAATTCAACGTACGTCGCCCGGCGTTGCAGGACGTGAAAGTGCGACAGGCGCTGATTTATGGTCTCGACCGCCAGAAGTTGATTGATGTGGTTTATCAGGGCTATGGAAAAGTGGCAATTGAACCTATTGCCCCGATTTCATGGGCGTATAACACAGATGGCGTGAATCCATACAAATTTGACCCGGCACAGGCGAAGAAACTTCTTGATGAAGCGGGCTGGAAACCGGGGCCTGATGGCATCCGCGTGAAGGACGGTAAACGTCTGCAGTTGACGCTGCTGGTGAGCAAGAAAGTGCTGAATGATGCGCTGATCCCCATCGCCAAAGAGAACTGGCAGCAGATTGGCGTACTGTTGAAGCCGCAGGTGGTGGATTTCAACGCCCTCATGGCACAGCGTAAAGCCGGTAACTATGACCTGGCCTCTTTCAGCACCAGCACACTCAACGATCCACATGATGGCGTGTGGGATTACTACAGCACGGAAGCGAAAGAGTCCGGCTATAACAATCCGCAGGTTGATAAGCTGATCAACGAAGGTAATGCTGTGCTGGATGTGGAAAAACGCAAACCAATTTATCACCAGCTGTATAAAGTGCTGGCGGACGATCCGCCGGTGATTCTGCTGGGTAACCGCGAGATTTTATCGGCCAGTAGTGCCCGCGTCACCGGCTTTAAACCAGATATCTACAACGGGCTGACCGGTAGCCTGCCGGATGTGAAAATCATTAAATAACAGTAACAACTGCCGGGTCTCCCGGCAGTTGTCATGAGAAAGCTATGCGAAATTTTATCCTCAGGCGACTGCTGCAAACCCTGCCAATGCTGCTGCTCGCATCACTGATTATTTTTATGCTTTTCGCGAAAACGCCAGGCGACTTTATCGACGGTAACATTACCCTCACCGCTGCCCGCGCCGCCGAACTGAAAGCTATTTATGGACTCGATCAACCGATCCTTACCCGCTATCTGCATTGGCTCGGCCAGTTGCTGCGCGGCGATTTGGGGTTCTCGCTGCAATACCAAATTCCGGTGAGTCAGCTACTTAACCAGTACATCTGGAACTCGTTCCTGCTGGCAAGCGTTGCGCTGGTGTTTTACTGGAGCATCGGGCTTGCGGTGGGCATTGCCTCGGCGCTGAAACCCAATTCGCTGTTCGATCATCTGGTGAGCGTGTCGGTGTTCGCCGCCATGTCTTTCCCAACCTTCTTTCTCTGCCTGTTGCTTATTAAGTGGTTCGCAGTCGATCTGCACTGGTTGCCAGTGGGCGGCATGACCAACACCGGCAGCGACGATAACGGCTGGGTGTGGGTGATGCAGGTTGCGGCGCATCTGGTGTTACCGGTCATGGCGCTGGTGATGTTGCAGGCGGGCAGCCTGACGCGCTATTTCCGTGCCAGCATGCTTGACGTAGTCAAGATGGATTTTATCCGCACCGCGCGTGCTAAAGGGTTGCGCGAACGTACAGTGATCCTTAAACACGCGCTGCGCAATGCGTTGCTGCCAATCATCACCCTGTTAGGTTTTGAGCTGCCGGGGTTGTTTTCCGGCGCGATCATCACCGAAAAGGTGTTTAACTGGCCGGGCGCAGGGCATATTCATATTGATTCTCTGGCCGCCCGCGATTATCCGGTGCTGATGGGGTTCACCCTGTTTCTTGCGGTATTGACCATTGTGGGCAACCTGATTGCCGATATATTGTACGCGTGGGCCGACCCGCGCATTCGCGTGAGGTCGTGATGTTCGGTTCCCTTTTCTCTACGAATCGCCGCTTACGCAAGGCGGAAATTCCGGCGATGGCGCAGGCCACACCTTCTCCGTGGCACCAGGCGTGGAAAGCGCTGCGCCACAATCATCTGTCGATGCTGTGCCTGGTTCTGCTGGTAATCATGACCATCTGGTGCGTGCTGGGCCCGGTGTGGTCGCCGTGGAAAGATGACGCCACCGATGCGCTGATGATCAACAAACCGCCTGGCGCAGAACACTGGCTGGGCACCGATTTTCTTGGCCGCGATATTTATACCCGCCTGCTGCTTGCCGGTCGTATCTCGCTGATTATTGGCCTGATGACCATGCTACTTTCGGTGGCTCTGGGCTACCTGCTGGGTGCGGTATCCGGCTATGCCGGCGGCTGGACGGACAAACTGATTATGCGCATGGCGGATCTGGTGATGACGATCCCCAGCCTGCCGCTGCTGATTGTTGCCGGAGCGATGTTGTCTGAGCTGGATTTTTCGTCTGATTCGCGCATCTACATGGTAGTAGTGATGCTTAGCTTGCTGGAGTGGCCGAAGCTGGCGCGGCTGGTGCGCGGGCAAATCCTGTCACTGCGCGAACGTGATTTTATGCTGGCGACGCAGGTCCTGGGCCTCTCTTCGCGCCGCCGCCTGTTCGGTCATCTGTTGCCGAACACCATACCCATTCTGGTGGTGATGGCGACCATGGCGGTGGCCAACGCCATCCTGATGGAATCCGCGCTTAGCTACCTCGGCCTTGGCGTCGTACCGCCAACGCCCTCATGGGGCAATATGATGGACGCGGCCAACAGCCTGATCGACTTTCAGCGTCGCCCATGGCTGTGGATGCCGCCGGGCATTGCCATTTTTCTGACCGTCATCGCCATTAATGTGCTGGGCGATGGCCTGCGCGATGCGCTGGATCCGAAGATGAAACGGAGCCTGAAATGAGCGAGCCGCTAATTACCTTTAATAACTTATCCATCTCCTTCGCCAGCGAGCAGGGGCGTGTGCGCGCTGTACAGGATGTCTCCTTTACCATTCAGGCAGGGCAAACCATTGGCGTTGTTGGTGAATCTGGCTGCGGCAAAAGCGTTACCGCCATGTCGCTGATGGGACTGTTACCGCCGCAGGTTGCGCGTATCGACGGCGGAGAAATCCGCTTTGAGGGCACCGATCTGCTTGCTCTGAAGCCGTCGAAAATGGCCGATCTGCGTGGTAATCAATTAGCGATGATCTTTCAGGAGCCGATGACAGCGCTCAATCCGGTGCTGACCATTGGCGAGCAGCTTTGTGAACCGCTGATACGCCATCGCGGCGAAACACCAAAAGCGGCCTGGACGCACGCCACGCAACTGATCACCGATGTCGGACTCGGGCGTGCGGAGAGTCTGATGGGTTGCTATCCGCATCAGCTTTCCGGCGGCATGTTGCAGCGCATCATGATTGCCATGGCGTTAAGCTGCCAGCCGAAGCTGCTGATTGCCGACGAGCCAACCACGGCGCTGGATGTCACCGTGCAGGCGCAAATCCTACGCTTACTGCGCGACCAGGCGCGGGCGCAGCAGATGGCGCTGATGCTGATCACTCACGATTTGGGGGTTATCGCGCAGATGGCGGAACATGTCGTGGTGATGTACGCCGGGCGCATCGTTGAGCAAGGCCCGACTGCCGATGTGCTACACAACCCACTGCACCCTTATACCAAAGGGCTTATCGCATCGCGCCCTGTTCCGGGCGAGCGCCGACGCCGCCTCTACTCCATTCCCGGACAGGTGCCTGACCTGGCCGAACTGCCGCCGTACTGCGCGTTCTATGATCGCTGCGAACGCAGAACCGCGCAGTGCCACGCGGTCATTCCGCCGCTGATCGGGCATACGCGGCAAGCCGCATGTATTCACAGTGAGTTAGCGGAGCCGATCGCATGAGCCAGCAATATGTTATTGAAGTGGACGAGTTGAAAAAGCATTTCTCGCTACGCGACGGGCTTTTTGGTCAGGAAACAGGACAGCTACGCGCTGTGGACGGCGTCAGTTTTAACATTCGACCTGGCACTATTTTTGGACTGGTGGGCGAATCCGGTAGCGGTAAAACCACCGTAGGACGCACGCTGCTGGGGCTTTATGACAAAACGGCAGGTAGCGTGAAGTATCGTGGTCAGGAGTTGCAGGATCTGACGCCGAAACAGATGCGCGCGCTGCGCCCGAAAATCCAGTTGGTATTTCAGGATCCTTACAGCTCGCTGAATCCACGCATTCGAATAGGTGATGCAATTGGGGAAGCAATGCTGGAACACACGCTGTGCAGCAAAGAAGAACTGCGCGACAAAGTGCTGGAGGTAATGAAAATCTGTGGACTGGCGCCGCAGCATTACAATCGCTTTCCCCATGAGTTTTCCGGCGGCCAGCGCCAGCGTATCGGCATCGCCAGAGCGCTGATTCTCAACCCGGATTTTATTATTGCCGACGAACCCATCTCGGCGCTGGATGTCTCTATTCAGGCGCAAATCATTAACCTGTTTTCCGATTTGCGTGATGACCATGGCGTCACCTTCCTGTTCATCTCTCACGATCTCGGTGTCGTGGAGCATTTGTGTGATGACGTGGCAGTTATGTATCTGGGGAAACTGGTGGAAACTGCCAGCCGCGATGCACTGTTCAGCCAGCCGCTTCACCCCTACACCCAGGCGCTGCTGGCGGCGGTGCCGACGCTTGCCCCTGGAAGCTTATCCGTGCCGGTGGTGCAGGGGGAAATTCCGGATCCTTCGCGCCCACCCTCTGGCTGTCGCTTCTCTTCTCGCTGCCCGCAGGCAACAGTACGCTGCCGCACAGAAATTCCGGAACTTCGCGAAATGCGCCCCGGCCATCAGGTGGCGTGCCACTGGGTGCAGCTGACGTAATAAAAAAGAGAGGATTCATCCCCCCTGGTTGATGGAGTCTGACGTTCAATGATGTAAAAAACCACGCCTGTCAGTATCAGAAATTAATCCTGATACGACCCTGTCTGAAAAGGTCATAAAAACCCTATCTGACCTGCTCCCAGCAAACTGACATAGCAATGTAAGCAAGTTCCGCTTCTGGTACAAAACTGCCGCGCTGAAAAGCGCGGATGACCGCTATGAGCGAAAAGCGGACGTTGAGTGAGATTAAAGCTGTAAGAAATTACAGACCTATAGGGCGATTCAGGCTGCAATTTATGTTTATATAAATATTGAGAATCAGTATTTAAGCTTTTTAAGGGGGATATATGCGCATTAGACCATCATCTCGATTGATCATTCTTTCGCCTGAAAATCATGTCCTGCTCTTTAGGTTCTGTCATAAAGATGATGCTCTAAGGGGAAAAACATACTGGGCAACTCCGGGAGGAGGGCTTGAAAAAAATGAATCTTTCGAGCAGGCCGCTATACGCGAATTATTTGAAGAAACGGGATTGAAAGAAACATTAACAGGACCAGCAGTAGCGTCCCGAACCTTCACAATGATGCTACCAAGTGGGGAGACAGTACTTGCTGATGAGCGTTTCTTTATGATTAATGCAAATACAGTAGATCTCGATCGTTCAGGATGGAGTAGCAATGAAAAGGAACTCATTCGCGATCATCATTGGTGGACAATAGAAGAGCTCATACACACCAATGAGACAATTTTTCCACGCGACTTAATCATTAACATACTTGAAAACAAGTCGGCCGGATCTTCGACGTTAACTGCGTCATGATATCTTGAACGTCCGCTTCTGGCACAAAGTGGACATGAATCATGTATAAAATTCGTTAAGAGAGAAGTTGATATTAACAATCTTTCCTACCTCTTATGAGGTAATTGTTAACATCAGTATTGTCTAATTACTGGGTAACAGGTTAGACCTTGTTGCGATTCAACCTAAATATTCTCTTTCTTACGCCTGCTATAAAGTTAATGAATAGTTAACCGATAATGATGATTAAGATGCTTTTAATCTGCATTATTTGTGTTCTTATAAAAATTAATTCAGCAGGGTGTAAAAATGAGTAATATTCTTAACAATATTAATCTTACCGCTAAGTTTGCAATTCTGGGCTTGTTTTGCCTTGTTCTTTTTTCAGTTCCTACCGTGCTTTTTGTGTCAGAAGGTAATAAATATATTCAGGACAAGCAGAAAGAAGTAACAGGAGTGCCTGCTGAAAACAAAATCCTTGCCCTGTTGAATCTGATACAGCGCCATCGCGCTGAAACAGCCCTCGCTATTGCGCAAAAAAATCCTGCCACCTCATCGCGTCTAAGTGTTAGAGATGACATTGTTACTATCACCGATGCCATCAAGAAAGAGATGGCGCAGACAGAAGGCAGTGCGGGTTTAATCGAAAAAATCAATGGGGTGCGTGCACAGTGGGACGCGCTGCAGCAGGACATTGATGCTTCGAAACTGAATCAAACGACCAGTCTTGACGCACATGCGCAACTCATCCGCAAACTTCTTAACACAAACCGCGACGTGCTGGATTTTTACGGTTTGTCGCTTGATTCAGATATCAGTACGTACCGCCTGATTATCAGCAATTTCTCATCATTGCCTGAGCTTACCGAAAGTCTGGGTAAAATTCGTGCGTTCGGGACTTCACTGCTTGCCAGGAAAGAAGCCGTTAGTGAGGCTGACTCTGTCCGTATGGAATCATTAATCAGCACGGGTGCCTATAATCTGGATATGTTTGCTCAGGACTCAGAGAAGCTTTTTTCGTCTGATACAGGGCTGAAGCAGAAATTCAGTGCCGATGCAGACGCGGCCGTGCAGGAAGCCCAAAATGCCCTGAAAACTGCAGGGGCGTTATTTATTAGCCGCAGTATGACGAATCAGAATCCTCAGGACTATGCCGCAATTTTTACCAGCGCGATTAACAGATTCAGCACCTACGCGATTGCGGGCGGTAATGAACTGAATGACATGCTGAACCAGCAGATTACGGACCACCGGAATGCACAGTATGGTTTGCTGAGCGTTCTTCTCTTTATGGTCCTGCTTTCTGTCTTTTTCGCATTGATCATTATCCGTTCTGTTACACGACCTATCGGTGCCGCGTCAAAGCTTGCGCTTGAAGTAGCAGAAGGCGATCTGACAGCAACTTTTTCCGTGACAGGACGCAATGAAACAGCCGGTCTGCTTAAGGCATTACTGCAGATGAGTCAGCGCCTGACGGTGACGGTAGAAAACATTAAATCTAATGCCGTCACCATTGCTACCTCATCTGAGGAGATTGCCCGCGGTAACGGCGATCTTTCTGCGAGGACGGAAGAACAGGCTGCATCACTGGCTGAAACAGCCGCCAGTATGGAACAGCTCTCTTCGATCATCGGCAACAATGCTGAAAACACCCGCCATGCTGCAGAAATGGCCAGCTCGGCTACCAGCGCGGCATTGCGTGGCGGTCAGGCAATGGAATCAGTGCTGGGTTCCATGGAGAAAATCAGCAGCAGTGCAGGGCAGATTAAGGAAATCATTTCTGTCATTGATGGGATTGCGTTTCAGACGAATATTCTCGCGTTAAACGCGGCTGTTGAAGCTGCCCGGGCCGGTGAGCACGGTAAAGGCTTTGCCGTTGTTGCGGCGGAAGTCAGGTCGCTGGCACAGCGCTCGGCTGGCGCGGCGAAAGAAATTAAAGGACTGATCGAAAAGTCTGTGGAGAATGCTGAGCAGGGCATTTCGATGGCCCGGGATGCAGGTGAAAAAGTGAAGGAGAGTATGGATGCGATTGAACAGACAGCACAGCTGGTGAGAGAAATTTCATCTTCTTCAGAAGAGCAAAGTGCAGGCGTATCGCAGATAAATATTGCCGTTACTCAGATGGATCAGGTCACACAGCAGAATGCCGTGCTCGTTGAAGAGTCAGCATCGTCTGCTGATGAACTTGCAAGTCGAGCCGCTAATCTGAGGGACGCTGTTAGCGTGTTCCGCACAAACGCTGGTTAAAATTTCCGTTAAGTGCTTCTTTTATATGTCTGTAAACGGCGTGCTGTCGGCGCATTTCTGAGGTCTGTCATCTCAGTAACAGTATCTCATAAGCCATCCTACGGGATGGCTTAATTCCTTCCTTACGTAACTTTGGCACAAAGCGGACATACGTGCTGCAAGGTCCGCTTTGAGCGAGAAGGGGACGAAAGTTGCCCTCACGTTTTTGATTATGCCATCTTAGTCATCTCGTATCGTTCAAAAAATGTGGCAACACTTTTAATAATCAAGCTAAGTAATGACACATTTAAGGAATCATTATGCCTGGAATAACGCTCACATTGTCTGGTTGCAATGATCAAAAATTAACCAAGGATTGTGTGCTTTTAGCTACTCAAATCACATGCGAGATATTGAAGAAAAACAGCTTTGAAACCATGGTCATAGTAAGACATGTGGACGATGATGACTGGTTTATTGATGGCAAGAGTCTGGCTGAATGGGGGAAAAATTCGTTTAGACTTGAAGTTACTGTCGTGGATGAAACTTGTAGCAAAGATCAGAAAGGAGCGTATCAGAAAGCAATTTACAACGCTATGGAACAAGCTATTGGTAACCTACATCCTCAGTCAAATGTGCATCTTATTGATTGTAAAGCTGCTTCATATGGATACACAGGAATAACGCAAGAATACAGATATCAGCATAAAGATGAGTTTTACTAACCAAAATTTCTTTTCTATTACCGTTAATGTGGCGCATGGGAAGTATGAGAGTGCCATTGTCATACTGGACACAATCATAATTCTGTCCAGACTATGCAGATTGAAATCACTGGAAAAATCATGGATATCCAACTCATAAGCGTCACCCCGGACAGCCCAGGATTTGCTGAGTTAAGATCGCAGAGCATGGCTGAAGGATTTAACATGTTACGCCGACTGGAAGATAACTGGCTTAGCGGACAGAACCGCTTTGATAGACCCGGAGAAAAACTAATTGGGGCTTCAGTAGATGGAGTAATCGTTGGCGTTGGTGGACTCAACATCGACCCGTTTACGCTAAAAAATGGCATCGGACGTCTGCGACATCTCTACGTAGACTCAGGATGGAGGAAAAGGCAGGTTGGCAGCGCCCTGCTCAGTGAGATACTTAAGGATTCTGGCCACTGGTTTGATTTTATCAACACAAACGCTCCTCAATCGGCATTCACTTTCTATGAACGAGCTGGCTTTGTTGCTTTGACGGGCATAGAAAAAGTCACGCACCATCTATGCCTCAGAGACCCAGCGCGTTGATATAGTCACGTCATGGATAGACCGCATTTTCTGTCCACTGAACCACTTTTCAGGAACGCCTGCCGAGATACAGCCCTGACTTAACCAAACCGAACCAATTTCAGGGAAATCAGAGCCATTACAGTTAAATCCGCACCGCCCTGGACACACTGCGTTTCTGACCAGGCATTCAGAACGGCGGCTTAAACATCTTCAGGAAATCAAAGGAACTGACTGGCAGCTTTGAGCGAATAGCGGAAGTTTGAAGTGGCTCTCACCTCTGATGAAGGTATTACTTAGAATTGCGGTGTTAATCAATGTGGCGCAAGTCATATAACTGGAATGCTTCGCGGTGTCGCGCTAGCACGTTTTATCGCCGTCAGCCCAGCGCTTGATATCAATTATCTTTGGTGACCGGATTCCCGTGCTCAAGACGTTCTTGGTTGTATAAAGGGAGACCTGTGCGTTGTCACCATGCCGACTTTCGATCTCAATTAGCGTGTTATTTATCAACAATCCCTGTGAAAGGAACTTTTGATTAATCTCCCCTGCTTTGCGTTCACCATCAAATTCGCTCAGTACGATGACCGGATTTCCTGAATATGCCTCATATTCGAGGCACTGTCTTGCCATGTACCTTAGGGTTCGATAAGTATCAGATGAGCCTGCCTTGCTCACGAAACTGCCGTCAAAAGAGGATTGGCTGCTTTTTAGTTCACTGACCGTAATAGCGCACCCGCTTAGTGAGAGCGAAATTAACAGGCTTGCAAGAACAACGTATTTCACGTTTAACTCCATCATTCAGGTAACGGCCATTCGCCGGGGCGGATCAACGTTGTCCTTGCTTTCAGGCGGACTTGTGATTTGGGAAATCAACCGAAACCATCAGCCCACCTTCTGCCGACGTACTGAGGCTTACGCTGCTGTTGTGTTGCTGCGCAACGGCTTTAACGATGGCAAGCCCCAGCCCACTCCCGCTTTGCAGCTGGTTAGGATCACGAAAAAATCTGTCAAACACGCGCTCCCTCAATTCAACGGGAATGCCAGGCCCTGCATCTGAAACACGTAACTGCGTGGATTGATTTAAGGATCGTAATTCCACCTCAATCCTCCCGCCCCAGGGGCTATACTTCACGGCATTTTCGACTACGTTATCGATAAGCGACATTAACCGTTCCCTGACGCCAGTCACCCAGATTTCCTCTTCGGCGTAAAATTCAAGTTCAATCCTGCGTTCCGCCGCGAGCGGTGCCAGCCCGGCCATACGTTCTTGTATGAGCGTTGTCAGCGGCAAAGGCTCCATAACCATGTCAATGCGCGCTTCGCTGTGCATCAGCAGCAGCAACTGATTGACCAGACGAGCCGCACGGCTGTTGCTGCGAACAATGCCCGCAAGCAACTCTTTTTGGCTGTCACTGATCACATAAGATTCCAGCGCCTCAACATTGATTCGCATCGCCGCCAGGGGGGTACGCAACTCGTGAGCGGCATCGGCAATGAAAACGCGTTCCCGTTCAGTGCTTTCCCGCACCCTGGCAAGAAATCCATTAACCGCGTCAACCATCTGGCGAAGCTCCCTGTGCTTTGGCACTGCTTTTAAGGGCGAGAGATCGTCCGGCGTGCGTAAGGACACTTCATTTACCACTTTATTCCATGGGCGCATTGCAATGCGGATCGACAGCCAGGCAGGGAACAAAAGAAAAGGAATGCATACCAGCAGCGGCATCACGTAGTAGCCACGCGAGTTCAGATAGATAAAGAAATTCCAGCCTCCAGCAGGGGTGATAAGCGTGACCTCTGTGTCGGCGTTCCCGGACTTTAAGGTACGGCTGTTCCAGGCGCGACCATCACTCTCCACGCGCTCAATTTTTCCATAACGGCTGTTTATCACTCCGACTGGCGCACCATCAGAGGCATAAATTATCTCTTTATTCTCGCGTACGATAAGGCTGATTGAGAGTGCTGGATCTTCACCGCCGCCATAATTTTCCCGTACTGCCTTACTTAATGCAGCCAGCACATGCGTTCGCTCCTGCGGGCGATCGTCCATACTCTTAACCACAGTAAAAATGGTTTCGTACGTCTTGCTGCCCGTTAATATCGCCGGACTACGTAAGTCCTCCCACAAAACGTAAGTCAGAAAAAGACACCAGAGCAGAGTGAGCAATAGCATCTGCGCTACCATAATTCGCCGCACGAACGTTGGGGTTCTCAGATGGCGCCAGACATTTCGCATCAACCTGCTCCCTTCTGAATGGGTACGGTATCAATGACATATCCAACGCCCCTCACCGTTCGTACATAGCCTTCGCCGATTTTGCGACGCAAATTCCCCATATGCACATCAAGCGCATTACTCATATTTTCTTTTGCGCCGAAGATCCTTTCTTCCAGAAAACTGCGAGTAAGCACGCGGTCAGTGCGTAACATCAACGTTTCAAGCAGCGCGTATTCACTTGCCGTCAACTCAATATGCCGTGCATTCACGGTCACGCGTCGTGTGGGCACAAAAAGTGATAATCCCCGAAGTTCTATCGCCTCGTTCTGAAAACCATAACTGCGGCGCGCAAGCGCTCTCACCCTCGCCAGCAACTCGGCGAGAACAAACGGTTTGACGAGATAGTCGTCTGCACCCGCGTCCAGCCCGGAAAGGCGATCGTGCAGTGTGCCTCGCGCCGTCAGGATGATCACGGGAATGCCCTTGTGCTGCTGACGCAGGCCCACCATCAGACTCATGCCATCGCCGTCGGGTAATCCGAGGTCGAGCAACACAAGTTCAGGCACGCAGACATCAAGCTGATGCAGCGCATCCTCTTTGCGGCGAACCCATATAACATCAAATCCTTGATCTGCAAGGGCAATACGTATGCCGTTACCGAGATCCAGGTCGTCTTCAATCAGGAGTATTTTCACAATGGTTACGGTATCAGCAGTGAATGAAGAACGTCTGAAGAAAAAAACGGTATCAGGAAATCTATCAGCTTTGCAGCATCTGTGGTTGCTTCACCCTTTCTTCATTTTTGGCTCATGAGAACTTTAGCGGGCGCATTCAAAATGAACGTTCTGGCGTTTACAACCCGCTTGCATCGTAATCATTTGAATGCATAAGGACTTCTTTAATGAGAAATAACACACTGCGTCATAAGTTCCCCCTTTCACTCACGGGGTACAGCCTGAAAAAAATGTTGTCGGGCGCAGTCCTGGCGTTACTGACCACCCCGATACTGGCGGCAGCACAGAATCAGGGCAACGCGTTGACGGTGGGAGGCGGCGCGAACGTGACGCCACGTTATTCTGGTTCGGACAAAAGCCGCGTCACGACTTCCCTGGTGCTTGATTACACCATGGAAAATGGTTTCTTCGTCAGCTCCACGCGGGGCATCGGTTATGGCAATAACATCGGCAAATTCGATTACAACGCTGCGGTGAGCTATCGCGCAGGCCGTAAGGATCGTGACGTGGACAGTGACTCCCTAAGCGATGGCAGCGACTATTTGCGAGGTATGGGGGATGTCAAAGGCTCGGCTCTCGGTGTATTTGGCTTGGGATACGGGGTGACCGACTGGCTTAATTTGCAATTGCAGGCTGAAGTGCCATTTTCTGAGCAAAACAATGGCACGGCATTGCATTTTGGCATTAATAGCCCGCTCTATACCTCACCGAATAATACAGTAACGCTGGCGCTGACCGGCAGCTGGGGGACGGACAAATACATGCAGACTTACTACGGAGTCAGTGCATCTCAATCGGCTGCATCAAGGTTTATCCGATATGATGCCGGATCGGGAATTTATGCCTGGTCGATGAATCTTGACTGGACACACAAGTTCAATGAGGACTGGAGCGTGATTGCCGCAGCAGGCGTTACGCAGTTAACGGGAGATGCGCGCAATAGCCCGATTGTGCAACGAGAAATATCACCCACAGGAAGCCTGCTGGTGACATACCACTTCTGATCGTTATTCAATGTGTGTTTCCCGCCAGCTTATGGCTCTTCTCTGCCAATAAACACGCTTTCTAATCCACCCTCTTTTCAGCTAACGGGGCAGTACGCAACAGATTGCAAAACCTAAAGCTTCAGCCCCGAACATGTATAACATCTGTTCACCTCCGCTGGCGCAACAGCAAAAGCGCGCGCGCCGAAGAACATGCCTACCTTGCTGGTGTTGCGGAATTCGCCAGCAATGCATCGGCGATATCCAGTATGGACCGCAGCGATCGATATGCCGGAGATAATAGTGACATCCCTCGGCGGCATTTGAATACTCTGCAATCCGGCGATGGCGTCGCCATGAGTCCCTGGCAGCATGGCGGCAATCCCTATTCCCCGATGGCACATCTGCGCCTGAACGTCCCGACAGGTGCTGGTGAACATGCACCGCGATTGAGGGAATCTATCGGGCAACCAGGCGACGTAAAAAAAGCGGGATGTACCGTATTAATAAGAATAAGCCCAGTGTCGTACCTACAATGAAGCGAGCATGCGATAGAGCGAGTTGCCTGCCTCCGCCACGGTGATGGATTAAGACTCGGAGTAAAGACGGTCACAAGGATAATGCCGACTACTTACTTTTTGAGAACAGTCTCGGACATAAGCTTAACTATACCCACTCAGAAAATGATATGGCTGTAGATTGCTCCCTGCATATGAGTACATCTTGATGTCAGTAATGTCAGCTTATGGCACAGAGCGGACTAACGGCAGGCCAGGGTCCGCTATGAGCGAAAAGCATAAGTCGCTGCTGCGTGAGCGGGAATAGAGCTTTGGTGGTGCGGAGGGCGAGAAGAAAAGTCCGCATTCAAAAAGCTTTTTATATTGCCGTACTATTTAGCTTTGCTATGAGTCGTTTTCCGAGTCTCGCCTC
This sequence comes from Pantoea sp. K16, assembly GCF_048452805.1. Taxonomy (NCBI): domain Bacteria; kingdom Pseudomonadati; phylum Pseudomonadota; class Gammaproteobacteria; order Enterobacterales; family Erwiniaceae; genus Pantoea; species Pantoea sp. K16. The sequence goes on along the minus strand of NZ_JBLWNV010000001.1, from coordinate 290,110 downwards.
ATAAGATATTCGTCATAAAAAAGACCATTAACGTAAAGCGCAGCAGTATCAGTGGCCCAGTTAGTGAAACCGTACGACTGATAAAGTGCATATGCGGCATGATTCGTTGTGACGACGGAAAGCTTTATAGTTCTTACTGAGCTTGCAGCTTCAAGCGCAGCCTCCATTAGCCCTGATGATAGTCCCGATCCCCTCATCCCGGCACTGACATACATCCCCCAGATAGTAGCGACATGACTCAGCTTTGGCGAGGTACTGAAGCTCAAACCAATCAGGCCCTGTAAGGTGTTGTGAAGGTCGAATCCGCCAAAAATATGATTGGTTCGCAATTTTTCAGCAAAGAATCTTGCTGGCTTCTGGCTCCAGTCTTCGTACGACGCGCCAAAAGCGTCCGGATGAATGAGCAACGCTTCCAGTCTTACTCTTCTGAAATCTTCCAAATCGCTCTCCTGGATGCGACGCACCGTAAATGCTTTCACTTCAGGCTCTCTCCCGCCGTAAATTTTTTGCTTCCACTAAAAGCTCAACTTAACACGAGTTTTGTAGCATATTTTTATAGATGCCTATGGCAATAATGTCCGCTTCTGGCACAGAGCGGACACGGCATCAACATTCTGCAGATTTCCTCTGCCTCCCTGGCAAGCCAAATCAGTGCGATAGCTTAACCAGTACAGCCGCTAGGCTCTGCCGAACTGTCGGAAGCTAGTTTACGCAGGAGTTCACCATGAAGATAATAATTCACAATACCGTCATTTATTGTGCCCCCTAAAGACTGATAAAAACGGTTTGCTCCGGCGTTTGATTTCTCGGCATTCCAGCTGAGGCTACGACACTCATGTTCAAGAGCGAGTTTCGCCATAAAACGCATTATGGATTCCCCTATGCCTTTACCTCTCTCACTCTGGGAGACATAAAGCTCTTTGATATGCAGCTGGCCACTGTACCGGGGAGAAGGGTAGAGAATACTGCAACACGCCAGCCCAACGATATGAGCGTCGTAGCGAGCCCTGAGCACCAGAGTACCGGAGAGCTGACTGAACAGTCGATTGCGGAGGTAATTCTTCAACAGTGGTTCCTGAATGATGCCCTTACCATAATAGTGTTCTTCCATTTCGGTAAAAATTTTCACCATGGATTCCCATTCATCTGGCGGACACAGTTCTACCCTTACTTCCATGTTTACTCCTTTTAGCTAACAAAACGCTACAGCTGAGGTAGGATTTAGTATCATTGCAGCCATTAACAATTCAGCCCGATTCTTGGATTAAATCTGCCGACACACCAGAAGCGTCGTTTCAATCGTGTCTTATAGCGTACAACTTGGTCAATCCTGCGCTTTTCAGATGTTAACACTCACAATTAAGGAATTCAGATATGTACGCTATGAGCGAAAAGCGGACCATGCGACTTTCGCTTATAAGTTGAATAAAAGCTTAAGAGAAATAAAAAATATGTATTTCATATAAAAGCCTTTAACTCCTCAACATTTATGTTCGCCAGCATTGATGCTTTCAAGTTTGGAGATGATGCGAGATACTTGGATATCAAGTTGAAACCTGCCGTATAACCCAGCCACCTTGGTAAATCTCCTGTTCCGAAAAACCAGGCATTATGGTCGTAATCAGCGCGATGCCAGTTTTCAAGCATGAGTGGATAGTAGGGCTTAACAATATCGGACTTGAGGCTTTCCCAAGGCTCAAATTCACCACCCAAAAGCTCAAGAGAAAAATGCCCTGCTAGTCCTTCAGAGACTAGTGCTTCTCCCAGCGTTGAGCCGTATCCCGGTCCTGCCCACCTTGCAGCATGGTGAAGTTCATGAGCAAACATACGCTCAATAGAGTGCGCAACGTTTTTGCAGAATGCAGGGTTTTCAGGATCGACGGTTATATAGATAACACCAGCTTCAGGACAAAAACCAGCATGCCCTTTTTCAGGGATAACAAACTTCCCGGCCTTAACTACGACATCTACTGAAGGAGTCGGCATCAACCTTGTGACTTGTACGTAGGTATCGGTCAGTTTAGTTCGCAGCCATTCACTGTGAACAGTGAGTTTTTCCTGAGCATTCAGAATATGGATGGTTATTTGAGACATGTCAGTCTTAGCCATAAACATTAGTAATGTGCGGATACTAACAGACATATATGGCATGTTATGTTGCTGCTCAGCAAGTGGCCGACCAATGATCACTAATGTCCGCTTCTGGCACACAGCGGACTTTTACTGCAGGCTTAGGTCCGTTATTAGCGAGAAGCGGACGTAGTAACCGCATTGATTGTAAGTGGGTCAGGTATTGTTAGTTATGCTTCTGAGCATGTCCAAAATGAGCTTTGCTGCTGTCCCTTCATGATCTAAATCAGGATCATAAATGGTCACTGTGATGCCACAGCAGCGCATATTTCTGAAAAGTTCGCGACAGAGATTTACAAGTGTTTCAGAAGACAAACCGGGATTGCCGGGACAATCAACTGCAGACATTTCAGAACTGTCCAGGACATCCATATCAAGATGAATCCAGTAGGGCATTTCAGGAAAAAGGTTGAGCCGCTCGAATATCACATTGATGAGATCATGATCAGGCAACTTAAGCGCGTCAAAAATAGTTATACGCCGGATATCAGTGCCAACAATGTCAGGCCATTCATAATCTTCAAGGAGCGACTCACGCTCTCCCAGCTGAATCACTGTGTCATCCTGAACCAGGGATCCTTCGATACCGGGCCATGCAGTCAGTAATGGCTCTCCCCGACCGGTAACGAGTGCCAAATCCATTCCGGCCGCAGCGCCTGGTCGTGCTCCTGGTTCTCGCTTCCAGTTGCCGGGATGACGGAAATCGCTGTGGCCGTCAATATGCACAAGTGCAAGTTGCCCTAACTGACGCCTGCTGCCCAGCAAGGCTCCGGGCAGGATGGCGCAGTCGCCTCCGATAACAACGGGCTTTAAGTTGCGATGATGCGCCGCCTCTACTTCATCAGCCAATCGTAGATTAAGTTGTCTGAGCTTGTGACCGTTCAGGATATCAGTACCTGGCTCACATTCAGGACTGTATTCAGGGCAGGGAACAGTAACAAAGTTACAAGAGGGAAACATTTTATCGAGTCCGTGGTGCATGAGAACTGCTGGCGCACGGAATGTGCCCGGTATGTGCCCTTCATAAAGAGGGTTGAGACCAAGACCAGACGGGACAAGAATTATTTTTTCCATAAAAAACCTGATTTTAACTGGGTTGAGTACCACAGAAACTAAGCTTTCTTACGAAACAGCTTTGTCGCCGAGATAAAATTCGAGGTGTTAACCTGTGCCAGAACGCACAAGGTTCGCTATAAGTGAGAGGCTGACATCCATATTTTAACGTTTATATCGCCGTTTCCACTCATCTACGACATCACCCAAATTCTTAGGGGTAGCATTACTTATCCAGATCATAAATTCACGATTGAATCGGAAATTCTCTCCACACTCTTTGATCATAAAACGGCGAACGTTTTGTGTGTTTTTGTAATTTTTATCAATGATGGTCGAACGTGTTAGTGAGGAGCTATGCCAATCAGTTTCCATTTTTCCAGTTCCTGTAATGAGTGGTTTTAAATAAAAATTAGTACTCCACTTTAGTCAGGGAAGCTGAAATTTCTCAAGGTCTGCTCCGGGAAAAAAGCGGTCTGAAACGCGGCCCCATGCCTCCAGTGCGTTTTAACCTGCCACAACCCGTCAAAACAGAGGTGCGCTTGTTAGCCGAGCTCAATATCGACTGGCGGGCCTGCTACTGCAGTCAATCGAGCGGTTCAGGCATTGACTGGACCTTTTTCAGGAAATCCACAAAAGCGCGCAGAGGTGCTGAAATAAAGCGGCTGGGAAAGTAGAGCCAGGGACCTTCAAATTCGGGCCACCACTCCGGAAGCAGATGCAGCAGTTCACCCGTCGTAAAGCAGGGCTGCAGCCAGTTTTCAAAGACGGCGACAGCCGGTTGCTGTCGGAAGGCATTAAAGCGCGGCTGGCTATCATTGACGTGAAAGACCAGAAAAGTGTTGATGCGGCCGTCGGGCAGATAAAGTCAGAAGATGGAAAACTAGATGTGCTGATCAACAATGCGGGTATTCCCGGAACCTGGCCCATCGCGCCTGAGTCGCAGAGCATCAGCGATATTATGACGGTGTATAACACCAACGTTTTCGTCGTCATCAGAGTAACGCAGGCTTTTCTGCCGCTGCTCAAACTGGGCGAGGAACCCCGGATTATCATGGTCAGCAGCGGGTTGGGATCGCTGGAATGGGTATCTGACAAAGCGCATCCCTACTCTCAGGTAGCGGCACTGGGCTATACCAGTTCAAAAACAGCATTAAATGGCGTTACGGTGGCATTTGCCAATTCACTGTCTGAGTATGGCATCAGCGTAAACGCAGTTGACCCGGGATATACGGCCACCGATTTTAACGGACATACCGGTTATCGAACTGTATCCCAGGCGGCCAGGGGGATCGTCTGGCTCGCTGCTGAAGTATCCCAGACAATCACCGCAAGATTCTTTTTGGATGGAGAGCGTGCACCCTGGTGAATCTCGTCTAATAAAAGCATTCCACCTGCCTGGATGGGGCAGGTTGGTTGACGGGATGCGGCAGAATGCCTGGCGTGTCGTGCGCAGTCGGTTCTCAAATATGTCCGAATCATCCTGAAGGAAAATAAGCGGCTCAATGTTTCTTAGCGCATCTGAATGTAATTAATGGCCGCCTCAGGCACGGATCGTACAGAAAGTTAGGTCATAAGGTCCGCTTTGAATGAAAAGTGGACCCAGACCTACAGGCTGGTCATCAGCCGGGGTAGTTTCTAAAGTTAAACGGCAGTTTTGCAAAAGATGACAACAGATAACGATGACCGAATAAATTTATCTGAAATGCGGTCACGCCACGAGCGAGATACACACACACTGGATTTACTGCCCTGTAAATACACATACTGACCAATTATGGCTGTTCAGGTGAATCAGTCGCCTGCTTCCCATATCCAGACAACATTGCCGTAGCTTCATCCATCCGTTGTCGATCAAGTTTATAGAACACCCAGTTCTTGATACGTTTCGATGTCACAATCCCAGCCTTAGCAAGAATTTGCAGATGGCCTGTCACGGTGGGCTGACTCAGACCAATTTTTTCGGTGATAAATCCGACACACACACCATCCTTAACCAGATCGCCGTCCTGCTGCACCGGAAAATGTGACTCTGGATCGGACAGCCATTCAACAATCACGAGCCGATGCTCATTACCAAGGGCACGAAAAATATCGGCCATTAATGTCTTTGAGTTGTGCATATAGCCAATCGCCTATATAGTCATTTTCTTATATAACTTTAGGGGCATACTATGACAAACCACAGACAAAGGCTAACAGACAGTGTCACGCTGAAAGATATTTATGCCGCTTCCGGGCGAATTAAATCAACAGTATGCAAAACTCCACTGGAGCCTTCCCACTCGCTGTCTGCTCTTGTCGGGACGGAGGTCAGGCTTAAGATGGAAAATCTTCAGCATACGGGTAGCTTTAAGCTGAGAGGTGCTGCAAACGTTCTTGCCAGTCTTAATGCAGACCAGCGACGTGCCGGCGTCATCGCCCCGACGGCAGGGAATCATGGTTTAGGGCTTGCCTGTGCGGGACATGCGGCAGGCATACCCGTATCCATATTCTTACCGTTTTCAGCAGACCCGATTAAGGTTTCTGCAATGAAAAGTTATGGTGCGCAGGTTACGTTTTTTGACGACATTGAAGACGCAAGGCAGGAAGCCATTGTCGCAGCGCAACAGTCCGGCGCAACGTTCGTCTCAGCCTATAATAATCAGCAGATGATTGCCGGAGGCGGCACCGTCGGTCTGGAAATCATGGAAGACTGGCCAGACGCTGACGTTATTCTCGTGAACATTGGCGGCGGCGGGCTGGCCTCCGGTATCGCAACAGCCATCAAGGGCATAAACCCTGCAGCCGAAGTGTGGGCAGTGCAGAGTGAAGCAAGCCCGACGTTTGCGCGCTGGAAAGAAGCTGGTAAGGCGATCCCAGTGGAAATATCGTCGTCAATCGCCGAAGGCATAAGTGGCTATATAGAGCCTGAAGCGATGACCTGGCCACTCATACGCGATCGCGTCGATCGTGTTCTTCTGGTTTCAGAAGCCGAAATTAAAGCAGCGATGCTGTTAATGCTTAATCTGCACAGCCATGTTGTAGAGCCTTCAGGCGTACCCGCAGTTGCGGCAGCCATCCGTTATGCAAAAGAACTGAGCGGGCGTAAAGTTGTCTGTGTGGTGAGCGGTAGAAACATATCGGGTTCCCGCTATCTCAAATTAGTTAATGAGGCGTCACTATGAAGAAACAGAGCGGAGTTAAGGTCGGCTGAGCTCATATTGCACAACGTTCTTATTATAACGGCTTCATTCATTACGCAGGCTTTGAGGTAGTGCCGCCTTTGACGGCCTGCCGTTTAACAGCCTTTTCGCTTAAAATTCTATGGTTCGTTTAAGGGAATGTCAGGCATCATCAAAAAATATTTTTGTCATACAAGGAGTAAGACTAATGAATATAAATATAAGAACAGCCCGGGCTTCTGATGTTGACAGTATTTTCGAAGTCAGAACCTCAGTGCTCGAGAATTATTTGAGTCGTGAAGAAATGCGTCAGATGGGGATCACCGAAAGCGTCGTGGCGGATATGATTGAAAAGAATTTATGCGCCTGGGTTGCGGCTGAAAGCGAAAAAATAGTCGGCTTTTCAATGATTTTACCGGATGAAGGCTGTCTTTTTGCGGCCTTTGTTCTCCCGGAATATGAAGGCCAGGGGATAGGTCGCAGGCTGGTTTTTCTCGCCGAGCAGGAATTATTCAAACATCATGAGATTGCCTGGCTGGAAACCGATAAAAATAGTCGCGCGGCGAAATTTTACATGCAGCTCGGCTGGGGCAATAAAAAAGAGATTAACGATACCGATATCAAACTGGAGAAATATCGCAGCGTGTAATCTACTGTCATTTTCATAAACGTCTGCCTCTGGCACAAAGCGGACGTTTAGCCAAAATAACATCTTTGCTGTCAGCAAGACCGATTGGGTGGCCTGGCGAAAACGCTTTAATCATTAATCGTCCGTTCTCAGAGCGATTTTATTACGTCGGCTTACATTCCCAGACTGGCCAGCAGGTCGTCCACATCATCCTGACTGGCAGGAGTCTCTGGTGCGGAGGAAGGTTTAGACGGCGCAGTGCGCTCGGCGGTGCTGTGTGAGCCGGTATTATCGCGGATGACCTGTATCAGCTGCTGCTCAGCCTGATTCAGCACGGCCATCATAGCCTGCACAATCTGTCCTGTGAGGTCCTGGAAGCCCTGTGACATCATAATCGCGTGTAACTGCTGTTGCGTCAGACCCGTGACGCGGGGGACATCATTCAGCAAGGCAACGGTATCTGCCGCTAATGCCTGGGTCTGTTCTTTGTCTGACAGAGTACCGGAAGTGGCATCCCAGCGTTGCGAGAGTTTCTCAGCTTTTTCTCCCAGATCGGTTTGCAGAGGCTGCGTGATTTCCACGCTGTTGATTACGCCCTCTGCTGCTTCGCGGGTCATTGTGACGACATAACCCAGCCTTTCACGGGCGTTTGGGATGCTTCCCGCCACATCGGCGATGGTTTTATCAAGCCCCAGCTGTTGCAGACTGTCGCGAAGCTGCCGCAGGATGAAGCCAGCACGCGCCGTAATTTCGCCAATTTCCTGATGCTTACTATGGGTGTCGGATGGTGACATGGATGTTGTTTCCTGCGTACAGAGTTTCGATACCTGAGGTTATCGGCAGCTCGCGGCGGTTTTTTAAATTTCCTGAGGTTTTTACTCGTGTAAAAAGTGACATGATGTGAATGAGACACCCTAGAGCTAACGACATCAGGGTTGTAATAGGCAGAAAGTGTTGCGCGCAGGCCCTGTTTTTTCAGCCGGAGGGGGTTGTCAGGTATAGAGCGGAATGTGTGCGGGTTAATGACTGTTATGAGCGAAAAAAGGGGCGTATTACCCACTTCTGAAACGTTTACGCGAGGGCAGGCAGTATCTTATTTATCATGTAATTTCTTCGTCTTAATTAATCCGCCAACGAATAACATTTTGTCCAGTTGTAGTTAACCCTCGCCAGTTTTAATTCTCCATCTACATCCCCAAAATTAATGGGCTGACGTTCAAAAATAAACTCACGCACGGGTGCAGGTAAAAAATCAGCGCCGTAGCGCAGAATCGTGCTGTGCCAGAAGGGTGCCGGTAATGGGCTGCCGGTATGACGCATCAGCAACTCATTTTTCCAGTGCGAATCCAGAACTTTTTCGCAGAATGAGTGGCGCATGGCTATTGCCGAACTATCAGGGATCCCCGCAAGCAATAACTGACTGGGCAATGCAACTAACCGCAGATCTCTGATAACAATTTTTATCGCATCAAATCCGCTCCAGATATTCGTCAATTCATCGATTTTTTCGGGCAATGGCTCGTTTTCGTTATAGAGCGGCAGAGTCAGGGGCAGGAAGGTAAAATGGAAACCCTGTGTGGGCAGAATATCGGTAAGGGGATCATCCTTTGTGAGCTGCTGTAATTCACAAATAAGACGTGAGACATCAAAGGTCACCGGCGGCTGAATGCCTGCTGCAAGAGCCAGCCTTAAAGGATCGTAGTAATTTCCCTCTTTAATTGCTCCGATTCCTGCATTTTCCGACCATATGGAGAAGGTGTTCTCGTTGGCAGAGCGATACAAGTTTTCCAGATTTATCGATCTCATTACAGACCTTTGGCATTGGTATGAACAGAGGCGATTCGTCATTAATAGTATTTCTGTCTGGTATTTTAGGCTATTCGATTAATTTTTAAGGGATAATAAGGATTTGAGAAGTGAGTTGTTATTACTGCCCATAACTTATCAGGCATATCCCCTTTGCTGATCGCAAACATATCACCATATGTTCAACGTCTCGCACATCTTTAAGGATAGCGTTGCGTCGATTCGTCCAGGTCACAGGAGATGGCGAACGCAGTCTACCCGTACAGTGGCCACTGATGACCAGTTAGCGAACAGATTTAAACGATTGTATTACATGGTTATTCATGGTCAGGATGACGGGTCAGGGCTGGCTGATGAGTTGGCAATCTCTCAGTAAATGCCAACAGTATCTGGAAATCCCGATTAGCCGCAGCTGTTTCGCGGCCAGGAGTACATCCACAAGGGGCACTATCTGATAGATAAGGAAAAGCGCACTGGTAAATCATGCTGATCCCAGCTAACCACCCGCTCTGTGGATAATGGACGGTTACAAGTATCACGCGACAGAAAGCCTGCACTTCACGGGTTTTTTAGTGCCGTTTTCAGGTAAACTTGCTTAAGCTATTCAGGTAATTTTTAAGGATGAAAATCTATGAAAGTGAGTGAAAAAGCACTACTGGAATCCGGCTTTAGTCATGCAGATCTACTAAAACTGAAAAACAATATGGCTAATTATGGTGGCTCACTGGATTCCATGATCCATGATCTTGCTAACCGCTTTAACGCCTCGAAGTGGATTACTATTATTGCCTTTATCATACTTGCTCTTACGCTGATGCTGGCATCCGTAGATACCAGCATCACGCTGGCGGCCACACTTGCGATTGTATTGCCTTTTATATGGTATTTAGCCCCAGCAAAGCTTGCATACAAGTCATGGCGCTATCGCAGAATCACGGCTCATTCAGAGCAGCATCAGTGACAGACATAAGGTCAAATATGACCTTAGCTTTAACACCATAACCGACTATATTCATTGTGAGTTTTGGACGGCTCATAGTGCTGACTTTCCTGAAATAATCCGCGGGCAGATATCTGAACAGACGCCAGGTTCCAGGGCGTCTGAACAGACCGAATACGCTATAGGCATTTGCAACAAGCGAGATTGATTTATAGATTCCCAGCCCGCTATCAGGGCTGAACCCCATGAATGCAGCAGTGGACATAGCGGCATCAGCAACCAATCCTTCAGACTGTTTGTTATCCATTACATAGTGCGCAATTTCTTTGCTTATGCCGTTCGCACCATCAGTAACTAAAACTGCACCGGCCAGAACGCCCAATGGTGTCATAGTTCCTATAAGGGTCAGGCCAGCAGCTATTTCAGCCCCCGACAAAACTACATTTACAGCCGAAATGACATACCCGACAATTTTATTATTTTCCCTGACGAACTCCACTTTGGCATAAAGTTTCGCCGTTTTCATGCGCAGCATTCTGTCCTGCTCCTGAAGGTTTTCCGTTTCTTCCCTCAGATTTTTAATACAGGCTATGCATTCTTCGTCTGATTTTGCACGTCGGGCAGACGCAAACTGCTGCTCAACCAGATCTCTGATCTCCTGAACAAACTTCACCTGAGTCATGCCATTCGAAAGATGGACTGAGGACACATGATTAGCTGTATTAATTAGCTTTCTGGCCTCAAGGTTAATCATTGTTTCCGCCCAGTTTTTACTTCTGCCTGAGCGCATCATATCAAGCAATGCTACATCCATTTATCTTCTCCCTGTACATAATATCGCCGATAATACCCCATTATTTACAGGTGTAAACCGTCGTTACAGTTGAAGATATGTTGCTTCGGATAACACGTTAAAGGATGAACTATCAGGATTTATTTCAAATGATCGTGGCTTTCACACTTATACAGAGGCCATTCACATGACACCGAAAACCGACCCAAAGCGAAACTCATGTGATTGAGATCGCCAGCGCGTTGGCCGCGTTACGTTTTATCAGAATATCGCGCCTGTCTGGCCGATTCAGTAAAAGACGGCAGGTCAAACTGATCGTCACAACCCCCGCTCTGCCCCTAAACGGACAACCAGAGGACAGATCAGGACAACAGATGCCTGACGTATAGAATCGATCAACTCTCTCTGATATTGATGATGTCGATGGCGTTAAATCACTCCTGTTGAGAGAGCTAAAATGAATTTTTATTGCAGTAAGGAATTTACCGGTTCGAAGGCCTGGGACTCACAGCATATTGCCAGCTTCGATAATGTCAGCGTGAAACTTCACTGGACCGATCAGCCTTATAAGTGGCACATCAACGATGGTCAGGAGGTTTTTGCTGTCATGGATGGATGTGTTGAAATGCAATATAAAGAGCAGGGCGAAGTTAAAAGCCGGGTACTCAACGCTGGTGATATTTTTTATGCCAGTGAAGGGACAGAGCATATTGCGCGTCCACAGGGCGTCGCCCGCGTGCTGGTGATTGAAAAAGAGGGATCGGTTTAATTAAGTTGTGATTCATTATCTGGCTGAGCCAACAAGCCAGTGACAAAACGGGCAATCTCTTCTCCCAGATTGATAAGAAAGGCGTCGCGTGATGGGTGGGTGTCAGTGATATGCGGCGGCAGGATGTTCATGAAGGTGAAATGCCCGGCATCTTTAACCACGCAAAGTTTTGTCTCAGTTCTATTATCTAATTCTTCTTTGATGAACAGCGCTTGCGATGGCGGTGTCAGGGTGTCCTTCTCGCCAGTCCAGATCCTGACAGGCACTTTCACGGAGGCGAGGGCTGAGGGTGCTCTGAAAAAATCCGCAGGTGGCGCTAACAGCACCAGTTGATTCAAATCCTGTCTGCCTGCATATGTCACCTTCTCTCTGGTGCGAGTCCAGGCCGTCGCCCCGGCGTGCATCAACAGAATCACGGTGCCGAGTGAGTGCCCGACGCCGGTAATCGAGGCATAATGTTGACAAAACGCATCGCGGGCGAGGACAAGTCTTTGGCTGCGTTCCAGTAAGTCAGCCTTTGAGGGCGTGGAAGAGGTTAACCGTTCGAAATGGGGCGCTACCACTGAAATACCATTGCGGCTAAAGGTCTGCAGAAGCTCAAGATGACGCAATGGAATTCCGCCAGCACCTGCTGCAAAAAGGATACACTGGCTGGCCTCATTCACCTTCAATAACGTGACGTCAAAATTCCTGTCGGCATGCCTGATGACAGAGGTTTCCGCCCTGGTATTGTTAATCATAAAGCCGACTCCCCGCTAAAAGGTCAGTCTGGAGATACTAACCCGTTCCCGGTGAAACGATAAATTTCCGTCTGCTTCTGGCTCCAGACTACCGTTACGCAAGGCGCCAGCAGCAGATCAAGGATCGGTTATTCATACTCTGGCATCAGGCCACCAATCTGTCCGCGCTTACTGCGTCGCCTCTGCCCATAATGCCGCCTGTACAGCAGGGCGCGCGCTGATATTTGCTCTGTACGCCACCAGCGCAGGCCAGCGATCCAGTTCAATGCTGAAGAACTTACACCAGCCCAGTACGGTGAAAAGGTAGGCGTCAGCAATGCTGAATGATGGCCCCATCAGAAACGCTTTTTCGGCGAGCGTATCCTGCAGAAAGTCGAACCGCCGGAAGAGCTTTTCACGAAACAGTGACAGGACAGCGTCGGGCAGTGCCTGGTTAAACAACAGAGCGGAACCCGCGTGGATTTCACTGGTAATGAAGTTCAGCCACTCCTGCAGTCGAACACGCGCCCAGCTGCCTGCTGGCGGTGCCAGCCCGCTTTCCGGCCTCAGGTCGGCGAGGTACTGCACAATCGCCGGCCCTTCAGTCAGTATCTGCCCGTCGTCCAGTTCCAGCGCAGCAACATAGCCCTTGGGGTTGATAAGGCGAAAGTCGCGTCCGTCAGAGGTGAGCTTGCTCCTGTTATCCACTTTAACCAGCTCAAACTCCAGTGCGAGTTCACGCAGCACGATATGGGGTGACAGCGAACAGGTATCCGGGGCGTAATAAAGTTTCATGTCTTCTCCGTTAACATTGAAAGCGATGTGAGATTCTCTTTGTCGTTACGTAACAGACTGTGCTTAACGCAGAGGATTCTGTAAAATTAATGCTCCAATAATTAACTATTAGCTGGGCTACTGATAACCATGATGAATCTTCTGCACTGGCGCTTGCTGGTGGCGGTGGCCGATGCCAGCAATATTTCGCGTGCTGCTGAAACGACAGGCATGACACAGTCCGGTGCCAGCCAGGCTATCACCCAGTTAGAGTCGTCACTCGGGTTCGCGGTATTCGTGCGTGAGCGCCGGCACATCGGTGTTACCGCGCTGGGAGAGCAGGTCATTGAACATGCCAGGATTATGCTGTCGCAGCTCAGCGCGATCCGCGTGCTGGCTGATGAGAGCCGGGGTTTAAAAGGCGGACGCATTCGGCTTGCCAGCTTTCCCTCTGTGACGTCCACACTCCTGCCTGGGCTGTTGCGTAACTTCCGGCGTCTGCATCCGGGCATGGAGGTGGTGGTGCTGGAAGGGACGGATGAAGAAGTTGAGGAGTGGCTTGCAGCGGACACCGTTGAACTGGGGGTGGTAATGAACCCCACACCCGGACGTGCTGATGTGATACTGGGACAGGACGCATGGGTCGCCGTCATGCCAGCCAGCGCTCCGCACATCGGTCAGTCAGGCGCGAACGGTATAACCCTGCAGGAACTGGCAGACCAGCCCTTTGTGCTTGCAACAGGCGGATGCGTCGTTAATGGCAAAAGCCTGATGGAACAGTCAGGATCCCACCTCTCTGACGTGCGCGTAAAAGTCCGCGACTGGATCAGCGCCTGCATGCTGGTACGTGAAGGCATGGGTGTCGCGCTGGTGCCGGAATCAGCCCTGCCAGCGGAACGGCGCGGCCTGTCAGTGATGCCGGTCATCCCGCCTCTGTACCGTGAATTCGGGCTGGTCTGTTCGCCTTCCGGAAAAGCTTCTGGCGCGACGCAGGCACTCCTGAACGGACTGCGTAAAGGGCAGGGTAATATCTCCGGATAATCCCACTGCACCGCTGACTTTATCCGCCGTTACCCGATCATAAACAGCAGAATGGCTGGCCGGGAAAGAGAGATCGGCAGACTCTCCCGACCGCGATCCTTTCTCAACTCGCGTCTTAACGCTTTGCCGCATAAGGTGATCGGGGCGAATAACGGTTTTATGGCGTGGCGGAACACGCCTGAATCATCGGGATGGCTCAGAATTCGCGTAACTGGTCGAACAGCTGATACAACCGCGGCTGATCCACAAGCGTGGCGCCTTGCTCGCCCAGTTTCTGCTCCAGCGGATTCAGAACATCGCACAGCACACTGTAGATCTCCTCACGCTCGACCGTCTCAATCGCCTTTGAACGCCGGTCGATGAGATTAAAGGCTTCGGTGTAGGCGGTTACAGCGGCGGTTAACAGGCTCGCCACATCCATGCTGCTATCGATGTTGATCGTGGCAGCCCGCAGGTTTTTGTAAGCCAGCGACGCTTTTTTGGCATAAGTGGCCGAAATATGTTCGCGTCCATCCCAGTCCCGGAAAGGATTGTGCAGATTCTCAGCCAGCCATTCCGGCTTGCGCGCTTTACTCAGCGAGAGATCCAACCCCTGAGTTGTCGCCTTTTTATAAGCGGTTCTGACAGAGCTGATTACGTCAAGCGGGACGCTGGTCATCCACAGGCATGAGAGATTGGGCAACGCTTCTGGTGAGGGAAAATCAGCCGCGCTGAAGCCAAACAGGTCGAAGAAGGTCAGCATCTGCAACTGTGGCAGTGCGGCAATACGATGCATATTGCTGGCTACGCCGGGATTTCCCCAGATGCGCAGCTCAGTCAAACAGGTAAAGCGTTCAACGACTGGCGCCAGGTCAATCTCTTTAACGCCTGTTAGTGACAATGCCCTGAGCCGGTCAATACCCTGCAGCACAGGCAAAGTCTGCGAACATTGCAGACACAGGTTGCGCCCTTCCTGATCAGCCTCTACCTGAAAGCCTGAAGAAGGCGTTGCGGTGAGTGACAGCAGGGAGAGATCAGGATTCAGCCGCACGCAGCTGACGCCTGCCGGGTGCAGAATAAAACGCGACAGACGGGTCGCCCCGACATCGATTTCGCTGACGACAGCGGATTGCCAGTGCAACTCATTAATGAAGTCATGCTGCTGTATATAGGCCATCAGTTCCGGGGTGCCATGGCGGGTTTCGATGGTCATCAGGCAGGGCAGGCGATCCAGTTCAGAGAGATCGGTCAGGGTTTGCAGGAGGTGGTCATTGATACGGGTGGTGTCCTGGCGAAGTGTCTGGCCGCCGACAACCACGTTGGGCGCGCCTGAAGCTGCCTTGAACCGCGCACGGCTGGCCGGGTCGATCTTCTCCCAGTTTCGCTGACGAACAAGACTGTCTCCCACGTCCCAGCCGAACTTGTAGGCGTTTACTTCCTGATCTGCCAGCGGCGGCAGGTTGGCAATTAATACATGTCCCGGTGGGACATTGGCGGAGACATAACCGTGATCGAAGCTGTCTTTGACAAAATAGTAGCTACAGCGCAAAGGCTGCATACGGCTGGCTTCCGCCCTGTCAGGCAAATGATCACCTGCCCAGTCGAGCTGGAGTATGGCTGCAAGGACTTTGCCTCTGGCACTAGCAGGCTGCTGGAGGTGTGTCACCTGACAGGCGACGTACTGCTGCAACTGCGGGGAATACACGCTGTAGATATCGCCGACCTTTGCTTGCACTCTCACTCCTCTCAGTCAAAAATTTTACAGTCAGAAAATCTGATGCGGCGCGCATCCTGCTCAGGGGTGCGCTTTGCCACGGATCTTAGATCCATCCAGCACACTAGCCTGGCATAACGTTTTAACGAAATGCTGGCGCGTGAACATTTTTATTTTTTTTCGCGGCAGGTGACAGCGTCAGTCGGGTTGCACGCAGCAGCCCGACTGACGAAGCCTGCCCGGAGGCATGCGGGGCAGGTATTCAGCTTACAGGCGGTTACCGGCCTCAACCAGTTCGTTATAGGATTTTAAAACACGCATCGGTGAACCCGATACCATCCAGCCTGAATTGCCGCTTCCTTTCAGCAGACTCTGCTCACCCGTGCTGTAAGGTGTTTTATCGCGAATCCGACGCATGCGATCCTTGCAGTCTTTCAGGAAGGTTCCGGCATTATCCTGGAAGATGGACCAGGTTAATGGCTTGCCCGCTTCGCTGGCCGTTGCCTTTTCTGCCTCACTCAGCAGCGTACTGTAAGCATCAATCGCTTTTGTCATCTCTGTCACGTCGGGAGCGGAAGAGGTAAACAGGGTCGCCAGCGGTTTGGCCTGTGTGACTAATGCCAGGCGGTAGTAGCGACTATGACGGCCCTCAGACTTTTCAATCTCAACGAGTTGCGCAGCAACGACCTCATTGTTCTCTTTTTCAACTTCGGCACCGAACTGGTCGCTGGATTTCATAAAGCTGTTAAACGCCTTCATGAGCGGCGGATGCATTTGTTTGGCTTTCGCGAAGCCATCATCCTTGTAATCTTCCTGACTGTAGTAAAGATGAGCCTGCGAAACCAGCGGCTGCAATGTCGTTAAATCCGCCAGATACTGTGTTGCTGCAGCATCCAGCGCCGGTAACGTCGGTTTAGCCTTTGATGCCTGATTGATGGCTTTAGTGCAGCTTTCCAGTTCATAAGGCGTAACCTCGCCCAGTACGTTAACGCTGCGCTCTTTGCCGGTTGGCCCCTTTTCAGCATTTGCCATCCAGCTCACATAGCGCAGGGCACTATCGCGAACCGATCCATCCGTAGTGTTAAAGCAACCCACATAGGCGTTTAATTTTGTGGTGAGTTGCGCAGCGCTATCCTCCGCAACAGCCTGGGGTTGACTCTGCGGGGCGGGTTTTGCATCCGCTTTGTCACTGTTGTCACATGCTGCCAGCGGCAGCACAAGGGCAGTCAACAGCATCCCGGGTATCATGGCCCTGCTTGCTCTTTTAAACACAATCGTTCCTTTATTTATGTGGTCAGAAATAGAGATTGAAAATAAATGTTCGCATTGGCTCCCTTTTCAGCTGCGAGGAGGGAGCCGATGACAAACGGGTTATGCGCTTTGCGTCGCTGCCGCCGTTTCTTCTTTCAGCAACGCCCTGACTGTCTGATGACGATGCCAGTAATAGCCGAGGGTGTTTTTAAAGGCTTCAATCTCCTTTTTCAGGCCCGGCAGAGGGATCTCACTGCGTTTTTTTCCCTGCGAGTTTGGCTGCACATGTTGCACGTAGAGCTTATCCCGGCCGAAGCTACGAATGACGTTGATGTTTTTAACGTTATCCCACTCCAGCACTTCGCCGGTTTTCGGCGACACGATGCCCTGCCAGGTGATGACGATCTGCGAGCCATCTTTCAGGGTATAAGGAACATTGGGGAAATGCTTCAGCACCAGCGCGGTTTCCATTTCACCGTCAGGCTGATAGCGCCAGGCCAGGCTCTCTTCATGCACAGAAGAGAAGTCGCGCTCATATTTCTGCCATAACTGCTGTTCAATCTCGTTGGCAACCGGCATCAGATCGACCCAGCTCTGGGCCGGGAAATCGGCGGCGATCGCTGCATAGTCAGCTTCGTTAATCTCATACCCTACGTTACGCATCCTTTCCGCCAGAGGCGGGTGTGAATCAAACGGGTGCGGCACATTCTGCTCACGGATGACGCTGATAAAGTCCGGAGAGGCGACATGTTCTGGCAGACCGGCAGCAATAGCTTTACTGATCCCCAGTTCATTTTCGTGCAGCGTCTGATTATTAAAGAAGTTTCGTTCAACTTCATTCCGGTAGCTGGCATACGCAGATACTTTGATCAGTGATTCGATAATCGCGGCAGGGGAGACCAGCGTTGATGCATTGCGATCCGCGACAAACTCACGTTCACGGCTGTTACGCTGCCACGCCAGTTCAAACAGCATGCGATAAAGATAGAGCGGATAGAAGACGATCAGCGTGGCCACATTCTGACCCATCAGCTGCATATAGAGATCAAACCGATGCAGTTTCGGTCCCAGTAATGCGCCGGAGGCGGTGTCGCCTTCATGCAGGTGGGTCAGCTCATGGACCATCACGCCATCAGCCTGCGCAACGGTGAGCTGACGCAGGAGCGGAATACTGACATAGAGCTTACGGCCGGTGAGCGGATTCCCATTCACGTTCAGCGGAGCTTCGGTCACGTAGAAGTTGGTGTCGATACCCGCAACAATATGATCGGGTGGCGTGGTGCCCACTCTGGCGGCGAGCATATCAATCTGTGACCAGAGTGCCGGTGCCGCTTCGCGGGTCACGACTTCGCCTTCAATACTCTCTTCCGGTGGGAGTTTTTTGAAGATGCCTTTAATCATGTAATACATGCCGGCCAGCACCAGCAGTCCTACTGCCATCACCAGTTTTGGATAATAGGTTTGTGTGAAGAAGGCGGTGCCCCAGAATGAGAGCCATACCAGCATGCCGCCCTGTACCATGACTTCCAGCGAACAGGCCAGCATCAGGAACTTGCGGGCCAGCGCCAGACTGATAACCTGTCCCTGGCGGCTTTTAAAGGCCAGCGCACTGAACAACAGCACCATCAGCAGGACAGCGCCGCTGCCGATCAGCGTCCAGAATGCCACTTTATCCATCATGTAGAACTGCCACAGTTCGGATTGCGGTTCGCAGACGGCGTTTTTGTAATCCTGCAGATTTTCATCTACCGGGCCGCAGACACTGGAAGGCGGGTTCTGCTGCAGAAACGCCTGTAGTTTGTCCGTATCCTGATGTTGTTCCCGCGCATCGTCCATGAAGAACTGCGTGTATTGCTGATCAAGTTGTTTGTTGCCATATTCAGCAAAAAACAGGGTAATGACAGGAACGAGAAACAGTGTGAACAGCAGCCAGAAAAATACCTTTAGATAACCCTTTTTCAATTCCGTTAATGTATTCAAAATAATAACTTCCTGCATGTCTATGAAAGGGAGAAGCTGCTGCTATCAGGAAATTCCGAAAAGAATATCCTGGCCCCGGTTAAACGGTGCGGAAACATTTATGCGAGCTTCACGATATTATAATTATTGCAGAGCGATTATAAGTCAGCCTGAACCCGTTTTGAAAAGGTATAGACGGATATTTTCGGCGATTTTTTCCTTTTCCGTCAGGTTATTTTTCTGGCGGCTTCCGGTGGTTCTGCCACGACAGCACTAATTTGAGTTAGTGCTCATCACTTATTCTGTCCGATCTCCTGACCGAGGGCTAATCCCCGCCATCTGTCTGCATCCGATACACCATAATCCTATATTTTACCATCAGAGCGGTGCGAAAAAATTACCAGCGCATCCCTTTGAAGGGATTCCAGCCGTTATCGGCTTTTTTCTCTTTCAGGTAATAACTGTAATTGGTGCTCATGCCGTACAGGGCATTAAAACCATAGCCCAGGCCGATCTGAAGATACCGTGGAAATTCCATGCCCGCTATCGCTAAGGCGATGATCAAAATAGTATAAACAACTACCATAATTAAAATCAGCATGATGTTCTTCTTCCACAGGCCGAGTACGAACAGATAAATCGGGCCGAAAAGAAAGGCAATTAAATTCATGTTCACTTTTAATTTTTGCCTGAAAGGCAGTTGTTTCAATGCCTGTCTGAAGCCTGGTGTACTGGGAGCACCATGAAGGTCGAAAAAATCAAAGCGGGTCTGCCATTTCGCACTGTACTCTTTAGTTGCGTTTACTTTATTATGATTTTCAATAGGTTGATTCATGGTTGCCTCAATATCCTGCGCAGAAAACTACAGAGACCGACACTGTTTCAGACGGATGACAGCCGCATGAATGGTGCTTATCGACCGCCAGAACAGCGCATACGAATTTTAAAAACAGGGTAGCCGTGTTAATTTGCACGAAAATAATATCGGTACGGTACAAATAGCCATGCTACACCCTGGGTGCGCTATTAGCTGCACGGGTGCCGAATTCAGGTTAAACAACAATATTTGAAAATAAATCCATCAGAATCAGTAATGTGAAAATTGCACAGGCCGGACATCTCCTGGGCTGGATGTAATTGATATTAGCACCAAAGAAAATATCGCCACAATGATAAAAATATGTTAATTTTCAAAAAAAATATTCCTCGTTCCTCACACCTTAGAAGGATATAAAGATGATCGCATGGAGCGGAGTGGGTTTTTTCGTCGCAGTATTAATTTCTGCCGCCTACCTCCTGTGTAAATGGCTGTTAGATATTTATTACTACGACGGTTTCTTTGTCTCCCATCTATGGGCGACAGGGGCTACGCTGATCGTTTCTGCCCTTTTTTGTGCGGCCTTTGTCTGGGTGCTTCGGCAGGAAAAATGGCTGGACTCCCTTGCACAAGCAACGAAAAGCCAGCCAATGATGGCCCCCGAAAAAACCCACAACTTCTTTTTTATTCCCGTTCTCTACTGGCCGATTATTCTGTTTCTGCTCGGCTCAGGGATCTGTATTTACGACCTGACCCGATAACACCTCACATCACTGATACAGGCCATACTGATGCTGTATCAGCGAAATGGAAATATCATCAATACGAAGG
Source organism: Pantoea sp. K16 (assembly GCF_048452805.1). NCBI lineage: Bacteria > Pseudomonadati > Pseudomonadota > Gammaproteobacteria > Enterobacterales > Erwiniaceae > Pantoea > Pantoea sp. K16. Next base: position 269,742 of record NZ_JBLWNV010000001.1, on the reverse strand, counting down.
AGTTCATGGTGAAATTAAGAAAATCATTAAACATTATGGGTGCGATCTGCCTGGCAACTGCCATCGGCGGTACTTCTCTGATGGCATCAGCAGCTGAGACAGCACCAGCTGCAAACACGCAGACTCAGACGATCTCTTTGCTGGATGGCAAACAGACGTTCAAACTGCAGGGCTATGAAAAGCAGCCTGTGCCGGGCGGCGGACCAGGCACCATGTATGTGAACAAGCAGGAAAAACGCGTATTGATCATTGGCGAAGAAGAGATCCCATTGATTGCGCGCGGTGGCAGTGACGCTGATTTTCTTGAAGGCGGGAAGTCTATCAAAGACAAGCAGAAGCAGGCTTCACCTTCTTATACGGTGATCAGTGAGAAAACTGAAAATACCAACGGTTTGCCGGTCTATCATATTGAAGCCACCGACAAAATGGGTGGCAACGATGTGCAACAGGCGACGCTGCTGGCGGTCGCCAACAAGAAATTCACCGTTATTCAGGTGATTTCAAACCACAAAGACAAGGCTGGCCACCTGAAAGCAGTAAACAATATCCTCGGTAAGTAAGGCCTCAGTCGATAAGCCCGGTTAGCTGATCGACCCGGATAAGGGGTTGCCGGTGGGGTTCATGAGTTTACTCAGAACTCACCTGCAATGCCTTGTCTGAACAATGCTCAGGCTGACGCGTCTGCGCGTCATCACGGCTTGCCCGCAAACCCCTTTCCTGACCTCTTTCTTCAGGCGTTATGCCAGGCCTGAAAACAGAAAAGGCCGTCTCCGGCCTCTCGTTAACTTTATGCAAACATCTACTTCAGGCTGCGCGAACCTGCGGCATCGCTATATCCGCGCTGATACGAGCACCTTCAGCATCAAATACCATGCAATGGTGCGGATGGAAGGTTGGGCGCAGCGTCTGATAAGGACGGAAATGCACATCGCCGGGCAGCAGCATCTTGAAGCCGTCGTGGCCGTGGCTCTGACCAAACAGATAGGTGTTGTTGCCAAGTCGCTCAACCACTTCGCAGTGGAAGTTGATATTCAGTGGCGCATCGCCGTTGATCTGCAACTGCTCCGGCCGGATACCCAGCGTGATCTCATCACCAGGCTGCAACTGGCGGATGGGCGAGGGGAGCTGCAGCCGATGTTCGCCGTCATTGATCAGGGCGACAAGGCCAGCAGGGCCGCACTGCTCCACGCGCGCAGGCAGGAAGTTCATCTTAGGTGAGCCGATAAAACCGGCGACAAAGCGGTTAATCGGGTTGTAATAGAGCGCCATCGGTGAACCCACCTGTTCAACCTTGCCGTAGTTCATGACCACAATCTTATCGGCCAGCGTCATTGCTTCCGTCTGATCGTGCGTCACATAGACCATGGTGGTTTTCAGCTCCTGGTGCAGCTTCGCAATGTGCAGCCGCATATCGACACGCAGCTCCGCATCCAGGTTCGATAAGGGCTCATCAAACATAAACACCCGGGGATTACGCACGATTGCGCGACCAATGGCGACACGCTGACGCTGACCGCCGGAAAGCTGCTTTGGTTTACGATCCAGCAGATGCGCAAGCTGTAGCGTCTTCGCCACCATCTCTACCTGATGCTGAATCTGCGCTTTCGGCACGCCGTTCACCTTCAGTCCGTAACCGATATTTTCCGCCACCGTCATATGCGGGTAAAGCGCATAAGACTGAAACACCATTGCCACTCCGCGGTGCGAGGGTGCGACATCATTCATGATCTCATCACCAATCAAAATCTCACCGTCACTGATCTCTTCCAGCCCGGCGATCAGCCGCAGCAGTGTGGATTTACCGCAGCCTGACGGACCGACGAAGACCGCAAACTCACCGGCCTCAATATCAAGCGCGATATTTTTCAGCGTTTCTGTTTTACCAAAGCGTTTGGTGACGTTTCTCAATCTGATGCTGGACATGCTGATCCTCATGGCAAGGGATTTGGCGGCTAAAATGTACGACGTATAACAGTTTGTCTTTTTACACGTCAGCCCTGATGGTGCCTGCGCTGACTATATCGTTCCGCCAGAGTGCGCCCTACCGCTGATTTTGATTTCTGTAATAGCGATCACACATTGATGCGAACGGGCTGGAGCGCGGTACGCATTCCGCGTAGCTTATGGCTCAAATGCGATACGTTATCCACACTTCATATGCTCAATAATTCCTTGTTCAGCATGTGCGTCAAAAAAGAACATCAGCAAATGACAGCTTAAAATGTCATACCTTCACACGAGGCCAGTAATGAAAATCAAAATCAGCGTTACGCTACTTCTTTCCGCATTGATGCTTAATCAATCCGCCTGGGCCGCTCAGCAACTTACCGTCTGGGAAGACATTAAAAAATCAGACGGCATCAAAACGGCGATCGCCGATTTTCAGAAACAGTTCGGCGTTGAAGTGAAAGTTCAGGAGATGCCGTTTGCACAGCAGATTGAGAAGCTGCGTCTTGATGGCCCGGCGGGTATTGGCCCGGATGTCCTGGTGATCCCTAATGACCAGCTCGGCAGCGCGGTCGTACAGGGATTACTGGCACCGCTGAAAATTGATGCGGCAGAGCAGAGCGCTTACACCCCCTCAGCAATGGCGGCTTTCACACAGAACAGTGTGGTCTACGGCGTACCCAAAGCGGTGGAAACGCTGGTGCTGATCTACAACAAAGATCTGCTGCCGTCGCCACTGAAAACGCTGGAGGAATACCGTGCCTTCTCCCAGAAGCAGCGTGAGGCGAAGCAGTATGGCCTGCTCGCTAAGTTTGACCAGATTTATTACAGCTGGGGTGTGATGGCTCCGATGGGCTCTTACATCTTTGGCAAAGACGCCAAAGGCGCCATTAACATTCAGGATATCGGTCTGAACACCCCGGGCAGCGTGGAAGCGGTGACATATCTCAAGCGCTTCTTCAGTGAAGGATTGCTGCCAGGTGGCATCATGGGCGACAACGGCCTCAACGCCATCGACTCGCTGTTTACCGAGAAAAAAGCGGCGGCGGTGATCAATGGGCCGTGGGCATTCCAGCCTTATCAGGCTGCCGGAATCAACTATGGCGTGGCACCGCTGCCGCTGCTGCCTAACGGCAAGCCGATGAGCTCCTTCCTGGGCGTCAAAGGCTATGTGGTCTCTACCTGGAGTAAAGATCAGGCGCTGGCGCAGAAGTTCCTCACCTTCATCAACCAGCCGCAGTACGTGAAAGAGCGTTATCAGAAAACCCAGGAGATCCCACCGGTCACCGCGCTGATGAACGATCCGATTATCAAAGATGATGAGAAGGCCAACGCGGTCGCGGTGCAGGCGGCGCGTGCGTCAGCGATGCCTGGCGTGCCGGAAATGCAGGAAGTGTGGGGGCCAGCCAATGCTGCGCTGGAGCTGAGCGTATCCGGCAAGCAGGAGCCAAAAGCGGCACTGGATAATGCAGTGAAGCAGATCACCATGCAGATTGAAGCGATGCAGGCCAGCAACCAGTAATGCAGGTTCACGGGATAACCGTACAGGATAAGGATCAGGGTGTGGCTATATCTTCCGATGAAAATCTGGTGACGGCTAAGCGTCCGCGTCGTCATGCGACCACCGGTGCGCTGTTGGCACTGCTGCCTGGCTTCGGCCAGTTTTACCACCGCCAGTGGGCTAAAGGGCTCTGTTTTCTGATTTTGCTCAGCAGTTTTACCGGCGTCTTCCACGATTTTCTGCGTGAGGGATTCTGGGGGCTCTATACGCTGGGCGAATCGGTGCCGCGTGATAACTCCATTTTTCTGCTGGCAGAGGGCATTATCAGCGTACTGATTGCCGCCTTCGGCGTGGCGGTCTGGGGAGTGTCAATGCGCGACGCCTGGGTCAATGGCGTCAGGCGCGACAAGGGCCAGAAGCTGAACAGCGTGCGCCAGCAGTATCAGTTACTGCTGCGCGATGGCTTCCCCTATCTGATGATTTCGCCAGGCTTTATTCTGCTGGTGTTTGTAGTGGTGTTTCCGATTCTGTTCGGTTTCGCCATCGCCTTCACCAACTACAACCTCTATCACACGCCTCCGGCGAAGCTGGTGGACTGGGTGGGGTTCAAAAACTTCATCAACATTTTTACTCTGTCGATCTGGCGCTCCACCTTCTTTGATGTGCTGCAATGGACGGTTGTCTGGACACTGCTCGCTACCACGCTGCAGTGCACCGTGGGCGTCATGCTGGCGATTCTGGTCAATCAGAAGGACCTGCGCTTTAAGCCGCTGATCCGCACCATCTTTATCCTGCCGTGGGCGGTGCCGGGCTTCGTCACCATTCTGGTCTTCGCCGGAATGTTCAACGACAGCTTTGGGGTGATCAACAACGCTATTCTCGACTTCTTTGGCATTGCACCTAAAGCGTGGATGACCGATCCCTTCTGGACCAAAACCGCGCTGATTATGATGCAGACCTGGCTCGGTTTCCCGTTTGTGTTTGCGATGACTACCGGCGTCCTGCAGGCGATCCCTGACGATCTCTATGAGGCGGCGATCATGGACGGTGCCAGTGCCTGGACGCGGCTGAAAACCATCACGCTGCCGCTGGTGCTCTACGCCATTGCGCCGATCATCATCACGCAATACACCTTCAACTTTAATAATTTCAACATCATCTATCTGTTTAACAACGGCGGTCCGGCGGTGGCGGGGTCGAATGCCGGAGGAACCGATATCCTGGTGTCGTGGATCTACAAGCTCACCATGTCGTCGTCGCAATATGCTATCGCCGCCACTATCACCATTTTGCTGTCGATTTTCGTGGTAGGTCTGGCGCTGTGGCAGTTCCGCGCGACCCGGTCGTTTAAACAAGATGAGATGGCGTAAGGAATCAGTTATGGCGAAGTCCGGCAGTATTAAACGCGAAAGGTGGATACGCCTGTCGCTGACCTGGCTGGTGGTGCTGGCCGTCTCGGCCATCATTATCTATCCGCTGGTCTGGACAGTAGGAGCATCACTGAATGCAGGTAACAGCCTGCTCAGCAGTTCGATCATTCCGGAGAATGCGTCGCTGCAGCACTACCGCGACCTGTTCAATGGCACGGTGCCTTACCTGACGTGGTACTGGAATTCGATGAAAATCAGTTTCCTGACCATGGTGCTGACGTTGATCAGTGTCAGCTGTACCGCCTACGCTTTTTCCCGTTTTCGGTTCAAGGGGCGGCAGAACGGACTAATGCTGTTTCTGTTGTTACAGATGATCCCGCAGTTTTCGGCGCTGATCGCGATTTTCGTGCTGTCGCAGCTGCTGGGGTTGATCAACAGCCATCTGGCGCTGGTGCTGATCTACGTTGGCGGGATGATCCCGATGAACACCTGGCTGATGAAGGGTTATCTCGACTCGATTCCCAAAGATCTGGATGAGTCAGCGCGCATGGACGGTGCAGGCAACTTCCGCATCTTTGTTGAGATCATTATGCCGCTGTCGAAGCCGATCCTGGCGGTAGTGGCGCTGTTCTCCTTCACCGGCCCGCTGGGTGATTTCATCCTCTCCAGCACCATTCTGCGAACGCCAGAGCAGTTCACGCTGCCGATTGGCCTCTATAACCTGGTGTCGCAAAAAATGGGCGCCAGCTACACCACATATGCCGCCGGTGCTGTGCTGATCGCCGTGCCGGTGGCGGTGTTCTATCTGGCCCTGCAGAAATACTTCGTTTCTGGCCTGGCCTCAGGCAGTACTAAAGGATAAATCATGACGCCAAAAACATTGATTCTCGCCCTGGCACTGGCCTGGGCGACACCGCTGCTCGCCGCCGATCAGCCTGTCATCGGCTCTGCCGGGCCGTGGCCAGCCGATTTTATCAAAGGTGCGGATATCTCATCGCTGGCTGAACTGGAGAAGCAGGGTGCGAAATTCTACAACGCAGATAACCAGCAGCAGGATGCCATCGCCATCCTGAAAGCCAGCGGCATCAACACCATACGGCTGCGGCTGTGGGTGGATCCCCGCGACGGCAGCGGTCAGACCTACGGTGGTGGCGGCAACGATCTGACGACCACGCTGGCGCTGGCGAAGCGCGTAAAAGCGGCGGGCCTGAAGCTACTGCTGGATATCCACTACAGCGACTTCTGGACAGACCCAGGCAAGCAGTTCAAGCCCAAAGCCTGGCAGTCGCTGCCTTTTCCGCAGCTGGAAACCCAGGTTCATGACTATACCCGCGACACCATCGCCCGTTTCAAAGCGGACGGTGTGATGCCGGATATCGTGCAGATTGGCAATGAACTTAACGGTGGCATGCTCTGGCCGGAAGGCAAAAGCTGGGGCCAGAACGGCGGTGAGTTTGATCGGCTGGCCGGTCTGCTGAAAGCCGGGATCAGCGGGGTGCGTGAGAATCTCAGCGACCCGCATCAGGTGAAGATCATGCTGCACCTGGCTGAGGGCACAAAGAACGACATGTTCCGCTGGTGGTTCGACGAGATCGTTAAGCGTGATGTGCCATTCGATGTGATTGGCCTGTCGATGTACACCTACTGGAACGGCCCCATCAGCGCCCTGAAAGCCAACATGGATGATATCTCCCGGCGCTATGACAAAGACGTGATGGTGGTGGAAGCGGCCTACGGCTACACGCTGGAAAACTGCGATAGCGCGGAGAACAGTTTCCAGGCCAAAGAGGAGCAGGCGGGCGGCTATCCCGGCAGCGTAGCAGGCCAGGCGGCTTATCTGCACGATCTGATCAAAGCGGTGCTGGCGGTGCCGGACCATCGCGGCAAGGGCGTGGTCTACTGGGAACCGGCGTGGATCCCTGCGCCCGGCAATACCTGGGCGACGCCCGCTGGCATGAAATATATCCACGACGAATGGAAACAGGGTAACGCCCGCGAAAACCAGGCGCTGTTTGACTGTCACGGCAAGGCGCTGCCTTCGCTGCAGGTTTTTCATTAACCATTAGCGCAAATGCTGATGTCTACCTCTGAGGAACAGGTATGAATAAATTTCCCCCGCTCAGCGCACGGGTTAACCGGCTGCTGCATGGTGCTGACTACAATCCCGAACAGTGGGCGCACCAGCCGGGCATTATTGATGACGACGTCATGATGATGAAGCAGGCGAACTGTAACGTTATGTCGGTGGGTATTTTCAGCTGGGCGAAGCTGGAGCCGGAAGAGGGGCGCTATGAATTTGGCTGGCTGGATGAGGTGATTGATACGCTCTGGCTGCAGGGGATATCCGTGTTTCTTGCTACCCCGAGCGGGGCCAGACCAGCCTGGATGTCGCAGGCGTATCCGGAGGTGCTGCGTGTGGGGCGCGATCGCGTGCCGGCTCTGCATGGTGGTCGTCATAACCACTGCATGACCTCGCCGGTGTATCGCCAGAAAGTGCAGGCGATGAACAGCCGGCTGGCGGCGCGTTATGCGCATCATCCGGCGGTGCTCGGCTGGCATATTTCCAATGAGTATGGCGGAGAATGTCATTGTGATCGCTGTCAGCAGGCGTTTCGCAGCTGGTTGCAGCGCCGTTATGAGACGCTGGAGAACCTGAATCTCGCCTGGTGGAGTGATTTCTGGAGCCATACCTACAGCGACTGGTCACAGATTGTGTCGCCAGCGCCACAGGGTGAGATGTCGATTCACGGTCTGAATCTGGACTGGCGGCGGTTTATGACCGATCAGGTTACTGACTTCTGTCGTGAGGAGATTAAACCGCTGAAGCAGGCCAATCCCGATCTGCCTGCGACCACCAATTTTATGGAATATTTCTACGACTACGATTACTGGAAGCTGGCACCGGCGCTCGATTTTATCTCCTGGGATAGCTACCCGATGTGGCATAACGAGAAGGATGAGACCACGCTCGCCTGTTATACCGCGATGTACCACGATTTGATGCGCACCCTGAAGCAGGGAAAGCCCTTCGTGTTGATGGAGTCGACGCCGAGCGCCACCAACTGGCAGCCGACCAGCAAGCTGAAGAAGCCGGGGATGCATATTCTGTCGTCACTGCAGGCGGTGGCCCATGGTGCGGACGCGGTGCAATATTTCCAGTGGCGCAAGAGCCGTGGTTCGGTCGAGAAGTTTCATGGCGCGGTGGTCGATCATGTGGGTCATCTTGATACGCGCACCGGTCGTGAGGTGAGTGAGCTGGGCCGGATGCTGGCCGCGATGACGCCGGTGATGGGCAGCCGGGTTGAGGCGCGGGTGGCGATTATTTTCGACTGGGAGAGTCGCTGGGCGATGGATAATGCGCAGGGGCCGCGCAATCTCGGACTGCATTATGAGCGCACAGTGAACGAGCACTATCGTGCTTTCTGGGAGCAGGGCGTGGCGGTGGATGTGATTAACGGCGACTGCGATCTCAGTGGTTACGATCTGGTGATTGCGCCGATGCTGTATATGGTGCGGGATGGTTTTGCGGCGCGGGTGGAGCAGCATCTTGAGCGGGGCGGGCATTTCGTTGCCAGCTACTGGAGCGGCATCGTGAATGAGAGCGATCTGTGTTATCCCGGTGGCTTCCCGGGGCCGTTGCGGCCGTTGCTTGGCATCTGGTCAGAAGAGATCGATAGTCTGACTGATGAGGAGTTTAATGGTGTACGCGGGGTGCGCGGCAATGAGCTGGGTCTGAGCGGGCCTTATCAGGCGCGAGAGCTTTGCGAGCATATTCATCTGGAAGGGGCAACGGCGCTGGCCAGCTATGAGAGCGATTTTTATGCCGGTACCCCGGCGGTGACGGTGAATCGCGTGGGTCAGGGCAAAGCCTGGTATATCGCATCGCGTAATGATCTGTCTTTCCAGCGGGATTTTTATGGTGCGTTGATTAAGCAGCTGGCGTTGCCGCGCGCGCTGGCGATTGATCTGCCACCGGGTGTGGTCGTTCAGCGGCGCACTGATGGCGAACAGGCGTTTCTTTTTGTGCAGAATTTTACCGGTCAGGTGCAGCAGCTGTCGTTGCCTGCTGGGCTCAGCGATTTGATCGATGGCTCGGTTGTGGGGGAATCGCTGGTGCTGGCGCCGTGGGGATGTCGCGTTCTGAGTGTGATGCTAACTGAAGGCGCAAGCCTTTGACGTTAGTTTAATGCCGTTTGCTGGCAGGTTTAGCATCGGCTCAGGGGGCCAGTACCTTCCGCAAAGACGCAAAAGATGGCATCCCTGCCAGCTCAACACGGGCAATTACGCACCTCATCCCTGAGGTGCGCCCGTTCCCGGGCCAACGCGTTGCGTTGTTCAAAAACGCTCCCGGCGTTTTTGTCCGTGGCCCGTGATGCTTTGCTACAGGTACTGGCCCCCATCGCTTTGCGCATGGGAGTTGTCTGTTGGAAGTTTTGGACCGGCTTTAATTGCGGACTTTGTGGCGGAGGAATAGGGTTTGAGGGCAGGAAGAGTGTATTTTCTGTGAGTGCCCTGAAGCCATTCCCCCTCGTTTTCGTTTATCAGTCGTGAGTGGCGGGCAGCAGCCCGCCTTTTTATTATCTGGAGGAGAACAACATGGTGAGTCTGAAATCGTTTAAGCAATATTTCAGTCGGCAGCCGCTGACGGCGGAAGAGGTTGAGATTGACAGTGCGCTGCTGGAGCGTCTTGTAGAGTGCTTTGGCGGGCGTGAAAATATTCAGCAGGTGGACGCCTGTTTAACCCGGCTGCGGGTGAAAGTGACATCGCTGAGGGCGGTAGATACGGCAGGATTACAGAAGGCGGGGGCGATTGGCGTGGTGATTCTGGGGCAGGAAGTTCATGCCATCTTTGGTACGCAATCCGACCAGCTGCGTCAGTTGCTGGAAGCCCGATTCTTCAAGCCGCTTCAGCCGGAGTAAAAAAAATGGATAACCGTCGCCGGTTATCCAAATAAGCCCCTGCATAAGAGCTTAACAATGATCACAATGAGGAGACTGCTTGGTTACCACCAGGCTTCGACCTGTACGCCGAAGTTCCAGGTGTTGTTACTGGTGTTGTCCTGGAAACTGTGTCCGTCTTCTGAGTCATTCAGATAAGAGGCAAACAGACGCAGTTCCGGGCGTGACATAAATTCGGGACCGGCTGCGAGACCCAGCGCCAGCGTATATTTCTGACCCGCCTGTTTGTAGTCGCTGCCCACTTTGTTCTCATCTTTCTGCCAGAAACTACCCACTTCGCCGATGCCGCGGACATACTGTGTGAACTGATACTGACCACGACCCACCAGCGACAGCAGGGTGCTTTTGCTGGTCTGCGCGGTGACGTCATCCGCGGAACCCCAGGTAAAGACCTGATTCAGGGAGAACTTGTCGGTGATCGGCAGCAGGCCGGTATTGATTACGCGGTAGCCGGTGGCATCGCGGGTATCGTTCCACATGTCATACCAGCCACCGCCCTGTGAAATCATGTTTTGTGCCAGGCCTTTATTGGCGTACTGGAATACCAGTTTCTGATAGCCGCCCCACATATCCTGACTGATTTCACTGGTGAGCATAACGCCGTTTTCAGCATCATACAGGCCACCATACTCTTCCTGCTTTTTAGTGGTGTTCGGCATGGCGTAATCAATACCAAACTCGGTCCAGGCACCGCTCCACGGTTTCCAGCCAGCATACCGAAGATCCAGGTAGTTAATGTTGACGTCGTTATCGCCATCGACCCGGTAATCGACGTCATTAGCATCGCCACGGATCCAGGCAAAGGAGATCGCGCCCGGGCCCAGAGTGTAATTTTCGATACCCGCACCGGAGCCGGAGATATTCCAGTATTTGGTATCAATGATGTGCAAATCGTGACGCTGGTAGTAACGTTTACCGCCCCAGATCACCGCATTCTTGTCACCCGGCACCAGCCCTTTGATCTGCAGATTAAGCTGACGCAAACCAAACTGCGCATCGTCACCGAAGGTGGTTTCGTTATCGTTAGAACCGTCGGAGAACATGCTGACCATGGTGTCGACGTAAAAACTGACGTCATCCTTTTTGTAGACTTCGCTGCCCAGCTCAACCTCGCCGTAGGTGTCGGCTTCATTGCCGAGACGGCCAATCTTGTTCTTTTGATACTCTTCAATACCGCCATCCTGCGATACGCCAACGCCACCACGCAGATAGCCATGGAAATCAATGTTGTCGATAGCAGCATAGAGCGTCGGGGAGGTCAGGGCCGCAGCAAGCGCCACAGCAGCAGTACGTAACCTTGTTTCCATGTTATCCTCAATTTTATTTGTAATACGTTCACATAACAGCGGCAGTTAACGCTTTTTGTCAGATGAGTGACAAACAAAATCGCGATAATGTGTGATGCAGTGCAAATAAAGTGGCGGTATTTGTAACGATTAGTGAATCAGATCACCAAATCTCTTGATGTGAAGGTATGACTTTTACTTTTTATTTTCGCAATGTGATTGCGGTAACCTGGCTTATTCGGCTGCTGTGATACCATTCCGCCATCGGTAATCAGGGATGCGAATTATGAAATCAAAAAATGCCACTTTAGAGGATGTCGCCCGCCATGCTGGCGTCTCTTATCAGACGGTTTCGCGGGTTTTGAATAAGTCGGCAAACGTCTCAGAATCAACGCGGCGCAAGGTGGAGCACTCTATTGAGACCCTGCGCTACGTGCCAAACAGACTCGCGCAACAGCTGGTGGGTAAGCAGAGCACAACGCTGGGTCTGGTGACCACATCGCTGGCGTTGCATGCTCCCTCGCAGGTGGCCGCTGCGGTTAAACGATATGCCAATGCCGCTGACTATCAGGTGCTGATCGCCATGATTGATGAGAACGTCAATCAAAGTCTGCAGAACTGTATCAATGAGCTGAAGTCGCAGCGCGTGGATAAGGTGATTATCAACGTTCCGCTGGAGAGCAGTGATGCGGAGCAGATCGTGCAGGAGAACGAAGATATCCTGTGCCTGTTTCTTGATGTTGATCCCTACAGCGCGGTGTTTAACGTTTCGTTTAACCCGGCTGACGGCACCCGTGCCAGTGTCAAATATCTCTATGAGCAGGGGCATCGGGAATTTGCTCTGCTGGCCGGGCCAGAGGAGTCCGTTTCTGCCAATCTGCGGTTAAAGAGCTGGCTGGATACGCTGGAGAGCTATCGTCTGAAGCCGGTCAGCGTCAGCCACGGTAACTGGGATGCGCAAAGTGGTTACAACGGCGTGCTGCAGCTGCTGCGTGAAGCGCCGGAGTTCAGCGCGCTGCTGGTGGGAAACGATCAGATGGCACTGGGTGTGCTGAGCGCGCTGCATCAGCGCGGTGTAGCGGTGCCGGGGCAGATTTCGGTGATTGGCTACGATGACACCTATGAAAGTGCCTTCTTCCATCCGGCGCTGACCACGGTGTCGCTCGATCTTGATTTACAGGGCAAAGAGGCGGTCGCGCGTCTGTTGTTAGCCAGTGAGCAGGATGAGCAGCGTTCCTCTTCTATCCTTCCGGCAAAACTGGTGGTACGCAGCTCGACGGGTATCGCCGGTCAGCAGCAGCGTGATCTGAAGCAGATTGCTGAGCAGCTGCGGCTGCTCGCCAGTCGTCTTGAGTAGCAGAGCACCGCAAGCAGATAAAAAAAGCATAAGAACGCGCCGCTGCTATGCTCAGATCAGGATAACGATTCTGCACGTCGGAAAAATTATCCGATCACTAAATCGGTCAGTGAACGGGCATTCTGCTTCGCGGTAATGCAGCCGACACGTTCAGCCCGGTTTCTCTACTCTCAGGGAGTGACATTATGCTGTGGCTTGAACAGGGGCTTTACCTCAGGATTGAAGAGTTAGCGCATGGCCCCAGGCCACTGCCGCTTTCCAGCGGTTTTACCCCGCAGACGGCTTATCGCGCGCTGGGCTGTTTTAACCCCTCTGAAACATCAGATGCTTACTACATTCTTTCAAATGACCGCGATGAAATATGGTTCATCTGTAACCGTCATCTGAGAACCGTTTTCCTTGATGCCAGCAACACGGCGTTTCGGGTGAAAATGCAGGAGCCAGCAGAGAGTCTGCCGGTACTCGCTGCTGCACCCGATGGTCAAATCGTCTCCTTTGAGCGCTCTGTCTGATATAGCCTGTTACGCATCAGATTATAAAAAAAAGCCGCCATCGCTGGCGGCCTTGATTACGTTTAAGTCGATGCGTTATCTGTAAATCTGCCAGTAACGTCTTTTAACTCGCCGTGGCGGTCTTCATTGCCGGACGCTGGGGCAGTATCATCAGAAGAGCGATGATGATTAGCGCCAGCGTCAGTGAGGCACCGTAGCGGCTTAGCGCGAGTCCGCCTGAGGCAAGGGGTTTGTCCAGAAAGTCGCCGACCACGGCACCCAGTGGTCGGGTCAGGATAAAGGCCGCCCAGAAGAGCCCCGTACGCGAAAGTGATGTGAAGCGACTGGCCGCCCAGATGATTGCCAGCGCGCCAACAAACAGCAGGATCCCGCCATCGTAGCCCAGCCCTTCAGTGTCTGCCGTCCAGTCACCTAAGGCCGTGCCCAGGGTTTGTGAAAACATAATAGTGACCCAGTAAAAACTCTCTGTGACGCCGTTGCTCACCGAACTGACCGCGACTGTACCGCAGGTGATTTTCCACAGGAAAAGCGAGAGGATAAGCAGGGTGCTCAGCAGCACGGTGCCACCTAAATATCCTATGCCCAGTGAGCGATCGGCAAAATCTGCCATCGTCGTGCCGACGGTGGTTGTGGCCACCACGGTGAACCAGTAAATCCATTTGTTGAAACTGTGGCGATTTATCTGTACCACCACCGCGACAAGAAAGATGATGGCGAAAATCAATGTCCCGGTCAGGTAACCGAGATTCATCGACATGGTCACCGCATCGCCGCCGGTTTCACCCAGGGTAGTCGCAGCGATTTTGGTTAACCAGAAAGCCGCTGTAACGGCCGGAACTTTACTGAGAGAGTGAGAAGCTGTGTTGTTATTTTGCATAGGGTGATACTCCGGAACAGCCCAACATGGGCTAATACAGAGACGATGTTATAAGATTAATCTTAAGAAAAGGTTAAGCTAAAGAAAACTATGACAGGAATTTTGATCACAGCTTGTCACTCACTAAGCCGGCATTTACCCTTTGATTTAATGTAATATTTGCCCAGTCTGAGTGCGGTGGTCGGGCTATTTTCTTTGTTAAAATATAAGAATTAATTCTGAGTTACTCTGTTTTCTTCTTAATTTTCAGGCGATGCAAAGAGTGATAGCCCGGCGGCTTAATCAGGCGAAAATTGAAGGAAAGTAGCATCAGGGCGTGCGAGCCATGCCGGGGCAGTATTGCCCTGATAATCAGCATCAGGGCAGGGTGGATGGCATAGCAACCCCGACGCTGTTATCCGGATATCACCAGTTTTGTCTGGTGGGAGAAACGATCAGGTCGTTGACGGTAACGTTCTGCGGCTGATTAAGTGCATACACCACCGCATTAGCCACATCCTGTGGGCTGATGGCTAATTTATTGAGTTCCTGAGCCACTTTACGGCCCTGAGGATCGCCGACTTTATCGGCCCAGCCGGTATTGATTACGCCAGGGCTGATGGTATTGACGCGTATCCCGTTATTAACCCCTAAGTCTTTGCGCATCGATTCTGTCATGGCATGGACGAAGAATTTTGTTGCACTGTAAACCCCTGCACCCGCATCCACCTGATGACCTGCAACCGATGCCATATTCAGGATCTGTCCCTCATTTTTCTTCAGCATAACGGGTAACACAGAGGCAATGGCGTTCAGATAGCCTTTGATATTGACGTCGACCATTTTGTTCCACTCTTCCCATGCAACGTCACTCCAGCTTGAGAAAAGCATCAGGCCCGCATTGTTAATCAGTATGTCTATGGAGCCGAAGGTGTCACTGGCGAACTTCACCAGCGCCTGGGTTTCTTCCAGACGCGTAACATCGGTTACCAGGCCGACAGCGCGTCCCCCTTCAGCTTCAATCTGACGTACCAGCGTATCGAGGCCATCCTGGTCCAGTGCTGCCGCCACAATATTCACGCCATGACGCGCAAGTTCCCGCGCGGTAGCCGCACCAATCCCGGAGGATGCACCCGTAATAATGGCTGTTTTCTGTTGCAGGTAATTCATTTTTAATTCTCCTTCTGGTGAAAGGGGCGGGTAGTCACCCGCCATAAACCGTTATCAGCAGCTGGCTTCCGGCCAGTCGGTATAACCCTCTGCACCACCGCCGTAATAGGCTTCTTTCGGCGCGATGGTCAGCGCGGCACCGTAACGCAGACGCTTAACCAGATCCGGGTTGGAGATGAACAGGCGTCCAAAGGCAACCGCATCAATAATTCCGGCGTTGCGGCGGCTGATGGCCATCTCAAGGTCATAGTTGTTATTGCCAATAAACGGACCGTTGAACTGGGCGCTCAGCGCGTCCATGTCCACATCGGCAGGCACATCACGAGAGGTGGCCGTCGCGCCTTCAACGAAGTGCAGATAAGCCAGGTTGAACCGGTTAAGTTGCTGAATGAGGTAGCCGTACATCGCCATAACATTGCTGTCTGGCGGGGTGTTACCGGCATCAGGCGTGACCGGAGAGAGGCGGATACCGACTTTGTCATTGCCCCAGATGTTGATGATGGCTTCTGTCACTTCCAGCGTCAGGCGGGCGCGGTTTTCAATAGAGCCACCGTAGGCGTCAGTACGGTGATTGGTGGAATCACGCAGGAACTGATCGAGCAGGTAACTGTTGGCGGAGTGCACCTCAACGCCGTCAAAACCGGCACGCAGGGCATTTTCAGCTGCACGTTTATATTGCTCAATAATGCCGGGGATTTCTTCTGTTTCCAGCGCCCGCGGCGTCGATACCGGCACAAAACCGTTTACGGTGTAAGTCTGTCCATCAGCTTTAATAGCAGAAGGTGCAACCGGACGCTGGCCCTCAGGCTGCAGTTCCACGCTTGAAAAACGGCCCACGTGCCATAACTGGCAGACGATTTTGCCGCCTTTAGCGTGAACCGCATCAGTGACTTTTTTCCATCCAGCCACCTGCTCTTCGCTCCATATCCCCGGCGTAGCGGCATAGCCGCGTCCCTGCGGAGAGATGTTGGTGGCTTCAGAAATAATCAGGCCAGCCCCGGCACGCTGTGCATAGTAGGTAGCATGGAGTTCATCAGGCACACCCTCTTCACCGTAACGGCTACGCGTGACCGGTGCCATGACAATGCGGTTTGACAGCTGAAGGCTGCCCATCGAAACAGGTGAGAATAAATCGGTACGGGTACTGTTGTCAGTCATATAAACCTCTTAATAGTTGACCGGTCGTCTAGTAAATGGATAAAAAAAACCGGCTACCCAAGTAGCCGTGTTGTTGCGTTCATTGCCTGACTGAACGCTTTGTCAGGATCGTGGATTTTCGCCATCAGGGAAGCCCCCAGCCAGAGCTGATAGAGTTCTTCTGCCAGTTCAGTGGCATCCGTTACGGCGGGCAGGGAGCCATCTTCCTGACCGAGCCGGAGGCAGGCGGCAATTTTGAGCACAATTTCGTGGGTGCCCGTTGCCAGCACATGCCGCATGTTATCGTACTGGTCGCAGACTTCCGCCCCCAGCTTGACCACGAGACATTTACTTTCAGGCAGGTCTGCGCCCTGGGTGGTTTTCCAGAAGGTAAAATAGCGCAGCAGTCGCTCTCTCGCCGTTCCTGTTCCGCCTAGCTGATGCTCTACTTCCAGCAAATAGTGGCTGAAGTAGTGCTCCAGCAGCGCCTCTGCAAACGCTTCCTTCGACGGAAAGTAGTAATAGAACGAGCCTTTTGGGATATCCGCCGCTTTTACAATCTCGGAAATCCCGACGGCGCTGTAGCCCTTATGAGTAATGATCGCCCTGGCCACATCAATGATGTGCTGCCGCATATCTGTCACGTTTCTTTTCATAATGTGCACACTCTAGTGAAAAACTGACCGGTCGTCTAGTAACTTTTAACCTGTTTCATGCTATCTGTTTCTGATTGTGAGCGGGTGAAGCAGTCGGGTGGCGTGCTGGCCGATCAATTTCAGGCTCTGAAGCGTCGTACCGTCTTTCGCCTCTATCGACATGCCTTCCAGCAGCGTATTCAGAACGGTAGCCAGCGCGACGGTGTTGGTATCTGCGGGCAGTTGCTTCTCCTGAACCGCTCTGACCAGCCTTTTTTCAAACAGATCTTTTCCTTCCTGCCTGAGAACGCTAACCGCCCTGACAACATCCGTCGATTCTGCTGAAACATTGATGGCTGCCAGCACCACCATGCAGCCGCAGGGCGCTGAAGGGGAGAGCAGAATATCGGCTGCTTCGCTAAAGAAACCGTCAATCGCTTCACCAATATCCTGCGTCTCCTCAAGCCGCAGCCAGGTCGCTTTCCAGTACTTCGTTTCGTAGTAGTTCACGGCCTCCAGAAAAAGTTTTGCCTTGTTGCCAAAGGCGGAATAGAGGCTGGGTGGGTTGATTTCCATGGCGGCGCAAAGTTCGGCAACCGATGCCGGCTCAAAACCTTTGCGCCAGAACAGATCCAGCGCCTTCAGCAACGCTTTATCACGGTCAAAGCTTCGTGGCCGGCCTTTCGGCTTTTCAGTGGCAGCAGGCTGGTCAGGTATTTTCATAGACGGCCTCAATCATTCTCTTGACATATTACATAGTGATCACTATACAATAATACTATTACGTAGTGTTCACTACAGAATTAAATCGACACAGTGGCTCGCCTTTTATCCCGCCTGCTCTTCCCCGGCAGGCTGATGTCGCGCTGAGTCGGTACGTGTCTGTGTCAGAAAATATCACCCAAAAGCGGGGTGTCTGAAGGGATACCTTGTTAATCAGAACGGAGAGAAAACAGATGAATAACACGACCTATGTGCAGGACTATAACGCCATCGTGGCAGTGCTGAATCAGTATAACGAGGGAGGAAAGCAGGCGAAAAGTGAGCTCATGAAGCCCGCTTTCAGCGACAGGGCGACCATTTTTGGTCTCGACAGTGACGGCAACCTCAGCGGCGGTCCAATTCAGGGATTGTTTGACACCATCGACACCGCATTCCGTCCTTCACCCGAAGCAAAAGCGGCTATCGTGCGCCTAGATATTGTTGGGTCTGCCGCCAGTGCCCGCATCGACACTGACGACATTTCTGGTTTCCGTTTCACTGATTTTTTTAACCTGCTGAAAGTGAACGATCGCTGGACCGTGGTCAGCAAGATCTATCACACACATACGGCAGACTGATCCAGGTCTGGTCAGCTGACCGTTGCAGCCTGCGTTTGCTGCGGGCTGCAAAAAAGTATTGAGACGAATAAAACAGTAAGGTGATTTTACGCCTGATTATCCGGTTGCTATTAATCAACATAATCATACCCCAGCGCTTTTGGCAGAGGTGGCATCATTAAAGATTCTGGCCCGATCGGCCGATAAACACTGGCTCATACTTCTGACACTGAATCCCGGGTTCGCTCACTTTTGTGCGGGCAGGGCGGCACCTCAGCAGCTGCAGACGGATAAGCGCAGCGTCAGCCGCCGTCAATGGCGGGTATTCTCGCAATGATGAACCTGTCTCCGGATCCTCCTTCAGCTACAGGCGGACATTAACGGTTATAATCAGGTCTGTAGCGACGAGTATTGAGCCTGTTTAATATCGTCAGCGACGTCGGAGTCGGCCGCCATGAACACAATGATCAAACCCTCTTTTACCGCTGTCTGGTCTACAGACGCCCAGGGTATCTGCGTCGCCAGTCAGGAAAGCCCTGCTGGTCTGATGCCTGAACTGAAGGGTGTGACGCTGAGTTCATGGCTGAGACTGGCACAGGCCGACGACGATGCAAAGATCGCGCTGCAACTGACCGCTGCGCTTGATTTCCTGACGCCTTTTCATATTGAAGTGCCGATCAACTGTCTGGATGGCAAGACGCGTCGGGTTATTGTATCTGGCCTGCCGGATCGCCAGCCTGGCACGTCCCGTCTGCAGTATAACGGCTTCATTCTTGATGTGACCGGACAGCGTAAAGCGCTGGAAGATGCGCTGCGCACGGCGGCAGAATATCGTCTGTTAATTGAAAACAGCACCGATCTGATTGCCCATTGCGACGCGGATGGCCGGTACGTTTCAATCTCGCCCTCTTATAGCGAAATGATTGGCTGGACAGCCGAAGAAGTTGTCGGTCAACTGGTGGTGGATTTCCTGCATCCCGATGACCGCGGCCCCGCTTCTGAAGCACTCGCCTGCATCTTCAACGGGGGAGTACTGCCGGACGTCGTTGAGGTGCGCAAGCTGCATCGTGACGGCCACTACATCATTCTGGGCACCAAAGCCTGTGGCGTCATCAATCCCTCTACCGGCAAAAATATCGGTGCGGTTCTGGTGTCGCGCGACATTACGCGAGACAAAGAGAGGATGCGCAATCTGGAGAAGCTGGCAACGCTGGATACGCTGACCGGGCTGCATAATCGTACCTGGATCAACGACCAGGTCGGGCGCATGCTGGCGAAGGTGGATGATGAGGCCTATACGACGGTGATGTTTATCGATCTGAATGGCTTTAAGGCGGTGAACGATTTGATGGGCCACGCGACAGGGGATGCCTTGCTGCAGCAGGTCAGTGAACGGCTGCAACGCTGTATGCGTCCGGGCGACTCACTGGCGCGACTGGGCGGAGATGAATTTGTTGTGGCGGCAAAGTGCAGAAATCGCGACACAGCCGCTGCCATTGCCCTGCGTATTATTGAAAGTCTGCACGCGCCATTCGCCATTGATAATATGGACGTGCGCATAGGCGCGGCTATCGGTATCAGCCTTGCCCGCTTCGGGACGGCATCGGCCAAAATATTATTCGAAAACGCGGATAAAGCGATGTACCAGGCCAAAGCCCGACGTGATGGGTCGTATCAGTTTTTTGAGTCAGAAGAGCCTTAGTCGATGCAAATGATTGCTGGTATGACCTTCCGGATTTAACGGTAATGGATCTTACGTTTAACGCTTTGCCGCCTGTTCCCGCAAGGACACATTTCCTGAACGCCTGATTAACCCGTCTTATATTCTGAAACCGCGTGCCACGGCAGAAATATTTTCTGTTTCAGGCACAAAAAGAAGTCTGTTGCTGATGACCAGCATCTATGTGCGAGACAGGCTACTGAATTCCCTCAAACGTCTGTGATGGACTGGCCTGAGTGACTTCGCGGAACTCCGCGTACGGCAATTCATTGTTCCTGCTGAACTCATCTTCTCATTAACCTGACGCTATCGACAGGCAGGAACGCCACCCTGGCGGAGTTCATACAGACTCATCGATATCCCGTCCATAATCATAAACCGTCTGCGCCTGTTCCATCGCTCCCCCATGTTGCTTTGCCCAGCTCACCAGCGCGATAAAAGGATCCTGCAACGTTCGGCCCAGCGGCGTAATCGCATATTCCACCGCCACAGGGGAGGAGGCAATCACGTGGCGGCTCACTAATCCGTTGCGTTCCAATCGTCGTAATGCCTCCGTCAGAGACTTATGTGTGATGGGGTCGAGCCTGCGCTTGATGGCGTTAAAACGTGAGGGCTGGGAGCACAACACGGTCAGGATCAGTACTGACCACTTGTTTGCCACCTGTTCCAGGATAGGGCGCGTGCTGTTGATCTCGGCCAGCACTACGGTGATATCAGTGGTCATTTGGTTTCCTTGAGGATATCTGGTGTACATCAGGTGCGTAATTGACACTAAATATAATAAATATACCATCAGGTGTCTAACCCCTATCCGGAGTCGTAATGATGAAACTAAGTGGAAAGATCGCCCTGGTCACCGGTGGTAGTAGCGGTATTGGCCTCGCTGTTGCTCGCCGTTTTGTTCAGGAAGGCGCACGGGTTTTTATAACGGGTCGACGTGAAGCACAGCTGGCAGAGGCTGTAGCGCGGATTGGCGGTGAGGTCGAGGCGATTGCGGGTGACATCACCCACACAAGCGACCTTGAGCGTCTGTTTGAAACCCTCAATGCCAGGGCTGGCAGACTTGATATCCTCGTCAACTCGTCTGGCGTGTCAGAACCTGCGAGCCTGGAAGAGACCACGGAGGAGCACCTTGATCGCATCTTTGATCTGAATGTGCGTGCCATGGTGTTGACGGTGCAGCACGCGGTACGGCTCATGGGGGAGGGCAGCAGCATCGTGCTGGTGGGGTCGATCGCGGGAAGCATTGCTAATCCTGGCTATGCTGCCTATTCCGCCAGCAAGGCAGCGGTGCGATCCTATGCCCGCACCTGGAACAGCGAGCTGGCACCGCGTGGCATCAGAGTCAATACACTCAGTCCTGGCCCAACTGATACACCGATGTTTAGCCAGGCCAGCGATGAAGTCAGGCAGACACTCAGCGAACGAATCCCGGCAAAGCGGCTGGGTAATCCTGATGAAGTCGCGGCTGCGGCCCTGTTTCTGGCCTCCGATGAAAGCAGTTACGTCAGCGGCACCGAACTGGTGATTGATGGCGGCATGACTGCATAGGGGATTAGCGGCGGACGTTGCGGGGTTGCTCGATGGCATGGCGGGGAGGCTTTTGACTCATTGAGAAGCTCTCTCCCTGCTATTCCAGCTAAGAACATTTCTAAGACTGGTATTTTATTCCTGGATTTGTTCTGGTCCCCCTTTATTGTTCAGACTCAGAAGTAACTTCGTAGCGTAAAATTATATTGCGTCAGTTCATTATTTCTGTTGGTTTTTCACTTTCAGGAGACCAAAATTTAGTACTCATTGTACTCATTGTATTCATTGTGAGGCAGAACGTCGGTCCATGATTTCTTTCACGTAATGCTCAATAACAATGTGATGTTCATGGCTTATCTGTGAAATGAATGTTTGCAGGAAATCGGGTGTGGAGTGAAGGGTGTTCGTGACCAGTTTATTGAAGTCTTTCTGGGTAAAGCGGTCATAGCCTTTTAGCGTCGAACGCTGGAGCAAGGTATGCGCAGTAATTTCGAGCACGGCACGTCTGTAATCATCGGAAAGCAGAATATCCAGATCGTGCCGGCTGATCTCAAAAGCAAATTCATAGCTGACAAAACCAGAATCGACAGGCAATGAGTAGGTCAGTTTACCTTCCTCCTGTGTCACATGAGGTTCGTATCCGTCACCCATGAGGTGAACTGATTGCATATTAATCTCCTGCTCTTTCAGCCCTGGGTTGTTACTTCAAAAGTTTAAAACCACCGAAATCGATATTATTCCGCTTCTGACGACGAGCACAAATACTCACAACATCAGATTGTTCGATAGCGTAAGTTCCCGGTTGTTCACCTGTTCGCTAACGGCAAAACTGACAAAGTGGTATGCCTGTTACGGAGAGTCATGTCAACCGTGAGCAGTGAGCTAAAGTTTTCCAGGTGACTTTATGAGCCGGTCGCCTCTCCCCGCTGGTTTTCTTGTCTGCCACGGATAAGCGCTTTCAAGCTGACCCGCCAGTGCCAGCAATAAATGCTCCTGATTAAACCCTGCACAGAACTGCATGCCAATCGGCAGATTACGGGAAGAAAGGAAGCCCAGAGGAACAGACATCGCGGGGGTTACGCACACGTTCGCCAGCGCAGTAAACGGTGACTGATTGAAAACGTGATGTTATCGCATCGACTGGCTGCTTTGAGCGAAAAGCGGACATTGGCCATGTGCTAAAGAAGAAAATTGCGTGGTGTTAATTCCAGAATGGAACGAAATGCAGCGGTAAATGCAGCCGGACATGAGAAGCCCAGTTGGTAGGAGACCTGCTTAATTGAGATGCCATTGGCGAGGAGATCTAATGACGCACAAATTCTTGCTCTTTGCTTCCAGGTTCTGAAGCTGAAGCCCGTATCCTTAATAAACATTCGCGAGAAGGTGCGTTCAGACATATTGGCAATATGGGCCAGATCGCTTAGAGACGCTTCCCAGCGGTGACTGACCAGTAACTCTTTGGTTGCCCTGTTTAAGCGCTCATCATGCGGCATAGGTAGCTCCGCGGTCAAAGGCTTTGCCTCACTGAGAATTTCTAAAATTAACAGCGCCATTTTACGCTGGCTCGGTCCAGTGTAGTCGGCATTGAAAAGCCCGGCTATCAGCTCTTTCACCAGTGCGGTGGCTGTAATCACATGCACCTGGCGACTCTTAGTAAAATTCAGGCATTCTTCGATAAGACTGCTACAGAAATAAATGGCCCGTAAGTCGGTGTGGGATAGCAGATTGTAGCTGTGAATCTGCAGAGGCGGTAGCCATAATGCCCGCTGAGGGGGGATCACCCAACGATTGCCCTCTGTTTCGACCAACATAACGCCCCTGGTAGCAAATAACAGCTGTCCTTCAATATGATGATGAGGAGGATCGGTCTCTCCGCGTTGATAGCTGATGGCGGTGCTAGACCATCCCGTCGCTTGATCATGTCTTGGCGCTTTATCTATGCTACCTGGCATTTCAAATTTAGTTCCTGCAGTTATCTTAGTTGGACTCACCCGATTCATAACATCCCGACAGGGTGAAACTTGAAAAATTAAGGTTAACATAAGCATTACAGGAGCATATTTAAATGCACGTGCATTTCATCATCCATGAAAGTTTTGAGGCTCCCGGCGCTTATGAGTCCTGGGCCATAGGCAAAGGTAATCACGTCACCTATTCACGAGTTTATGAAGGTGAGGCTCTACCGTCCAGCGTGGATGACATCGATTTTTTGATTGTTATGGGCGGTCCACAGGACCCGGCAACCACCCCTGAAGAGTGCCCGCATTTTGATGCAAAGGCTGAGCAGGCGGTCATCGCATCCGCTGTGCGCGCAGGTAAAGCCGTTATTGGCATCTGCCTGGGTTCCCAGCTCATTGGTGAGGCGCTCGGTGCTTCTTTTGCACACAGCCCGGAAAAAGAGATCGGCAAGTTTCCTGTCTCTCTGACGCAGGCAGGGCAACAGCATGAGCTGTTTTCACATTTCGGACACACGCTTGAGGTCGGTCACTGGCATAACGATATGCCTGGGCTGACGCCTGATGCCACGGTCATCGCCCACAGTGAAGGGTGCCCGCGTCAGATCGTCGCCTACAGCGATCTGGTGTTCGGTTTCCAGTGCCACATGGAGCTGACACCGGAAGTAGTCGAACTGCTTATTGCCCACTCCGAAAAGGATCTGGGCCGGGCGGGTGAATACCGCTTTGTCCATACGCCTGCACAACTGCGTGCACATGATTACCGGGAGATGAACCAGGCTCTGTTCACATTCCTGGACAAACTGGCCGGGCGTTACAACCAGAGCCATCAATGATCGTCTTTTGCGCAGATTATCCTGCTCAAAAGAGGCAATTCTGAAACTAACAGTGCAGGTAACACTATGACTGAATCGCCAGCCGCCCTTCTGACGATAGCCGGCGCTATCCTGGTAGGCGCCATGAGTCCCGGGCCAAGCTTCATCATGATAGTACGTACTGCCGTAGTCTCATCTCGCCTCAGTGCGCTGTCCGCCGCCGCAGGCATGGGCGTGGGATGCATGATTTTCTCAGTCATTGCGCTGGCCGGGCTGCACTCTCTGCTGGAGCTGGTTCCCTGGCTGTATGCCGCGCTTAAAACCGCCGGTGGGGTTTACCTTCTCTGGCTTGGCTGTGGCATGCTTTTCAGAACGGGCAACAGCCTGGATCTGAGCCTGGGAGGCGAAAACGCACACCGTCCGGGCCGCGCGTTTCTTACCGGTATGGCGACTCAGCTCAGTAATCCGAATACAGCAATTGTATTTGGCAGTATTTTTGCTGCGCTGCTCAGTCAGCATATCTCGCCCTATCTTTATCTTTTGTTGCCCGGTATGGCGTTCTTCATTGATGCAGTCTGGTATGGCCTGGTGGCATGGCTGTTATCGGCTGAAAAGCCACGTCTCACCTATATGAAATACAAATCCCGGCTGGATAAAGCGAGTGGGCTGGTGATGGGGTATCTGGGGATCCGGCTCCTTCTGAGATGATCTCTGTCAGTGTTGACCTCTCCCTCTGTTCTTAAGTTAACTGTGAGCAAAATTACTTTGAAAGCCCTTTTACGCAATGTCAGTTTTATCGCTGGTTTCATGCTGGCATGTTACCTCCCCGCTGCAGTTGCTGCTGGCACGGTGGCGTGTTCATCTTCACAAAAACTGTCTGAATGCATTAAGCAGGTCGCCGGTGGCGGCACGGTACTGCTCGGTAAAGGTACCTGGTTTCAGGCCAGCAGCCTGTTGCTGAGCAGCAATGTGGCACTTCAAGGCACGGGGCCGGGTACGGTTATCACCTGGAGTCCTGCGGTGAGGAGCACCATTAATGCGCCGCTGCTCTATACCACTGCCGCCAGCCACGTCACGATAAAGGATGTGAAACTGGTCGGCACTATTGACCAACGGGCTGACAGTCAGGATCTGAGGAATAATCAGATTGGTCTCTTTTTTAACTGCAGCGGAGACCCGACCGCCGATGAAAAAACCGGCTGTAATGATATTACTCTTCAGAACGTTGAGGTGGAGAACAGCAGCGATGGGATCCATATCAAAGGCGCCAGTCATGTCATGGCGACGGATCTGAAGTTGCATAACAATGGCAACACTGACAAGGACTATTTTCACAACATCTACCTTCGCCGCGTCGCAGATGTTCGTCTAATCCAGACCGGAAAAAACAGCGGAGGTTATTATGCCAGCCCACGCGGGCACGGCATTCGGGGTTCGCACCTGATCAACGTTTATATGAGCGATCTGGAGGTGCATGACAATGCCGATTACGGTATCCATATGGACACCGTCTTTAATGTCAGACTGCATAACATACACGTTTATCACAATTGCCTCAGCGGTAAGCCTGACTGCCAGCAGATACAATGCTTTGGCCCTCAGTGTGATGTTCATCTCAATGCGCCGGCTGAACCAGCGTCCATAATCTCCCAATAATTTTTGTCCGCTTTTGGCACAAAGCGAGCATTGATGGCAGTAGGAAGTATGAGAGTGCCATTGTCATACTGGACACAATCATAATTCTGTCCTGACTATGCAGATTGAAATCACTGGAAGAATCATGAATATCCAACTCACAAGCGTCACCCCGGACAGCCCAGGATTTACTGAGTTAAGATCGCAGAGCATGGCTGAAGGGTTTAACATGTTACGCCGACTGGAAGACAACTGGCTTAGCGGACATAACCGCTTTGACAGACCCGGAGAAAAACTAATTGGGGCTTCTGTAGATGGATTAATCATTGGCGTGTGTGGACTCAACATCGACCCGTTTACACTAAAAACTGGCATCGGACGTCTGCGACATCTCTATGTAGACTCAGGATGGAGAAAAAGGCAGGTTGGCAGCGCTCTGCTCAGAGAGACACTTAAGAATTCTGGCCACTGGTTTGATTTTATCAACACAAACGCTCCTCAATCGGCATTCACTTTCTATGAACGAGCTGGCTTTGTTGCTTTGACGGGCATAGAAAAAGTCACGCACCATCTATGCCTCAGAGACCCAGCGCGTTGATATAGTCACGTCATGGATAGACCGCATTTTCTGTCCACTGAACCACTTTTCAGGAACGCCTGCCGAGATACAGCACTGACATAACCAAACCACTTTCAGGCAAATCAGAGCAATTACAGGTAAATCCGCGCCGCTCTGGACACACTGCGTTTCTGACCAGGCATGCAGAACGGCGGCTTAAACTTCTTCAGGAAATCAAAGGAACTGACTGGCAGCTTTGAGCGAAGAGCGGACATCAGGTTAGCCGGTATTATGGGTGTCGCTTGTAATTTTCCCGGACAGACGTCTGTAGTTTTTAATGGTCGCACTGGAAAGGCTTGCAGCCGTATCCACGATAACAAAGCTGAAAGTGTTTTCTGTTATCAGGGGACTAAGATCTGTACAGGCAATAAGGAGAGCCTCCACCTTAAGAATTGCCACTACAGACATTAAATTCATCCACTCTGACTGTACACCAGAGTCATGAAAACCTTTCTTTTTAACCCGTCCAATTAGCGATGTGGTCATCTCACGAAGCAGAGGTGAATCAATAATCTCTTTGCCAGAAGCTTCTATCCGCTCCTGATAAAAACTCGCTTCCAGTGTAGGTTCCGTAGCCAGTACAGCAATCCTGGTTGCTTCTGCAGGCAGTGACTCAAGTGCACTGTCTGCGATATGCAGAAGTGGAATAGCGAAGCTCACCGCCTTCATTTCGGCAAAGTAGCAGTGCGCAAGATTACAGGGAACAGCTATCAGACTCACTTTGGCCCTGACGAGTTCGGCAATACCCTGCTGCAGGGTTGCGATCATCGCATTATCATCAACTTTCTTGCCAGGCCAGAAAGGTGTCGGCAACGAGATAATATGCATTTTAGGAAAATCCATATCATATTTCGCTCCGTACCCGATGTGACACTCTGTCACCAGCATATCAACGAAGGGGGCTGTGGAGCGGGGTCCCATTCCTGCAAGCACACCTATAGAAACAGTCATTGTCAGTGCCTCCTTTTAAGATCTTCTTTCCGCTTAACAAATTATAGCTAAGTTGCCTGCAAAATTACTGACGAACGGAATGAACATGCGGGAGGTCACTCAGAAAGGTGCAGGTGAACTGCCGCAATTGATCAACATATCATGATGCGGAGAGAGCAGGCTTCAGGCACAAAGCGGACCTACGCTCCGGAAGGTCCGCTATGAGCGAGGAGCAGACGTTTCACTTATGGCAACTGAATGTTCTAATACGTTAAACATAACTTCACTGTTGCGGATCATTGCTCATAAGCTTATAAAATCAGAAACCTATATGGAAATGAAGGCACTATGAACATTTCAATCAGAAAGTTACTGCCGCTAGAATGGGATCATGCTTACAGTCTGATTTCACAGCTACGGAACATTTCCAAAGAAAAATTTATCGAAAGCGTCAGAATTCAGACGTTGAACGGTTATGAACTTGTTGGCGCATTTGGCAATGAAAAAATGCTTGGCTTGATGGGTTTCCGTCCCGTTCATACTCTGGCCAGAGGATCACATCTCCATATTGATGATTTGATCGTAGATGAGGCTTTAAGAAGCACAGGGATAGGGAAAAAATTGCTGGATTTTGCCACCACTGAATCAGAAAGCAGGGATATGAACTTCGTGTTCCTTGATGCCCGACAGCAGGCGATACCGTTTTATGAACGGAATGGCTTTGTGGCTCACACATCACCTTCAATGAAAAAGCCTCTCCGATAAAACCAGATAGCCTGTTCATAGGTGGTGGTGCGGACATTATAACTTTGCATCTACACCCTTTAGCAACATAAAAACATGAAGTTAAGGAAGTTTTTTGCACATAAAAACACTCAACGGATCTGTTGCATAAGGTGGGAATGAATTGCATATCTCATAACCGCATCTACGATAAAGTGCTATAGCCGCTTGCTGGTGAATCCCTGTTTCAAGCTGCAATAGGCTCAAATTCTTTTCTGAAGCAATCGTCTCGATTGCGCTGACTATCTGTTCTCCGAGCTTCCTACGCCGATATTCCGGTCGAATATAAACCCGCTTAATCTCAGCTGAGCCATTTTCATGAAATAGCAAAGCACCACAACCTGCAGGTAAGCCACCTTCATCACGTACGATAATGCACCGGAGCTGCTCATCAGTAACTGTTGAAAGATCCAGGCAGTGATTACTTTCTGCAGGATATAGTGCGTTCTGAAAGGCATCGAGTTCGCTTACCAGCCACAGTAGGTCAGAATCACTTTTATCTACTTCTGAAATGCTGAACATTCGCTATCCTGGATTCAGTTTTAACTACTGAATCTAACATAATGTTCCATCTATGACGGCCTTCAGTATTTTACATAGGAGTGCATGTGAAACATCCGCTTCTGGCACAAAGCGTACTGACGGCAGGCCAGGGTCCACTATGAGCGAGAAGCATAAGTCGCTGCTGCGTAAGCCGGAATAGAGCTTTGGTGGTGCGGCGGGCGAGAAGAATAGTCCGCATTCAAAAAGCTTTCTCGATGGCGTCAAAAAGTTCTTCGACGATTTGACTCGCTAAGCGGAAACGCTGCGGTAAACATAAAAAGCTCCTGCTGTGCAGGGGCTTTTTTTATTGCTGTACTATTCAGCAAAACGTATCCGTTAGGGGGTACTTAAAAATTTTTCTCATGTTTCCGCTTTCGTTGTCGATAACCTGATTGCTGGTTGAGTGATGATTTCACTCAGCATTTTTTTCATTTCAGGCGATAAGGATATTTATGAACAAGCTTTGTGTTGCGGCGTTTTTGGCTCTGAGTTTAACCGGCTGTGCGCAGCAGACTTTCGTAATGAAACAGAATCAAGTTGGCGCGGCGACGAAAACCACCAGCCAGCCGTTCTTTGTTTCAGGTATCGGTCAGCGTAAGAGCATTGATGCGGCGCAGGTGTGCGGCGGCCAGGAAAAAGTTAACCGGGTTGAAGTGCAGCAGACGTTTGTTAATGGCTTACTGAGCGTGGTGACATTTGGTATCTACACGCCACGTGAAGCGCGCGTTTATTGCGCCATCTGATAATGCCTCAGGCCGGTTCGCCGGCCTAATCCTGCGCCTGTTATTAAATCGCATTAGTATATTGTAACTATTAAATTCTGCTCTCGCACCGCTGCGCGGCTCGCCTGCTGACGACGATATCCGAAACGAGTTCAGGCAACGTCGTCCAGCCTGGTAAAAGCAGTGGTAAGCTGTTGATGCGTGTCAGGCCGCTTTGAGCGAGTAACGGACATTGCTAAAAGCGTTCTGTAAGAATTGACAGGGAGCAGGTAAGTCGCCTTCATCACTTATACGCATAAAAAGATCAAGCCTAAGGCATGCATCTGCGCGGGCATCCAGATGCGGTTTTCTCACCTCCTCCAGCTAACTCCTCCACACGCCGACTTCAATAATGACGTCGCGTAGCCCCGCACCGGTTAAATCTGACGATAGAGAAAGTAATGTTTTCACTGATGATTTGTCCTAAAATCATGATCATTGAGTAAAAACGATGGCTGCAATCAGACTCATAGCATCATAAGCCGTGAAACAGTCAATCTGCATTTCAATTATTTCTACAAAATGAGGTCAAATTGAGGCCTTTAAGACAAGCTGCTACGGAGTGACTGGCATGAGTGAGTTAGTGACAATGGCCTTGAGGATCCCACCTGATGACGAATAAACAGGGTGTTTTGATTGTTAACCTTGGAACACCAAAAGAACCAACGCCTGTTGCAGTAAAGAAATTTTTATCTAAATTTCTGCATGACTACAGAGTGGTCGACTTACCAAGAATCATCTGGTGCCCCATTCTACATGGCGTGATTATCCCATTACGTGCAAGGCGAGTGGCGAAATTATATTCTTCGATTTGGATGGAGGAAGGCTCCCCTCTCATGGTTTACAGCGTCAGGCAAGCCCGTGCGCTTGAAGAAGTGACAGGTATGCCCGTCGAGCTGGGGATGAGTTATGGCGAGCCCAGTATAGGTAGTGCAATTGACAGGCTACTGGAAAAAGGCGTCGATAAAATTATCGTCATTCCTTTGTATCCCCAGTTTTCATCTTCGACCGTTTCTTCTGTTTGGGATAGCGTGAGCCGTCACCTGCAGATAATGAAGAACCGGTATACACCCTCCATAAATTTCATCAATGACTATGCCGATCACCCTGCCTACATTGAAGCGTTAAGAGCATCCGTTCAGGCATCTTTCGAAGCTAACGGCGTTCCAGATGCATTGTTAATTTCATATCATGGTATACCGGTAAGGTTTGTCAAAGAAGGGGACCGATACCAGGAAAGATGTGAGTTAACGACAAAATTACTCATTGAAGCAATCAATATGCCGTCACTGAAAATATTGATGACGTTCCAGTCAAGATTCGGCAGAGAGCCATGGTTAACGCCTTTTACTGATGAGACAATTAAAAATCTACCGAATGAAGGAATAAAAAGCCTGCAGGTAATCAGCCCGGGGTTTGCATCAGACTGTTTAGAAACGCTTGAGGAGCTTGATGAGCAGAACAGGGAGATTTTTATGCATGCGGGTGGTACATCGTTTACTTACATACCGGCGCTTAATGATAAACCGATTCATATCGAGATGCTGCGACAACTTGTGAACCTTAATCGGTTTCAGGGATGATTTTCACACTCTTGTGAGCGGATGTTGCAGGTGTCAACATTCATAGTGAAACCAGAAGTGGGCCCTCCCGGACATGTATGTGATACGTGCCGGGGCGGCGTTATAGGGGCCGCCTGGAAACCCGCTACTCCAGCTGCAAGCAACTGTCTTGTACGAGGGTATGAGTCGGAGATTATTCGTGGGCAAGTTAGCTATGAGCGAGGAGCGGACGTTTAGTATTTACGGGTACGCCTGCGCTGGCGCACCCGGTTACACTCAGGGCTTCCAGCGGCGCAGAGAGGTATGGTCTTCATACGGCAGCTTTGAAGGTAAAGAAATTAGTTCAATGACGCTACCCCACGGCGTGCGGCCGTAGCAGAAAAAGTTATTCTCTCCCACCTCAGTTGGAAACATCAGGGGCTGAGGAGAAGTAAACATTTTCCCACCAGCCTGCTCGAACAGGCTGATAGCCTCGTTGATGTCATCAACGTAAACAGCAAAATGCTGCAGGCCATAATCGCTGGGTCGCACGGGCTGACTTTGCTCTGGCCCCTTCATTTCAAAAAGTTCCAGTCCCGGGCCGTGCTTCAGCTTCATCATTCTGACCGTGGTAATTTTCGTTCCCGGGTACAGGTTCAGAATATTTTCCGTTTCTTCGCCTTTTACGTCGTCGTCTGAAGGCGAGACGGAGTCATAAATAACTTCTGCACCAAAGGCGTCAGAAAAGAAGCGGGTAGCCTCATCAATATCAGAAACGGTAATGCCGACGTGGTCCATACCGCGAATAACGTTGGTAGACATAGTTTTCTCCCTGTGATTGTTCAGATGTGAGTAATGTTATTAATCAGCCCTGGCGGGCCGCCATTGTTGCGAGCGCACTAAGCTGAGCCGAAATATGGTCACGGGTGTCCGCATCCGTTATGCGGCCGGATTTCGGGTCAAGCCGGGAAGAGGCCTGTCCAATCATGACTTCTGGCTTGTTAAGCACTCTGCCGTCAAGAAAGACCAGAATCTGGCGCAGGTGATACTGCGCTCTTGCGCCACCTATGGCACCGGGTGACGCAGTGATTATGGCGACGGGCTTACCGGCGACAGGGGTATCCGGAAGACGTGAAAGCCAGTCCAGCGCATTTTTCAGGGCGCCCGGCACAGAATAGTTATATTCAGGTGTGACAATAATCAGGCCGTCTGCTGCCGCTATCGCTTGTCCCATTTCCACAACCGATTCAGGAAACCCCTGAGCCTGCAGGTCAGCGTCGTAATGCGGTATTTCCCCGACAGAGCTGAGCGCGCTGACATCCACGCCTGCCGGCGCTAGCAGGCTAAGATTGCGGACTACGACGGCGTTAAAAGAATCCGCGCGAAGACTGCCCAGCAGTGAGACAAATTTCAAAGGTCTTGTCTGTGACATGACTGCTCCCTGTGTTTTTAATATGGATACGCCGACAGGTGCCGGCACTTTGTTTTCGAACTGACTTAAGCCTGGTATAGAATTACACATCGATAAACACGCTATGAGTCGCCAGAGAGTCAACTTTATGTCTACCGGGTTTACAGCCGAATCCTTGCGAGGAATCACGACTTTTGTCACAACGGCCAGGTCCAGCAGCTTTACTGAAGCTGCGGAGCAGTTGGGCATTACAAAATCTGCCGTCGGAAAAAGCGTGGCGCGGCTTGAGGAGAGGCTGGGAACGCGGCTGTTTCACCGCTCAACCCGTAAGCTAAGCCTGACCAGTGACGGAGAGGCCTATCTCACCAGTTGCCTCTCTGCGCTGGAAATTCTGGACTCGGCTGAAAATACGCTCAGCCGGCGGCAGGACAATCCTGCCGGAAAGGTGCGTATAGACATGCCAGCATCATTCGGACGCAATCTGATGATGCCGGTGCTGCTAGAAGTGATGAATCTTTATCCAGCCCTGCGTCTGGTGTTGACCTTTAACGATCGTCTGATTGATCCGGTTGAGGAGGGCGTTGACCTGGTACTGCGCCTGGGCGAACTGCAGAGTACCGATGAGCTGATTGCGCGTCGTCTGAGCCGGCAGCGCCTCATGCTCTGCGCATCTCCCGCTTATGTTGAGCGGCATGGTCAGCCCTTTGATGTCGATGCGCTAAAAAAACACTGCTGCATTATGGGGTACCGGCGGGGGGCACCGCTTGCCTGGCGGCTGCGGCCAGCCGGGGAGCGGGAAATAAAGTTTATCTCGGCCTCGGCACACCAGATAAGCGACGGAGACGCCATGCTTCAGGCCTGCCTGGCAGGAGCAGGTATTGCCCAGTTTCCGGAATCGATGGTGAACAGCCATATTGATGAGGGCAGGCTTGTTGCTGTTATGCCCGATCATATGCCCGTACCCGTCGGGCTGAACGTTGTCTGGCCCCGGACAAGGCATCTGATCCCCAAGGTCAGGCTTATTGTCGATGAACTGCTGAGTAAGGCCGAAAAAGGATACTTTGGCACTCTTAAGTAGAATTTTTATCACCACTCAGGCGATTTCAGGGCTGTTTATCAACTCTAAGCAAGCTTATATCCTGTCTGTCCTGCTGCCATCACCGTGTCATGTGCCGGTTCTCTAAACGAAAGCCGGCACGTGTTATGCGCAGCTCAGACAAAAAAATAGGTTAACTGACAGGATATTTGTTATGCCACTTGCTCTCTGGGCGCTGGCGATTGGTGCATTCGGTATCGGTACGACTGAATTCATCATTGCCGGCCTGCTTCCCGTTATTGCCGCTGATTTCAACGTTACTATTCCCGTAGCCGGAAATCTGGCAACGGCTTATGCGCTGGGTGTTTTTGTCGGCGCGCCGGCCCTGATTATTCTGGGCTCAAAAGTGCCCCGAAAAGCCATGCTGGTTTTTCTGATGCTGCTGTTTGTGGCGGGTAACCTCGTTACGGCCTTTGCGCCCACGCTGGGCATTGCCATTCTGGGCAGGATCATCACGTCTCTGACTCACGGCGCCTTCTTCGGTATTGGTTCGATCATTGCTGCCGATATGGTTGCGCCATCTAAGCGGGTAAGGGCGATTGCATTCATGTTCATGGGACTGACCGTAGCAAATCTTATTGGTGTTCCCGTCGGTACCTGGATCGGGCAGCATCTTTCCTGGCGGGATGCTTTTATGGTTATTGCCGCAATTGGAGTTGTTACGGTTATCAGCGTCGGTATGCTTATCCCGCATCAGCCCCGTCCGGTGAACCATAATTTCGCACACGAGTTTAATGCCTTCCGCAACGTCAATGTTCTGCTGGCGATGGGCATAACGGTCTTTGGGCCGGGTGCATTTTTTACCTCCATTACCTATATCGCACCCATGATGATCGGGCTGGCCGGATACAGCGAAAGCAGCCTGGCATGGCTGATGCTGCTGTTCGGTCTGGGGCTATTTGTCGGTAATCAGTTGGGCGGCAGATATGCCGATCGCGCGCTTATGCCGATGCTTTACGTCACCCTGGCTGCTCAGGCCCTAGTCCTGCTGGTATTTAACTTTACTGCCCACAACCAGGTCATGTCAGCGGTCTGTATTTTTCTGATGGCTGCGTTTGGGTTTGCGACCGTGTCCCCCATCCAGAAACTGGTGATGGACAAAGCGCGGGCGGCAGGGGCTCCGACGCTGGCTGCAGCCGTTAACATAGGCCTCTTCAATCTCGGTAATGCCCTGGGTGCATGGCTGGGAGGGGCAGTTATAGCGGCCGGCTTTGGTCTTCAGTCGCCTGACTGGGCAGGCGCGATACTCTCGGTTATAGCGCTGATTCTGGCGGTTATATCCGGACTGACTGACAAAACCGGGCATAGCGCTGCTATGCGTTCTGCTTCTCACAGTGAACAACGTCCGCTTCTGGCCCTGAACAGACGTCGATGAGTTACAGGCGCTGCCAGATGGGGCGGGAAGAAACAGTTTACTGGTAATCCCGTCATTGACAGTGAGATGGTAAAACACCTCACTTAAAGAGCAGCAAGAATGGCGGATTCCATTTTCTCCGGGGTGGTGGTCGGGGCAAAGCGTTTGATCGGTTTTCCGTCGCGCCCGATCAGGAACTTAGTGAAGTTCCACTTAATACGACCACCCAGCACGCCGGGTAATTCATCTTTCAGGTAACGGAAAATCGGGTGCGTTGAGGTGCCATTGACCTCAACTTTCCCGAACATCGGAAAACTCACACCATAGTTGATGTGGCATGTCTGCGCGATTTCTTCGGCACCGCCGGGTTCCTGCTTTCCGAACTGGTTGCAGGGAAAACCCAGCACCACCAGCCCCTGCGCGGCGTACTTTTTATAGAGCGATTCAAGACCTGCGTATTGTGGCGTGAATCCACAATGGCTGGCGGTATTAACCACCAGAACCACCTTGTCAGCGTAGTCGGTCATCGGGATAAGCTGGCCATTCAGACTGGTGGCAGTGAGTTGATAAAAGGGAGACATGTCGCAATCCTCAGAGCAAAAACCGTGTGACGTTAACATTACCACAGAGTGCATAACGACAGCGGGGTCTGGGAAGCAGATGCTTAGTTAGCAGGTCAAGCATCCTGGCTTCAGGCGCTACCACAAGGCTTAATGATTATTTCTCACTTCAGATCTGGTTGTTATTCCTGATGAATTTCAACCACGACTTTACCCTTTGCATGTCCCTGTTCAAGGTAAGCCAGGGCATCTTTTGTGTCTGCAAATGGGAACACCCTGTCGATTACCGGTTTGATATGTCCTGCTT
Source organism: Pantoea sp. K16 (assembly GCF_048452805.1). NCBI lineage: Bacteria > Pseudomonadati > Pseudomonadota > Gammaproteobacteria > Enterobacterales > Erwiniaceae > Pantoea > Pantoea sp. K16. The sequence continues at coordinate 234,133 of NZ_JBLWNV010000001.1, read as the reverse complement.
CAATAAGTTTGCCGATTTGGGTGAGTTGATCGCCATCAGGACGAACAAAGAGAAATGAATAATCCAGACCGCGCTTTTTTGAAAGGCGCATAATTTTGCGACTCATCAGGGCAAAAATCATCCGCAGCAAGATATTCAGCTGCCGGGCTCGCGCGAAATTAACGTCTAATGGACCAACCAGAGAAACAATCTTTCCACCAGGTTTAAGAATCTGCATGGATTTTTCAATTGAATCCCCCCGCAGCGTGCCGAGTACAAGATCGTAGCCGCTCAGCACGGTTTCAAATTCCTGCTTTTTATAGTCAACCACTTCATCTGCGCCCAGCCGACTCACCCACTCCACGTTGGCTGAACTGGTCGTCGTCGCTACCCTGGCGCCAAGATGTTTCGCCAGCTGAATCGCAATAGTGCCAATTCCTCCCGAACCTGCCGGAATAAACACTTTTTGTCCTGCCCGCAGATGTGCTCTCTCTGTAAACGCCTGCCAGGCGGTGAGGCTAACCATCGGCAACGAAGCAGCCTCAATGAAATCCAGATTTTCAGGCTTAATAGCCGCGAGACGTTCAGGAACGCATGCAAAATCGGCGAGTGAACCTGTTCCCCTGTCGAAAATGCTGGCGAAGACTTCATCGCCCGGCTTGAAACGTGTCACCCGACTTCCTGTTGCAATCACCACGCCTGACAAATCACTGCCCAGCGTTGCCGGAATTTTAAAATGCATAATCGGTTTGAAAATTCCGCCGGGGATCATGTTATCAATGGGATTGAGACCAACGGCATAGACTTTTACCAGGATTTCATCGGCACCGGGGGAAGGGTAATCTACATTTTCAAATCCCAGCTCAGGTGATTTCCCGTAGCGCTTAAACGTAAAGGCTCGCATCGTCCTGGTTTTCATTTGGTGTTTATCCTCTGATATTTAGCACTGACGTACTTTCAGGTGCCTCTGTTGCTGAGCAAAAAATCGGCTCCCGGGAGCAACGTAATAAATAATGGAATAAGGTTTTGCCGGTTAATCTGCTCATGCCACCATTAAGACATTCATGGTCGATTTACCGCTCAGCAGAACCCGTAAAAGGTTCTGCTGAGCAGGGCTTGGCTAAAGGGTTTTGTATCGCTCTGCGGCCTCTTCCTGTCTGATGTCCGAGAGCAGACCCTGACGGGAGGCATCAAGAACATCCCAGCGATCAGCTTTATGTAATGGCGGAATCGTCACGTGTTCGCGGCGGTCAAAACCCGCCAGAGCGGCGTCAACCAGTTCGCCCACTTCCATCATTTTTGAGGCGTTACTGATGTCGATACCGGCACGATCCCAGATTTCGGTGTACGTACCTGCAGGGAGCACCGCCTGGATATAAATGCCTTTTGAAGAGAGCTCAACGTTCATTCCCTGAGAGAGGAAAAGAACAAAGGCTTTTGTTGCGCCGTAAACCGTCATTGCAAATTCCGGGGCGAGTCCGACTACGGAACTGATATTGACGATCGAACCTTCTCCGGCTTCTGCGAACCGGCGTGCTGCAGCAGTGGCCAGTCTCGTCAGGGCAGTGACGTTAAGCGCGATAAGGCGTTCAATGGAATCAGGCGTCTGCTCGGTAAACGTGCCGGACTGAGCGATACCTGCGTTATTGATAAGAATACCTATCCGCGTGTCTTCCCGGAGGCGTGCTTCAACAGCAGCTAAATCACTCGCCAGCGTGAGGTCGGCAGGCAGCACATCGACGGAAATATGATTTTCCTGTCGCAGCCGTTCAGCAAGCGCCTCTAATTTCAATTTGTCGCGAGCAACCAGAACAAGGTCATGTCCACGACGTGCAAAGCGCTCAGCGTAAACAGCACCAATACCCGTTGATGCGCCTGTAATGAGGACTGAAGTACGAGTCATAGTTTTATCTTCTTCATTTGTTTGATAAAAATCGCTGTTAGCGATGCAGGGTTAACCGTGATACCTGAAGAGTGACTAACTGTTACCGCTAAGCGATGGATAGTCGGTGTAGCCCTCCGCACCTCCGCCATACAGTGTTTCAGGATTAAGCGGGGCCAGAGGTGCTCCCGACTTAAGTCTTTCGACAAAATCGGGGTTAGAAATGAAGGGGCGACCGAATGCGAACAAATCGGCTTTGTCCTGTGCAAGATGGTCAGACGCCAGCGCCAGGTCATAGCCATTGTTACCGATGTAGGTGTTTTTAAAGCGGCGACGCAGCGAAGCGTAATCAAACGGTGAGGCATCACGGGGACCTCCCGTCGCGCCTTCAACAACATGCAGATAAACGATACCTGAAGCATCAAGTTGCTCTGCCAGGTAGTCATATTGTGGCTGCGGATCGCTGCATGAAATCGCATTAGCAGGTGAGACCGGTGAGATGCGAACGCCCGTCCGCGCTGCGCCAATCTCATCTTTCACGGCCTCCACGACCTCTAATAGCACACGCGCACGATTCTCAACTGAACCGCCATATTCATCGGTGCGCTGATTGGCACCATCTTTCAGGAACTGCTCAAGCAGATAGCCATTCGCACCGTGTATCTCTACACCATCAAAACCTGCGGTAATAGCATTGGCTGATGCCTTTCTGAAATCGGCAACAATGCCTTTTATTTCCTTCAGCTCAAGCGCTCTGGGTTCTGAAACATCAACAAAATGGTTGTTCACGAAGGTTTTGGTTTCAGCACGGATAGCTGACGGCGCGCCTGGTGCGGCACCTTCTGGCTGTAAATCGACATGTGAAATTCGACCTGTGTGCCACAACTGCACAAATATCCGTCCGCCTTTGTCATGTACCGCGTCTGTTACTTTACGCCAGCCCTCAATCTGGGCCTGCGTGTAGATGCCCGGCGTATCCTGATAGCCCTGCGCCTCTGCTGAAATCTGCGTAGCTTCGGTAATCAGTAACCCTGCTGTGGCACGCTGAGCGTAGTAAGTCGCTGCCAGTTCACCTGGCACCAGGCCTGCGCCTGCCCGGTTACGCGTAAGCGGGGCCATCACGATGCGATTCGCAAGCGTGACAGATCCCAGTTCATAGGGCTGAAATAAGGATTGATTCGTCATGGTTATTCCTTTGCGGATTAGCGGGTCAGTTAATTGATTTAATGATGATGATCGTAATCATTAAAGTCAACTGGTTTGATTATGATCATCATCAATGTATACTTAAGCTCAGTTTCAGGAGGAAAAGATGAAAGTGTCAAAAGAGCAGGTTCGCGAAAACAGGAACCGAATCGTTGAAACGGCGTCAGAACTTTTTCGTGAGCGGGGTTACGATGGGGTAGGCGTCGCTGAACTGATGTCAGCCGCAGGGTTAACGCATGGCGGGTTCTATAAGCACTTTGGGTCGAAAGCCGATTTGTTAGCCGAAGCGATGAACTGCGGCTTCGCGCAATCGGCGGAAAAAACTCAGGGTGTGAGTCGGGAAAAGTTCGTTGAATATTACCTTTCCCGCCAGCATCGCGATGATATGGCAAAGGGGTGTGTCATGTCGGCCCTGGGTACCGATGCAGCGCGTCAGTCTGAATCCATCCGCGAGACCTTTGCGGCCGGAATTGAACGACAGCTTGCCGTTTTAGAAACGGAACAGGTCACGCGTGCGGATCTGATCAATACGCTCGCGCAGCTTGTGGGTGCCCTGATGCTTTCGCGTGCCTGCCCGGATAATTCCGGGCTTGCTGATGAAATTCTGGAGGTCTGCCGTACGCGTCTGATCAGCCCGGATGCCTGTAAAGATTGAATCGATGCTCTTGCCGTTCAACCTTGCTAAAATCGTTGCGGCCTGGACTGAACGCACCAGCCCGCTGGCGTTTTATTATGAACGGCGGGAATGCGTAATCCGGACTTCCCGTTCCGGATACTATTCCCATCAACGGGCTATCGATCAGTCGGCCATCCACCTGGGACAGTGACGCATCACTCAGCCGTTGTCGCGGAATCCGGGATAAAGGCTCATTCCACCATCGATAAAAAGCGTGGTGCCATGAACGTAATCAGAGAGATCACTGGCAAGCCAGACGACGGCATTCGCCACATCTTCAGCCGCACCGATACGCCCGTAAGGGATGAGCTTTAACAGCGCTTTGCCCGCTTCACCCTGGGTGCTTTCCTCGTTGATAGCGGTAGCGATAGCGCCGGGTGCCACTGCATTGACACGAATACGTTCTTCACCCACTTCCTGAGCCAGACTTTTCATCAGCATGTCAACGCCGCCTTTTGATGCGGCATAGTTGACGTGTCCGGCCCAGGGAATGAGCTGGTGAACCGAGCTCATATGAATAATCTTACCGACAGCTTTGCTGATGTCCTTGCGATGCTCCTGACGCTTGAACTGCCGCAGCGCAGCACGCGCGCAGAGGAACTGGCCAGTCAGGTTCACGTCCAGAACGGTATTCCAGTCCTCTAGCGTCATCTCAATGGACGGGGCATCTTTCTGCAGTCCTGAGTTCGCCACCAGGATATCCAGCCTGCCAAATTCCCTGATCGTCTGGTCAAAAAGATTCTCTACATCCGCCTCTTTAGACACGTCTCCTTTTACAGCAATTGCACGGCCTCCATCGGCGCGGATTTTCTCAGCCAGCTCCTCGGCCGGTTCCGCCTGGCTATGGTAGTTAATCACTACACAGGCACCTTCTTTAGCGAGTGCTTCTGCGCAGGCATAGCCGAGACCCGAGCTGGCACCGGTAACCAGCGCAACCTGATTTTTGAGAGAAAAGATCATGAGGCATCCTTATTTCTGTAAATGATGAGCGTCTTAAATCCGGCCGGCATCATCAGGGGAGTGAATATCGATGTATAGCTGACACTACGATGTCCAGCCACCCCCAAACTGATTAATCGGCTAGCCGGATCGGGCGCATGGGCCTGAGTCACTGAATTATAGATGTGAAGTACAGGGTTAGCCGCTAATGCGGTCCTGGTGGATAGCCAGGAAACGTTGAAGCAGGAACATAAGCAGTAAAAAATGGGATATCTGAAAGGCAAAAAAGCAGCTATCAGAAGATAGCTGCTTTTGACGCTCAGGCTTTTCTGGCTGGAATCCCTTTTACTATTTATTGCTTATTGCCTGATAACCAGGCCAGAGCTTGATCATTTTCTATCGAGACCACGAGACCGGCCCCATTTTCCTGAGGCAGAGGAGGTGGTAATGAAAGCTAAAGAGTCTTTACCACCATTCCAGCCGCGGCCAGCATCATGATGGTACCGGCTGAACGGAAAAGGAGTCGTTGCGCTTTAGCGCTGGTCAGGAGGTGGCGTATCCTGAGGGCTGCAAAAATAAAAACGGCTCCCACACTCAAAAGGACTAACACGGTAAGCGGAACAAGCAGTCCTCCCCACATCTGAAAAGATACATTATCGAGAGAGATAACCAGAGGCAGTATAGCCAGATAGAAAGCGATGGTTTTAGGGTTTCCCAGCGTTATGGTCAGTCCTGAAAACCAGGCTGATGCCAGTTCTCGTTTTGTCGCTTTTTGATCGATATTTATTGCCTGAGGCTGGTGGCACCAGAAATGCCATGCCAGCAGGCATAGAAAGAGTGAGGCAGCCCAGTTAATCAGTGTAAAGAGAGAGGTATAGGTATGAGCGATCACCGCCAGACCAAATACCGCCACAGATAAATAAATCAAATCTCCGAGAATGAGACCGGCCAGCATCGTAAAGCCTGTTATTGCGCCCCCACTCACGCTGCGAGCGACTAATGCAGTCATCCCCGGACCCGGAATTGCAGCAGCTAAACCGAGCGCAGTAATATAAGATAGTATTTCAGTAGTTCCTGACATAGTTATTCCTGTTGAAACGCACTTCGGTAAAAGGGAACAGAGTTATTTGTTCAAAAATGCCTGGTTCTGAGCGATGGTTGTCATATAAAAAGCTTAATTAAGGGTTAAAGATATGCATCCTTTTTATCAGTTGGTTTAACGTTGAAAGTGGATGTTCAATTATTGCATGGCGGATATTACTGCATTGATTTAACTACGCAGATGACAAGTTTAATTTTCATGTGCGCGCAGTGCTTTATCCGATCCTCTCTTCAAGAGATGATCAGATTCCTGCATTCTTTAAATTAAATTGAACCATATGCATTAAATCAGGGTTCAGTTTTCCCTTATATTGTTTGTAATAACAGCCTGGAAAAGTAAATATATTATGCAGCAGGAAAGCGGAAAATTGTTACCTATATTTTTTACTTAATGCCTGTTTTTAGGTAAAAGTAACCCTAAACCGCCTCCATAACGAAAGGAATTTCCCCTTATGATGCTTAGCTCGACAGATATGAAAATTCTCGAAATTTTACAGGACGATGCCCGGGTAACTAACCAGGTGCTGGCGGAGAAGATAAACATTTCAGCATCTCCCTGCTGGCGCAAAGTTCGTAAGCTCGAGGAAGATAAAGTGATTCAGGGCTATCGTGCTGTTCTTGACCGCAAGAAAATTGGGCTGGGAGTAATGGTTTTCATTCGGGTCGTCATTGACAGCCATAGCGAAGCGGAGGCCAGAAAGTTTGAAGAGGAAGTGACCGCCCTGGAGGATGTGGTTGCCTGTTATAGCATCGGTGGGGATGCTGACTTTCTGCTACAGGTTGTGGCTTCAGATCTGGACTCCTATGCTGATTTTGCAATGTCAGTGGTACGCAGATTGCCAGGAATTAAAGAAATGCAGAGTATGTTTGTGCTTAAAGAGATCAAACCACTCGTTAGTTATCCTATTAAGAAAATCTCTGAGTAGTCTATCGCTGCCGGGATGCCCAGTGACTGATTATCAATTCCGCATAGAGCGGATTTAATGATCAGGCACGCTACCTGCGTGATTCAGCGCACAAAACTGTTATCCGGCATGATCTTACACAAGTTAATAGTGGCATAGCGTTAGCGAGCGTGCTGACTCTCCTCATTTTTCTGCTTTAACAACACGAGTATTTGTGATGACTTGATTGTTGATAACGACCAATAGTGCCTTTCAAACCGGAGCAGCCAGCAGCTTAAACTTTAATTCATAGCCTCTCTTCAGCCTCTGTCAGCTTAAAAAGAGACGCTTATTTACATGAAATTATGCCATCAATCTTCCCCCAGCCATAAAGTCCATGCTTTACCGTGACGATAACCGTTGTACCGGGATTTGCCGGCGTAGTTTAAGCTTTAATGTCAGGGCGGGGTTTTCACGATGCCGCGCCCTGACAATCTTTCTTGCGACTGGATGATTTCAGTCGCCGAGCCTATTTAAGGCGTCTCATCAGAAAATCGGGCGCTAATCGCATCACGTTCGTAACCCTGCGGTTGTGTCAGAATATGGTATAAATCAGGACGGCGACCATGGATCCAGCGACGTCCGGTACTCATTGCAAGCAGACTCAAATCAAGGTCAGCGCTCACCATAAAATCTTCCGCTGCCCAGGTTTCATTAATGATTCTTCCATAAGGATCCAGGATCATTGCATTACCTGTGCGCACCTCATCATCATCTGCACCTACGCCGTTACTGAAGAGAATAAATAATCCGTTGTCATGCGCACGAGCGGGCAGCCATCTCATCAGCCATTCCCGACCATTTGCCCCTTTGAATGCAGCAGTAATTTCCTCCCTTCGCGTTTCCCGCTCCGCCCAGAGCGTCATCGGAATGGGTTTCATCGCATAAGGACTGCGGGAATCGGTACCGCCTGTCTGATGTGGCGCGAGAAGAATATCTGCACCCAGCAATGCCGTTGCACGCACATTTTCTACCAGATTATTGTCCCAGCAAATGAGGATACCTACTTTTACTCCCCAGGGCGTTTCAAAAACGGTAAAGCGGTCACCGCTGCTGATTGACGGATGTTCAAAAGCGTGGAGTTTGCGATGAGTGTGCATTGAGCCGTCGGGCATACAGGCAACATACGCATTATAGAGGCGGCCATCATCGGCTCTTTCGATAAGCCCGGCGCCAATCAGCATTTGATGTTTCATCGCCAGGGAACGAATCAACGTAAGGGAAGGACTCCCCTCGATCGGCTCGGCGAGAGCAGTTACCTCAGCCGAGGTGAGTTTGGGTACATGCCAGTAGCCGGTAATACACATTTCCGGGAATGTGAGGATTTTCACCTGCTCAATCGCTGCCTGTTCAATAAATTTCTCCATTATCAGCAGATTATAATTTTTGTTATTTGCCTGATGCTGAAATTGCACTGTGGCAGCTTTTAAGGATGTATGTTTGCTCATGGTACTTCTCCGGTAGTAATCGAAACTGAATTACATAACCATTGCTGATAACTGTATAATCAAAACATTTCCGGTTTCGATAACCTTTTGGAATGTAAAAATGAACATCCGCTTGCTTAAGGCCTTTTTGATGCTGGCTGAAAAAAGAAATTATGCTGACGCGGCACGGGCGTTGTTTATTTCGCAACCTGCATTGACCAAGCAGATTAATCTCCTTGAGTCCCTGGTGGAAACGTCACTGTTTACGCGGGGGCGTCATGGAGCCACACTCACGAGCGGTGGCAGATGTCTGCTGCCAGAGGCTGAAAAAGTGGTCAGGCAAACCCGATTATTTATGCATCATGCAGAGCGGGTTTCAAAAGGGATTGAAGGGCATTTAGCCGTGGGGTTCGGTCTCTCAAGTTTTTACCTTGCACCACGCTGTATGGCAGAATTTCGTCTGGAGTGTCCGGGGATAGAGATGTCATTGACGGATCTTCCTTCCTTCCAGCAGTACGAACTTTTGCAAAATGATGAGCTCCAGATCGGTTTTGTCAGAGTTCCGCCTCCCGTAGCGCTGGATTACCTGCCATTGTTTACCGATCGATTGGTTTTGATTGCGCCTGCAAGTTCACCGTCATTGCCTGCTGCTGACTGGCTGAGGAAACGCCCTCTATTGCGACTTCATGCCAAGCGAGGACGGGGTTTAAATGCGCAAATTGACCGCTTTCTTCATGACAACGCGCTTTTTATATCATCCACTCAATTGAGTGATGATATACAAACTATTGTCGCGCTGGTCATCGCGGGCACGGGTGTTGCCCTTGTGCCATACAGTGTTATGCATATTGCACCGCCGGAGCTGGTTATTATTCCGTTAACCGGTGAGTCAATAAGCTGGAAAGTTGGCATTGCCTGGAACGCGAACCACGAGGATATAATCCGTGATAATTTTATTGCCAGTATTAAAAAGGGTATCGCGCTTCATGACGTCTGACCCTCCAGAAACAGGCACTCCTTTTACCCTATTGGATAGGGCAGGATTACTGACATAATTCTTAGCACCCTCTTCAGAACAGGGGGATGACACCAAGGAACCCTGGCAACGAATAATTTCCTGTTGCGGATAGGGCTTATCAATACAAACCGTCATTCAAAACGTTCTGCACAGCAGGAATAGCATCCCCGTTTCGCATTATGTATCTGGATATAACTAATCTGAGGATCGGCAAAAAAATGGCCGATGAGATTTTCAGCAAATTTCCCCTCAGCTATATCCGCCTCTTTTAAAAAATGCTTTCCGTCATAGGCCCTTAATGACAGCGTTCTGCTTAGCAGGACTTCAGGTAATTCATTGATGTAAATGCCTTGCCGGGTGCATCCCTCCCATATATAGATTGCATGAGTACCAAAATAGGGCGTGTCGGCAGGCTGATAGATGTGATTAATCAGGAGGGCGCTTTCTCCAACGGGGATATCGCACAATGAGATTCTGTCGGGATAACCCGGATAGCACTCTACCGTTTGTCGTACTGCATGGTGTTTTTTCAGATATTCATCGCTCTGTCCAAAAAGATGAGCAAATTGCCCGGCGTTCAGGCCGGAAATTTTATATTTCATAGTATCCCTCTCTTTTCATCGTAACACCGCGAATAATGACGTTATCGAATACTGTGAGGAGAAACTCGCCGTTATCGGTCAGGGAATTTTATGAAGTGGCCGTTCGACAGTGGCAGGCGAGTGCTTCATCAGTTGCAAACTTCTCAGACGCTGGCTGATACCTTCACACAAGTGCTAAGGCCTTACTTCCCGACCGCTGCACTCAAATTACTCTGTTCCCCCTCACTCTTTCCCGTTCTCCTGTCGTCACTTTATTAAAAAGATCGCTGAACTCCACCCGGTAACGACATACTCGTCACATAAACTAAGGTTGACGAATACTTTTTTGTGACAAATAACACAACCTCATTACATCTTCCGGCGGGAAAGAATTTTTATCGTGATAATGGTTTTACTCAGTACATTACAGTTTTACAGAGTAAAACAAAGCGCTTTGCGGATTGCACGTAAAGCGATGACAAAATTGTGAGGATCATCATGTCTGAAAAACAGCACATCCCGACTTTCTCTGCCGATATTGAGCAGCAGACCGTTAAAAAGGTGGTCTGGCGCATTTTGCCCTTCCTGATTGTTTGTTATCTGATTGCCATTATCGATCGCGGCAACATTGGGATGGCTTCGTTGCAGATGAACGAAGATTTAGGGTTGTCGAAAGCGGTATTTGGTTTTGCGAGCAGTCTGTTTTTTGTCGGTTACTTCCTGTTTGAAGTACCCAGCAATCTGGCCATGCAGAAAATTGGCGCAAAGATTTGGATCTCTCGCATCATGGTGTCGTGGGGTATCATCTCTGTCTGTACCGCCTTTGTTGAAAGTGCCAATACACTCTATATATTACGCTTTTTACTGGGTGCCGCTGAGGCCGGATTTTTCCCTGGCGTCATTCTTTATCTGACTTACTGGATCCCCGGAAAGTACCGTGCACGCGTGATTGCTACCTTTATGGTGGCCATTCCTGCGGCAAACTTTATTGGATCGCCCATTTCTGGTCTGATTTTGTCACTGGATGGCTGGTACGGTATGCGTGGCTGGCACTGGTTATTTATCCTGGAAGGTATTCCGGCGGTCATTCTGGGAATTGCAGCCTTCTTTTTACTGAGCAATCGTCCCACTAATGCCAGCTGGTTAAATCAGGAACAAAAAGCGTGGCTGAACAGCACACTCGAAGCCGAAAATGCGAAGAAGAAGGCGATAGGTCATATCTCTTTGTGGCAGTTGCTGCGTCACAAACATATCTGGGTGATGGCGCTGATTTATGCAGGCGCGTCTGCGGCGGGCTCAACGCTGAGCGTGTGGTCTCCGCAACTGCTTAAATCGTTTGGACTGGATAACTTTACCACCGGTTTAGTCAATGCGATTCCCTACGGCCTGGCCTCCATTCTGATGATTATTTGGGGCAGAAGTTCTGACCGCAGCGGAGAGCGTCGCTGGCACACTGCGTTAACGCTGTTCTTAATTGCAGGTGGCCTGCTGTCAGCCTTTATCACCAATAGTCTGACCGGCAGTGTGGTGATCCTGTCGCTGGTATTAATCGGGGCCTACTCAATGAAAGGACCTTTCTGGGCGCTGGCATCGGGATGGATGTCATCCACAACGGCCGCAGCGGGTCTGGCGGCTATCGGTGCGATGGCGAACCTGATCGGCGGTGGGGTGATGGTCAACGTTTATGGCATTATCAATCAGGCGACCGGCAGCCATACGCTGGCTATGGTGCCACTGGCTATCCTCTGTGGCATCGGGGGCATTGCCGTGCTGGTCATGGGCCGCAAAAAAGAGTTAACCATCGACGTTGAAAATAGCGCTTCGTCAGTCAGTAAATAAAGTAATCCCGCCTGCAGACGCTTAGCAGCGCCTCTGCAGGCGGGTTCTTCCGGCTTTATCTCTGCCATATAAAAATTCCACATCCTGTCATTAACTGAATCAGTCTGCTGGTTGTTGATGTCTGTTATGTGTCAGATGCGGAAAGAACTTACCTTTGGGGATTTACTGACAATACCCAGTTTAAGAGCGTTCAGAACTGTTAAGCATGAGATCAATAAAGGCGCGTACAGCAGGATTTGAACGCCTGCTCGCATGCCATACCGCAGAAATATTATGCCGCTCTACTGAAAAATCAGTGAGAAGGGGCACTAACTCCCCGCGCTTAACCCAGGAAGCAGCCATAAAACTCGACACCATGCCTATTCCGGCACCGGCCGCCACAGCCGCGATAACGGCCTCGCTTGCATCGACGATGACAGCAGATGATGGCACAATTTCAATCTCCCGCTCGCCAACCCGGAACGGCCAGCGAAAAATCTGCCCCGTATTTTGATATCGCAAATTAACCGTTTTATGCCCGATAAGATCATTGGGGTGTTCGGGTTCCGGGCATCGGGTCAAATAATCTGGCGAAGCATAACAACCTATCTGATAGGGCGACAGGCGACGCGACAGAAGATTTGAATCTGCGAGGTCGCCGATCCGAATGGCTATATCAATACTCTCGTCAACAATGCTTATTATGCGATCACTCAGCTTTAAGTCGATTGTCACTTTAGGATGAAGTGCACAGAATTGCGGAAGGAGAGGCGCGATCACATGAACACCAATCGGAAACGATGCCGCAATGCGTAATGTTCCCGCTGGCTCCTCTCGCGATCGCATGGCGACCTGCTCAAGCTCCTCCGCATCGCGTAATAACTGCAGCGTGCGCTCGTGCAGTTCACGACCCTCAGCAGTCAGCACCAGCGAACGGGTGGTTCGGGTGAACAATGTGATGCCAAGACGCTGCTCCAGTCTCTGGATACTTTTACTTATCGCGGAAGGGGATACTGCCAGCGAGCGAGCGGCAGCGGTAAAGCTGCCGAGCGATCCCGCACGAGCGAATGCAATCAGACCTGTTAGTCTTTCAAAGATTATTTGTTCCTTCATGGCAATATTAAAGCGAAATACAGCCCCATTATCAATCATCACAATTGGTCATATTCTGGCACCTGAATCTGTGTTGGAGTGAAATTACCATGACTGAAATGATGAAAGCAGTACAGCTACATGCGTTTGGTGGCCCGGAGAATCTCAGGTATGAAGATGCACCCCGCCCAACTATCGGGGCTGACGAAGTCCTTGTGCGCGTGCATGCCGCAAGTCTGAACCCACCAGACTTGTATCTGCGTGATGGTTATCGGCCGCTTCCGGCTGAGTGGCGGCCCGAACCCCACTTTCCCTTAATCCTGGGAACGGATGTTTCAGGTGTTATCGAAGCCGTGGGCGAAAATGTTTCCGCATTCAGCACCGGAGATGAAGTCTATTCAATGGTGCGTTTTCCTGATGGGGTAATGGCCGGTAGTGGAGCTTATGCCGACTATGTAAGCGTTCCTGCATCAGAGGTGGCGTTAAAACCTCATGGAATAGACCATATCCAGGCAGCGGGTGCCCCGATGTCACTGCTCACCGCGTGGCAATTTCTTGTCGACGTCGGCCATGATGCGCCCAATCCGTTTCAATCTTTCAACCATAAACCGGTTCTGCTTGAAGGCCAGACGGTGATGGTTAACGGTGCAGGAGGAGGCGTAGGGCACATTGCTGTTCAGATCGCGAAGTGGAAGGGTGCGAGAGTCATTGCCGTCGCTTCTTCCCGTCATGAAGTGCTTATGCGCGAACTGGGCGCAGATGATTTTATCGACTACACCAAAGTAGCCGCTGAGAATGTAGTGAAAAACGTCGATCTGGTTATTGATGCTGTTGGCGGAAAGCATATAGAGCGCTTTTTAAGCTGCATCAGACAGGGCGGAGCACTATTTCTGGTGAATCCTTTGAGTTTTACCGGGCAGACTGAGGCCGCTCAAAAAGGGATTACTGTGTCAACAACGCAAGTGCGTTCAAGTGGTCTGCAGCTATCCGAAGCGGGGCTTTTACTGGAAAAAGGCATTATCAACGTCGTGATTGACAGCTCCTATCCGTTAGCCATGGCATCAGCCGCACATCAGCGCGCTTCGTCAGGAAGTATCCAGGGCAAAATTGTGCTGACTAACTTCTGATTACCCCATCCCTGATCAGCCATTTTCTGAGGGCGAATAGTAGTCAGTTAAAGGAAAAATAAGATGCTTATCATTTCCGGTTATATGTACATTGATCCTTCTGTCCTGGAAAAATTTATGGGAGAACTTAACTTATTGGCAAATGCCGTTCGACAACGTGATGGAAACATTTCATATAAAGCTGCCGTGGAGGACTATCAGACCGGAAGTTTGCTTATATCAGAACGATGGGTGGATCAGGACGCGCTCAATGCCCATCTTATAAAAACCGACACGGTAGAGTTTATCAACCGATGGCAGGGAAAAATGAAGGGGGAACTCTTCAAATATGACGCCTGTAACGAGAGAGGGCTTATGGATGGGTAAATAAAAATCTTATTAAAATCGAGAGTGCTTTATTATCAAGCCTCGGATCTGTGAGTAATCGCTCTTCGCTCATAGCAGGCATAAGCCTGGACGATGGTCCGCTTTGTGCCAGAAGCGGACATTTTTGCTAAAGGTGATGAGTTACTGGGTCAGGCTGTGCAGAGTAAAAGCAATGAGCAACACCCCGCCGGCAATGTTGACGTATTTTTTGAGCATTAATGGATTTGTTTTTTTTACTGAAAATATAAGTGTTTGACTGACAGCGAAAAGCCAAACGCTCATGACCACGACATGTACTGTTGCCAATGTCAGATAGTTGTAGACGCCTCCCTGTATCCCTGCGAACTGCGAAACGACTGTCAGATAAAAAATGATGGCTTTAGGATTCAAAATATTAGCTATCCAGGCCTCTCTTAAAGTCACCGAATGTTTCGTAACAGCAAGCCCGCTGGCATTTGACCTTATCCCGCTGCGGATGAGCATTGCTCCTAACCAGAGCAGATAGGCGGTTCCGAAAACTTTCAACACCGCAAAAGTTGCTGGAGACGAGATGATCACAGCGGTTATACCTAGCCCTATGAGAACCGCATGTGTGTATATACCCAAGGCTGTTCCGGCAAGCGTTCTGAATAGTCCTTTGTAACCGCCAGCCAGAGCTCCATTCATAACAAGAGTGAAGCTTGCTCCGGGGGACAGTGCAACAGGGAGTAGTGCTGGCATAAAGCCATAAAGATTTATTTCCATAGGTTTTGGATATTAATTGATGCTCTACTTGATTTCCATTAAGGCGCTTCGCCAGAAAGTGATATTTAAAGCAATTGGAATATATAAATCTTTGCCAAAAAAGGTCCGCTCTTCGCTCATACGGGACACTCATAATCACATCTCCTGACCCAATGGAGATTGAACATGACAACATCCCCCTGGAACAAAAGCCGCATTATCGGCCAGAAACGGCCTCTTCAGATCTCTCATATCTGGGGAATTCGTATCCGTCTTGAGCTGGAAGGAAAAGTTCGTGATCTGGCTCTTTTTAACATGGCTCTGGATAGTAAACTTCGGGGCTGTGATTTGGTTAAGCTAAA
The DNA here is from genome assembly GCF_048452805.1 of Pantoea sp. K16. Taxonomy (NCBI): domain Bacteria; kingdom Pseudomonadati; phylum Pseudomonadota; class Gammaproteobacteria; order Enterobacterales; family Erwiniaceae; genus Pantoea; species Pantoea sp. K16. The sequence goes on along the minus strand of NZ_JBLWNV010000001.1, from coordinate 218,892 downwards.
AGTTTCTGATATAGCCTATGGGCACTCTGTTTCGGGCAGATCGACAGTGCTGCAGCAGAAAACGGGCAGCACTGTTCAGTTTGAACTGACTAAGGGAACCAGAGAGGCTGTAGCCGCGTGGATCAAAATGGCTCAACTAAGTAATAGCGACTATCTCTTCCAGTCCCGCGTTGGTTCTTCAAGACACATCTCAACCAGACAATATAACCGCATTTTTCATGGATGGATTGGGAAACTGGGTCTTGATGAGACGCTCTACAGTACGCACTCAATGCGCAGAACCAAGCCATATCTTATCTATAAAAAAACGAAGAACCTTCGGGTAATCCAGTTACTTTTGGGGCACAAAAAACTTGAAAGCACAGTACGTTACCTTGGCATTGAAGTAGATGATGCTCTGGAAATATCGGAGTCAATTGAAGTCTAGACTGTGAGGGCTGCAACAGCAGCCCTGTGCCAGAAGCGAATGCGTCAGGTTCAAAAATGGGAGGTAAGCGTTTTAACTTATTCGTCCGGGATACATACCCGGATACGGTGCCCGTCAGGATCAAGCGCAACGAACGTCTTGCCAAAAACAGCATGTTTGGGCTCCTGTTCTATCTGCACACCGCTCTCTGACCATTGCTGATAAAGCACATCAACCTCCTGAATATCTTTCACCATAAAACTTAATTCAGTTCGGCTACCTACACCGCAGGATACAAAGTCACTCGCTGTCGTTGACCATAGTCCAAGGTTCAGGCCGTTATTAAAGGAAAAAGCCACCCACGTCGGAAGCATCACGTCTGGTTCTGTATTGAATAGCTTCTGGTAAAAACCACTGCTGACAATCGGATTATCAACATAAAGAATGATCAGGTTAGGTATCATGAGTCTCTCACGCCAAAAAGAATGAGACTTCACTATTGCAGGGAGCATTGACAGAACATGTCAGCATCAGGACCGAAACGAGCAGAACGCCTTCTCAATCTTCTGCAGATTTTTTATCAGCATCGCTATCCGATAAGCGGCCACAGTCTGGCTGAAGAACTTTCAATCAGTCTTCGTACACTTTACCGTGATATTGGCGCACTACGCGCTCAGGGTGCCGACATTCAGGGTGAGGCTGGCACAGGATATATCCTTTCCCGGAGCCATCATTTACCGCCGGTGATGTTTACCCCCGAACAGCTCGATGCACTGGCGCTCGGTTTACGCTGGGTAGCCACATATGGTGATAAGGGCATTGCTAAAGCGGCTTCAGAGGTAACGGGGAAAGTCCGCCACGGTCTTCCGCCACAGTTACAGACACTGTTTGATGACTCGACATTATTGGTGGGAAAGAGACAGGAAGCTCATCACTACTTTGAAAACCTGGGCGTTGTTCGAAGCGCCATCAGGTGGAGGCGTAAAATCCGTGCAGGTTATACAGACAGACTCGGTAATATGAGTGAAAGAACGATATGGCCTTTCGCGCTGGGTTACTTCTCCGGCGCTATTGTGCTTGCTGCATGGTGTGAAAAACGTAACGACTTTCGTCATTTCGACGTAACGCGATTAAAATCTCTTCAGCACCTGCAGGAAGGATATCCTCATTCCCGGCATAGCTTACTCCGTATATGGCGTAATGCAGGTCTGGATAACATCGTTCCCACGCGTAGCTGAAATGGGTATGATTGCTCCAGAAAATGCAGGTCTGTTCTTATCTATAAATATATCCGCTCTTCGCTCATAGCGGACCCTGGCCTGCCGTCAGTCCGCTTTGTGCCAGAATCGGACGCTTGCTTTCACGGCTTACACGGTTGCTTACCACGATATCGCATCGCACTTACTGAATTCAGTATTTGGAACAATGAGCGCCATATGGTTTTCTGCCATGCACTGTTTAAAAACTTGCTCTTTGTAACGTCCCACCTGTAAACCCAGCATGGTGCCGGACCGTTCCGCTGCGTTTTTTTCAACGTAATAGCCACAAAATTCCTTAAAGTTCTGGGGATTATCGCTATAAGTCACCGACCATCTCAGCTGAGCTTCAGCTGATTCATCTGACCGATGCTGAGGTGCCGCTTTTGCTGTTGTAGAGACAGAAAAGAGTGGATTGCCCAGTAATTTCTGTGCAAAGCGTTGGTTTTCACCGGTTATATGGCCGGTTTTACACAGCTGCAAATAGGCCTGCGAAAGGCGTTGCTCTTCAGCATCGGCAGCATGAGTGCATTCCTCCAGAACTTGTTCATTGGTCTTAGCCGGTTTTTTTTCAGTGGATATCCAGTAACTATTTTTAAAGTCCGGAACCGTGCCTTCAGTGCTGCCAAAAGGGCAAAGTGCACTGGCGCAACCCAGTAAAAGTATTGGCACGCACGTCAACGTCAGAACACGTAGCACGGAAAAGGCTTTAAGACTGCTTTTGTTCATTTTATTTTCACTTTAGTCAGCTGCAGATATGGGGTCTGAACAATGCCATTTTTTAGTGTACATAGTGCAGATGATACTCGGTCTGCTGCACAAGGTATTCTAAACTCAGTGTTTCTGGTGCTGTACTCATCGGCTGGCCACAAGTCTAAAAATTACTCATTTTCATTGGAAGCAAATCCTTATTATATTTTCCACACCATGCTGCCTGACATACCCCTTGGTAGTCCGCTTTTCGCTCAAAGCGAACATCAATAGAGTTGCATATCACGGAACTGGCAGAAGCACTCATCCTTTCCCAATGGAGATGCATACACTCACTCAGGCGTAATCTTTCATAAGAAATAAAGTTTCTGATAAGCGAACCGATAAAAGCTATGCCTGTCGGTATGATTGCCTCTGTCACTGACAGCGTTTGTGCTTTTAGAAGTGGTTCCCGGCTTTGCTTCCCCTGTGCCGGGATTTTTTATTTCTGTCACCAGACCTGCCGGAGAAACACCGGTTTAATCTTCAAAAAATCATCACAGCATGAATAGGTAAGTGCATCGATATGCATTCCCTGTAGTCCAACATTTTGCGCAAGCCGCATACAGCAATAACCCCCAACTGCCTCTGAATGACCCTACAAAAATAAAAGATAAGATAAGCATTAATCCACATGTAAAGCTCTATTAATTAAACGTTATTTCAGCTAGGAACCTTATGAACAACATCAGAATCGGCACGCGGCTTGGCGCTGCGTTTGCCTTCATCCTTCTTCTTCTGGTTATCGTTGCGTTTACCGGATTTACCCGCATTCAGTCTCTGGGAGAGACGGCGGATACGCTTGCAGGCAGCCGCTATCAGAAGGCCTCGACTGCAACCAATCTGCGTTACTATTCAACTGACCTTAGCCGGCTGGTCCGTAACGTTGTCCTGGCGGATGCACCTGACCGGAAGGCCGTCTTTAAAAAAGATTATGACAGGGTACATGATAAAATTACCGCTACGGTTGATCAGGTTGATGCCCTGCTGAAGGCACCCAAAAGCCGGGAGCTGATTGCGCAAATCAGGAGCACCGGCAGTCAGTATCTTGCCTTTTCTGATGACGTTGTCGCGCTGGGAATGGCAGGCAAGCGGGACGAGGCCGCACAACTTCTTCTTGGTCCGCGCTACCAGACCCAGGTTGACTATCTGAAAACTATTGCAGACCTGGTATCTTTTCAGGAACAACAGATGCAAACGGCGCGTAGTGCTGCTGAAGATGAACAACATGCGGCCACCATTCTGCTGACTTCGCTGAGTGCTGCCGCCATTCTGCTTGCCGTCGCCGCAGCCTGGCTCATCACCCGCAGCATTACCCGCCCACTGAGCATAACGCTTGCCGCCGCACAACGCATCGCACGCGGAGACCTGAGTCAGGCCGTCCCTGTCAGCGGACGGGATGAAACCGGTATGCTGCTCACCGCAGTTGCTGAGATGCAGGACTCGCTGGCGCAGACGGTCAGCACAGTACGCCGGAATGCCGAGAGCGTTGCCGCAGCCAGCCTGCAGATTGCGCAGGGGAACACAGACCTGTCTCAGCGCACCGAGGAGCAGGCCAGTGCACTGGAGCAGACCGCTGCTACCATGAGCGAGCTCAGCGTCACAGTCAAAAACAATGCCGACAATGCCCGTCAGGCGGCACAGCTTGCTGTTAACGTGAGAGAGGTCGCCCGTCAGGGCAGCGAGGTGACTTCCGACATTTTCGGAACCATGAAATCTATCGGCGAAAGTTCTGGCCGGATTGCGGACATCACATCGGTGATTGACAGCATTGCCTTCCAGACCAACATACTGGCCCTTAATGCGGCGGTAGAGGCGGCGCGTGCGGGTGAGCAGGGGCGTGGTTTTGCCGTCGTCGCCGGTGAGGTGCGCACGCTGGCTAGCCGCAGCGCCACAGCAGCCGGTGAGATCCGTCAGCTGATTGAGGCAAACTCTGCAAGCGTAAGTGCAGGCAGCACCCTGGCGAGCCGGTCTGTGACCACGATGGCGGATATAGTGTCATCGGTCGGTCAGTTAAGTGATACCGTTGAGGAAATTACTGCTGCAAGTGCCGAACAGGCCCGCGGTATTGAGCAGGTCGGCATCGCCGTAACGGAGATGGATGGTGTGACGCAGCAGAATGCGTCACTGGTCGAGGAATCAGCTTCAGCCTCGCAGAGCCTGCGCGAACAGGCATCCCTGCTGCTGCAGTCGGTGTCGGTGTTCACGCTTGCTGCAGTCTCTCATCCTGCAGCCACCCGGCATGCAATTGTATCTGTACCAGCCGTAGTGAAGAAAGATGCGCCTGCTGATACAGACGGAAACTGGACGACCTTCTGATATCTGGCTGCGTCCTGCAGAGCGCAGCCTCTCTCCTTTTCCGTATTGACTCTTAAGAATGTCCGCTTTGTGCCAGAAGCGGACATTTTCTTTGAGCCTGAACTGGCAAAATTCTGTCAGAATCAAAACCGTTAAACTGTGTGTGCCGCAAAGCGATTTTCAGGTAAGCCGGGGCTGACATCAGATTCAGCTTTCAGCAATGCACCGTCATATTCAGACAGCGCAGTGAGTCCCACTGTAGCCGTGGTGCAATAGAGACGGGTAAAACCCTCACCGCCGAGTGTCGGACAGGTGCTCTGGATTCCAGGTGACGTCAGAATAGCGTCTGTGGTCCCAACCGGGCGGTAACGGACAACACGGTTTCCTCCCCATTCAGCATTCCATAGATAGCCCATGTCATCCACGCAGGAGCCGTCAGGCGCGCCGCTGCCTTCGATTTCGGCGAACACGCGCTGGTTCTGCAGCAAGGGGTAATCACAGCACATTATCCGACCCTGCATCGAGTCACAGTAATAGAGCGTACCACCATCGGGGCTGAAACAGATGCTGTTCGGTATAGCGACATCGGGCAGTGCAAGCGTCTCAACAGTCAGCGTTGCCGCGTTGAGTCGATGAAACTTACCGATGACTTTAACGGGATAACCGTCATCCATCGTCCCGAAGACAAAATTACCGGCACGGTCACATCGTCCATCACCTATGCGGGTCCCGATGTCTCCCGGTGAAGCGGCCACTGGGGTAATTAAACTGCTGTTGAGATCATAGAAAGCCAGCCCTGACGCGAATCCCATCAGCAGAATGTTACTCTTTTCGGTCAGTGCAAAGGAGCCAAGGCGTTCAGGCAGCGACCAGCGCATCACTGCATCATTGCCTTCTTCTATGGCGAGCAGTTCACTGGCTTCAATGTCAGTCCAGTAGAGTCTGCGGGTTCTCTCACACCAAAGCGGGCACTCTCCAAGCGTATTCCTGACTTCAGCTGCAATTGAAAACATGTTAATCCTCCGGATATAAAAGGTCGAACTGCACGATGGCAAAAGTGGATAACGCAGTTACTGCAGAAAACGTGCAGAGAGCCGATCGCCGAAAAGCATGACGGCAAGTCCGATCAGCATGACAACCATCCCCCCCAGCCTGAGTAACGAAACCGGTCGCCGCATAGCACCCAGCAACCCATAGTGGTCAATCATCTGCGAGGAAAGTAACTGTCCGACAATCGCCAGCCCGAGCAGAGCTGAAAACCCGATTTTCGGCGCAAGCACGACATAGCTGAACAGGGCACATGCGCCTATCATTCCACCCGTCAGACTCCAGAGGGGTTGCGACGGGATCGCCGCCAGCGATGTCATCAATCCTCCCCTCAGCAGCGCGTAAACCCCCAGACTTAACGCGCCCGCCGTAAAGGAAAACAGCGCCGCAGTGACCGGGTCGCCGCCCAGTCCCTTTGCCAGCTGGCTGTTCAGGGTCGTCTGCAGAGTGATCCCCAGACCTGCGGCAAAAGCGATTACGTAATAGATCATGCTTTTCATTCCTTTCAGTCTGCCTGCTCCAGCGGCAGGAAGGTGTCAGCAAAATTGTCGGGCTGGTAGCCAGAGGCGGCAAACAGGTGCTCACGTGACTCATCAATCGCCGCCCGCAGTCGCGTGCTGTCCACGCCCAGCACCTTACCGTTCTGCTTAACGATGCGTCCGCCGATCATGACGGTGTCGATATTGCTGCGCTCGGCGGCATGAACCACCGTACCAAAGGCATTGCCGGACGGGTAAAGATTGATATCACTGGTATTAATCAGCACCAGGTCAGCCTGTTTGCCTGGCGTCAGGCTGCCCACTTTGTCCTGCATCCCTGCACAGGCCGCGCCATCAAGAGTCGCGGCTTTAAGGAGCTGCGCCGCCGGAAGCGTTTTCAGCGCATGTTCAGAATCGCAGCACTGCTGCTGATGCATGCCCATCACGCGCTGCAGGTAAAAGGCGACGCGCATCTCCATAAACATGTCGGTGCTGTACGACGTTTCATTGTCTACGCTCAGGCCAGGATTGATGCCATGACGCTGCGCGGCCTCAATGGCGAACATTCCGCTTTCGATGCCATAGTGCGAATCTGAGCGCGGGCAGACGTTCACCCGGACACCGGCTTCGCGCAGAATTTTCCATCCCTCGTCAGGCAGCGCCGTGCAGTGATTAAAAATATTGTCCGGACCCAGCAGCCCCTGCTGATGCAGTGATTTAAGTTCAGCTCCCATCTCCGCACCAAAGAACTCAGTGACAATCGACAATCCCAGTCTGCGGGCCTCGGCCCACAACTCCGGCTCCAGCTGCGCCATGACGGCGAGAGAGACCAGGCTTTCAGGGTTGTCGTTGAAATACTTGTCCTGCAGACGCTGCCAGTTTCCCGGCCAGTGCGCTTTATCCCATTCGCCAGCTACCGGTGCGCCGGAAGCATGAATGGCACGAATGCCGGTATCAAGCAGGGCCTCGACGGCGGCATCGGAATGCGCTGCGGTTCGGCTGTTGTGCGAGTTATCGATCATCGTGGTGATGCCCGCGTCAATAGCGCCAAGCGCCGTCAGCAGGTTGCCAACATAGATATCGGCAGGACGGTAATATTTAGCGAACGAGAAGTGTGTGGCATTGCTGTAGTCGTCCAGGCAGGTAGCGTTTGGGTTAATGCGGCGCAGCTGTCCTTCCCATGCGTGACGATGAGAATCGACCATTCCCGGCATGGCGATCATGTTAGTGGCATCAATGACATGCGCACCCGGTACATCAAGGTTCTGGCCAACGGCGGTAATCGTTGAGCCGTTGATGAGAATATCGCCACGCTCAATGTTACCGACGTTCTCGTCCATGCTCAGTATCGTCGCGCCACGAATCAACGTAGCCTGTAAAGTGACATTCTGATTGTTAACAATATTTCTGATGTAGTCGGTCATTAAACCTGCCTCTTTCCTGATTAATGGGGAAACGATACGTCACGTAATTACCCTGAAAAAGATGCTTAAAGCGTTTTCATAATTCATAATTAGCGAATAATCAGACTCACTTTTACCCAGGAGCAGGACGATGGATCGGATTCAGGCTATGCAGGTTTTCACGCGGGTTGCTGAAGCCGGGAGTTTTGTACGCGCGGCAGAAACCCTGTCGCTGCCTTCTTCCACCGTCACCAGCACGATTAAAAACCTGGAGAAATACCTGCAGGTGCGTCTGCTGAACCGCACGACAAGGCGGGTCAGCCTTACTCCTGAAGGCCTGCAGTATCTGGCGCAATGCCGGGAGATCCTGTCGCTAATTGAACATAGTGAATCCAGCCTGACTGAATCCATCAGACGCCCTCAGGGGCGGCTGCGGGTTGATATGCCTGGTGGAATTGCCCATTTCATCGTCATGCCCAATCTGAAAGACTTTTACCGGCATTATCCGGATATTTACCTGATGATTGGTGTCAGCGACCGGCAGGTCGATCTTGTTCAGGAAGGAGTGGATTGCGTCATCCGAACCGGGGAATTAACTGACTCCACACTGGTTGCCCGTCCGCTTGGCCGGTTTCGCTGGGTAACCTGCGCCTCTCCGGACTATCTCAGGGAGTATGGTGTCCCTGAGACGCCGGAAGCGTTGTCGCAGCATCGGGCGATTCATTACTTTTCCGGTTCGGTAAGGCGCACTAATGAACTGCGTTTCACACGAGGCACTGAGCCCTTCTCTGTTCAGGTTGAGGGGGATGCAGCCGTTAACGAAACGGGACTCTACATCAGACTGTGTCTTGAAGGTTTTGGGCTGGCACAGCTTGCTGAGAATGTGATTTCGGAGAATCTGCAACAAGGCAAACTGATCGAAGTTCTGGCGGACTGGCAGCCACCCTCCGTGCCGGTGACGATGCTCTATCCGCATCAGCGTTTTCTCTCTCCTGCCGTGCGTGCTTTTGCTGACTGGGTTGCCGGACTTTTCAACGAAGGAGCAGGTGAGAAACGGTCTTCCCGGTAAAAGACGGCTCCGGTAACAGGTAAACGCTTCAGAACGACAATTAATAGCATCCTCAGCAGAGAAACCGATCGTTTCCCCTGCTGTGTCAGCTAATTCACCCCGGCTGCTGTACAGGTTCCAGGTGAGCGTTTCGTCCGGCAGCCATTCCGGTGCAGGCACCTGCGACTGCGATTGCTGCGGTTATCAGTAATGGTACCGTCCAGCCTCCGGACAACTCCTGTACTTTGCCCAGCAACAGCGGACCCATCGCCGCCATCAGATAACCGACACTCTGCGCCATGCCTGACAACGCGGCAGCATCACCGGCGTTTTTAGTACGCAGCCCGATGAAGGTCAGACCCAGCATCATGCTGGCACCTGAGCCAAAGCCGAGAAGCGCAGCCCAAAGCATCGCCAGATTCGGCAAATACAGGATGCCGATAAATGACACCCCGGTTAACAGGCTGACGCCAGCAGCAGCTAATTTCTGATCGTTAAGACGACGCAGCGTGGCTGCCAGAATCAGGCCGGGAATGGCGGTGGTAAGCTGAAGGATGCCATGTACCTCACCAGCCTGAGCTGAAGAGAGTCCACTGTCCGTAAGAATGGCTGGCAGCCAGCCGACAGCAACATAAAACGGCATCGCATTCAGGCCCATAAACAAGGTGACCTGCCATGCCAGAGGCGAGCGCCACACCGCGACGGTCGCCGCTTTTTTCTCACCCGCTACTGGCAGCTGATGCTTCTTCTTTAACTGGGGCAACCATAAAAGCAACGCAAGCAGCGGTGCTAAAACCAGCATGGCTAACGCGATGTTCCAGCCCCAGATCTGCGTCAGAGGAATGACAATGGCAGAGCCAATGGCGCCAGCGGCGCCCATGGTGATGGAATATGCCCCTGTTACGGAAGCCACGTTGCCAGAAAAGTCACGCTTTATAAGGCCAGGCAGCAGGACATTGCCCAGAGCAATCCCGATACCTATCAATATGGTTCCGCCATAAAGCGCCCAGACACTGCCTGTGGAGCGAAGCAGGATACCCCCCGAAATCACGGCCAGGGCACCAAAAAGGGTGCGCTCCAGACCGTACTTCCGGGAAATTGATGCACTCAGGGGAGAAAATGCGGCAAATGCCAGTAAAGGCAGTGAGTTAAGCAACCCAACGGCAGTGATACTTAGCCCAAAATCATGGCGAACGGACTCTAAAACGGGTGCGATAGCGGTAAATGGAACTCGCAGGTTAATGGCAATAAAAAGGATGCCGGTCGCAAGTATGATTGAAGACCACCTGTTCGTAGTGTAGGACATAAATTTTGCGTTCTCTGGTAAAAAGAAAGACTTTAAAGGACGCATGAGTTACACAATATAGATAACCTGACAACATATAACTAAATCATGCCAGTTAATAAAAAACCGGTGACCTCACCGGATGAGTTTAATGCCGATGCTTTCAGTCAGGCTGCTATCGCGCTGCATGTATCATCGTCAGGCGAGTATGCAGGTCAGAGTCCGCACGCTCACCGTAAGGGACAACTTATTCTCTCTTTGCGCGGTGCAGTGAGCTGTAAGGTTCAGGATGCGCTGTGGCTTGTTCCACCGGGACATGCTGTCTGGGTTCCGGGAAAAATCCCCCACAGTTGTCGGGTCACGAAGAATGCAGACACCTGCTTTTTATTTATTGAGCCCGGCGCGGCAGCGATGCCGGAAACCTGCTGTACCCTTGCTATTACTCCTCTGGTCCGCGAGCTGGTTCTTTTTCTGGCAGAGCAGGAACATGCTTATTCGCCTGACAGTAAAACCGCGAGGCTGGCAGCGGTGCTGCTGGAACATATACCGGATGTGCCGGTTAAAGCGCTCCACCTGCCTGTATCCGACCATCCTAAAATCCGGAATATGGCTGAGGCACTTTTTAATGATCCTGATGACCGGAGAACGCTAAAGCAGTTGGCTGCGCATCTGGCTACCAGCGAACGATCTCTGGCCAGGCTGATAAAAGATGCGACAGGAATGAGCTTTGGTCGCTGGCGTCAGCAACTGCATTTAATGGTTGCGCTGAGCCATCTGGCAGAAGGCCAATCCGTGCAGCACGTAGCCGGAACGCTGGGATATGATTCGGTCAGCGCGTTTATTACAATGTTCAGGAAAGCGCTGGGTAAATCGCCGACACAATATTTTTCGTCCCTAAACTAATGCAACCCAACACAAACCGGATTTTTACAAAGAACGCCAGCGTCCGCTTTTCGCTCATAGCGGACCCTGGCCTGCCGTCAGTCCGCTTTGTGCCAGAAGCGGACATCAATGCATCCTTAAGAGATGACAAAACCTGATTAGCGATTATTTATTTCCTGAGCCTTTAAGAAAGCGGGGCGACTCGTTGCTCTTGATATGTAGCTATCAAGCTCTTCGGTGATTTCCAATCCGCACAGTTTTGCCCATAACAACGTATGAGAAAGAAAAATATCGGCCAGTGTAAAGTTGTTACTCGCAATCCATGTTTGAGTTGGGTTAAACCTAATCTGAGAGATAACTTTATCTGCTTCCTTACTGAGGTAATTCATTAAATCTGGGGAACGTTGATTTTCGGGAGTGAAGACAACATGTTTGAGCAGACTCCAGACGGGGGCTTCCAGATCGGATAGCGTGAAGCTTAACCACGAATTAACGGAGGATTTTTCTTCAGCAGTTGCGGGATAAATAGAGATGTTTTTATGTTGTTCACACAGGTAAATACAGATCGCTAAGGTTTCACTGATTGACACTTCACCATCGGTCAAAAAAGGAACTTTTCCCAATGGATGGGGTGATTTAACCTCAGAAGCAGGGTTCAAAAGATCGACTCTGATAGACTCGTAATTCACTCCCATTTCTTCAAGAGCCCAGAGTACTCTTAATGATCGGCTTTTGGGGTAAGTATAGATCTTCATTTCAATATCCCTTTGTTGTGAAAACAATTTTATAAGGCAAGTGGGTAGCTCATGTCAAAATTTCTGCTCCTCGCTCATACCGAATCTTGGCCTGCATTTAGTCCGCTTTGTGCCAGAAGCGGACATCGGATAATAATTTATGTTAATATTTAGAAGAAGAACATTCAGCCATAATAACCTCCTGAATTACAGTCATTAATTTTCATTTATGCAGCCTTAAAATCAAATCTATTTTTGCACTTTTAATTTTACAGTCATGGGAAGATTCCTGGCAGGTTTGCCCTTTTCAAAACGCCATTTTGAAACGGCTGTTATTACAGCATCATCGAACAAGTGGTCTGGTGTAGACTCGATAATTCTCATCTGACTTACCCTGCCTTCTGCATCAACGTCAAAGTTAAACTTAACCATACCTTCTATCCGGTTCTTAGCCGCATAGTATGGGTAAACGGGTCGATCTTGTCGAAGGGGCTTGGGTTGTTCAACTTTAACAGGTGAATAAGTAGTACATGCATTGAGTACAAGAACAGCCAGAATCATCATAAACCCATACATAACAATATCCTTTTGTTGATAAACATTATCATTATACTTAAAAATCAACGGAAGGACATTTGCTGAAATCATCGAATATCGCGTTATAATCCAAAAAAACAGTGGATATAACCCCAATAAATCCTGCTCCCGTCTTGCTGCAAACTAGTCATCCGCTCCTCGCTCATAGCGGACATATCCTTCATAACACATGACCTACAATGAACACTTCAAAGAAACCGCTGCAGGCAGCCACCTTATTCAATACGCGGGAAGAGTCGTTAACGATTGAAGGGTAATAAACCTATTAATGTGGGCGAAGGCAAGTAAGCCAGGACGGCATAGAACAGAATAAGATTCGTATCGGAAACCCTGACAGCTAAGCATTACGCTCTAATGCAGCAGATTTACCTATTAACCAGCCGACCAGAAAGCGCTGTTACCTGTCTGGTCGGCTGGAGAGGGCGGTTCAGACTACCGGACTTTCGTTTTTCAGTGGTTCTGCCAGTACATTTAATATGTTACTGGCCGCGACGGTACCCATCTTCACGTAGGAGTTATCGCTGACGCCGCCGATGTGTGGCGACAGAATCACATTTCCAACACTCTGCCAGATATGCGGCGCAGTCAGGGGTTCTGTGGCAAAACTGTCCAGTGCGGCCCAGGCGACAGTGCCATTATCCAGCGCGGCTAACAGCGCTTCTTCATCAATGAGACCACCGCGCGCCGTGTTCACCAGGATGGCGCCTTTTTTAAACAGAGCCAGTTTCTCAGCGTTAATCATCTGGCGCGTCTGTTCGGTTAACGGGCAGTGCAGCGAAATGACATCTGCCTGTTGCAGCAGGTCGTCAAGTGAGGAGGATTCACACTCATCGGGAAAGGTTCTGGCAAAAGGATCATAAGCGAGCACCTTCATGCCAAAAGCACGGCCAATGCGGGCAACACGACCGCCTATGGCACCAAGCCCTACCAGACCCAGCGTTCTGCCCTCCAGCTCCACCGACTTATGGGTCGATTTGTCCCAGTGTCCCTGGCGCATGCGCTGATCAAGCGGTATCACCGATTTTGCACAGGCTAAAATTAACGCCCAGGTATGCTCGGCCACGGCCGCTGCGTTGGCCCCCGGGGCTGACTGAACACTGATATGACGTTCAGCCGCCGCCTTTTGGTCGATAACGTCAATGCCGCTGCCGTGTTTGGAAATAACCCGCAGGTCAGGCGCGGCATCCATAATGCGGGCGTTGATTTTTCCGTATCGGACGATAATCGCCACAGGATTATGCTGCTGGCAGAGCTGGAACAGGCTATCTTCGCTGGGCTGTTTGCCGGCATAAACAATGCTGAAGTCACTAAGCAGGTTTACTGCCTGCGGTGCCAGGTCATTACCCGTCACCAGGATTACGGGAGAAGAGGTTGTCATCAGAGCGTCTCCCCATCGTCCAGCATGCCAGCGGTTTGCAGGGCTTTTTCTAACCACGGCGCGCGAAGGTCGCCATCACGAATGGCTGCAATACGGCTGGTCTCGAAATCGAGTTTTTTCTGTGCCAGTTCGAGCAACGCAGGAACGTCTTCACGCGGCAGAACCACCACGCCATCAATATCCCCGATGACGAGATCGCCTGGCTGAATGGCTGCGCCCGCCACAGAAACAGGGTAGTTGACCCGTCCCGCAATGGACTTGGTCGGGCCGCAGGGATTCAGGCCCGCAGAGAAAACCGGAAAGCCGTTCGCGCTCAGTGCATCGGCGTCACGCACCGCACCATCAATAATAATTCCGGCGATGCCGGAGGCTTCTGCCTGGGTGGACATTATCTCACCGATTAATGCACAGCTGATATCGCCTTTGCCATCGACCACAATGACATCGCCCGGCTGGGCAATCGCCAGCGCGGCGTGGATCGCCAGGTTGTCGCCCGGTCTCACCTCGACAGTGATAGCCGGTCCGGCGACTTTCATTGTGGGGGACACAGGTTTTACGCGACCGTGCAGCGTTCCGCGTCGTCCGGCAACATCAGCAAGGATCGCCGCCTGAAACTGAGCAGCCTGTTTTACGCGCTCTGGTGCGATACGGATAATGTCGCGATTGATGAAGGTATTCTCTGCATGGGGCATAGATTTATCCTCTTTGTTTTACCAGGCACAACTAAGTTGTACAATATAAAACTACTATATCGATGTTAATTGAGTTCGCACCAGTGTTAAGCATTCATTTGTGATGTAAATACGATGTGAATCACAAATTGCGCGGTAAACTGCCTGCCGTCGCAAACAGGAGGACGTACCGATGGGGAATGAAGGCGTAATTGCCGTAGAAAAAGCGCTGGCGCTGCTGGATTGTTTCAGGCCTGGTGAGGAATCACTGACGCTGACCGCGCTGGCGCAGCTTTCGGGGTACCATAAAACGACAGTTTATCGTCTGATGAACTCACTTGAGCGCATGAACTATGTCATTCGTCGCGACAATGGCGTTTATACCCTGGGGCCAAGACTGCTTTATCTGGGCAAGCTCTATGAACAATCCTTTCATCTGGCCAGTATCGTTCAGCCTGAACTTCATGCACTGGCGACTGCGACAGGCGAAAGCGCCACATGGTATGTGATTGAAAACGGTCAACGACTCTGTCTTTTCAGAGCGGAGCCCTCTGAAGGATTGCGTGAAACACGTCTTCCCGGCACTTATCTGCCGCTGGATAATTCGGCCATCGGGCAGGTGCTTCGTTACTGGGGGCTGAATGAACCTCTGTTTGACTCTGTACCTGAACTCCCGCTGTTCACGTCAGGTATCCGCGATCCGCATATCGCGGCATTCTCCGTACCGGTGTTTGGTGAAGGTAACAAACTGCTCGCGGCGCTGGCATTAACCGGTCCGGCTTCACGCCTGACGCAGTCGATGCGCGACAGTGAGATGGGAAAACTGATGAAAGAGGCAGCATGCAGGCTTTCGGTAAAATCAGGCGCACATAAAGTGATGTGTGATAACGTTTATAAAATTTAGTCGTCTTGCTTTGCTGTGACCGGAACGTTTCAGTTGCCGCATCCGTGCTGCGTTTTACGGTTTGCGGGCGGGAACCGATGGAGTATCGCTAAATGACTAACAGCACGCTGGCGTGCCTGATTATGGGATCATGAAAGCCTCCGCGCCTTAAGTTGAGGCGAAAGATCACTCCACCTCTGACATCTCTTGCTAAGCCCTCTTTGTGCGAGGCTTTTTACACCCGGATTTTACATCAGGTGTTAAAAGACTCGCAGCCTCATGAAAATTTCCCCGCTTTACTGCCACAACATGAATTTCCTTCATGTTCGTTGAAATTTAATCACTTTTTTTCAACCGGGTGTTGAGGCATAAAGTAAGAATTGTTAATAACTTTGAGTCATATGAATAGTTGTAAAGGGATAGCCACGCTGGATAACCCTTAAAAGCAACAACGCATATCAGCGACCAGGATACCCGATAGCGATGAACAACTTAGCCTTTACCCTCAAGCGCATTCGTTTCGACGAAAACTATAATCCTTCGAAAAATACGCGGGCGACGACTAACTTCGCTAATTTAGCGCGCGGCGAAAAACGTCAGGAAAACCTGCACAACGCCCTGGTGATGATCGACAATCGTTTCAACTCTCTGGCGCACTGGGACAATCCAAAGGGCGACCGCTACTCAGTTGAACTTGAGATTATTTCTGCTGAGCTGAATCTTCGTCCCGGAAGCAGCGACGAAACGTTCCCGGCGATTGAGATTTTAAAAACGCATATCGTGGATCATAAAACCGTTCAGCGCACCGAGGGGATTGTCGGCAATAACTTCTCTTCCTATGTGCGTGATTATGATTTCAGCGTGGTTCTGTCAGAACATAACAAAGGTCAGACTGAATTCAGCCTGCCGGATGATTTTGGTCAGCTGCATGGCAATATTTTCAAAAGTTTCGTGAACTCAGCGGTCTATAAAGAGAACTTCAGTAAATCGCCGGTTATCTGCCTGAGTGTATCGAGCAAAAACACCTACGTGCGCACCGGTAATCAGCATCCGGTATTGGGCATTGAATATCAGCAGGATGAACCTTCCCTGACTGACTTCTATTTCGGAAAAATGGGTCTGAAAGTGCGTTTCTTCATGCCGCAGGGCAGTGTTGCGCCGCTGGCTTTCTATTTCCACGGTGACCTGCTCAGCGATTACACCAATCTCGAGCTGATCAGCACCATCAGCACCATGGAAACTTTCCAGAAGATCTATCGCCCTGAAATTTACAACGCGAATTCTGCTGCGGGACAGTGCTATCAACCCACGCTGCAGCATCAGGATTATTCGTTAACCCGGATTGTTTACGATCGCGAAGAACGCAGCCGCCTGGCTGTCGAACAGGGTAAGTTTACTGAGACGCATTTTATTAAGCCGAATCAGACACTTCTCGCGCAATGGTCTGCTGAATTCGTTCTTTGATTAATTAAATATAGAAGGTCACCTGCTATGAAAACCTTATTACCGACATCTACTGCTGGCAGCTTGCCTAAACCCTCCTGGATTGCGCAGCCAGAGGTGCTCTGGTCACCCTGGAAACTGCAGGATGAAGAGTTAGTCGACGGCAAAAGAGATGCGTTGCGTCTGTGTCTGGACGATCAGGTTCGGGCCGGTATTGATATCGTCAGTGATGGCGAGCAGACCCGTCAGCACTTCGTGACGACGTTTATTGAACACCTCAGCGGTGTGGATTTTGAAAAGCGTGAAGTGGTGCGAATCCGTAATCGCTATGATGCGAGCGTCCCGACCGTGGTGGGTGAAGTCTCACGTCAGAAACCCGTATTTGTTGAAGATGCGAAAATCCTGCGTAAGCTGACCGATCGTCCTATTAAGTGGGCGTTGCCGGGTCCGATGACGATGATCGATACCCTTTATGACAATCACTATAAAAGTCGCGAAAAGCTGGCCTGGGAATTCGCAAAGATTCTGAATCAGGAAGCCAAAGAATTAGAAGCCGCTGGCGTGGATATTATTCAGTTTGATGAACCTGCGTTTAACGTCTTTTTCGACGAAGTGAATGACTGGGGCATCGCCGCGTTAGAGCGCGCCATCGAAGGTCTGAAGTGTGAAACCGCGGTTCATATCTGCTACGGCTACGGCATTAAAGCGAATACAGACTGGAAGAAAACTCTGGGTACAGAGTGGCGTCAGTACGAAGAGGTCTTCCCTAAATTACAGCGTTCAGCTATCGATATTGTCTCACTGGAGTGTCAGAACTCGCGGGTTCCGATGGATCTGATCGAGCTGATTCGCGGTAAGAAGGTGATGGTCGGTGCCATCGATGTGGCAACCCATACCATCGAGACACCTGAAGAAGTGGCGAATACGCTGCGCAAAGCGCTGCAGTTTGTGGATGCTGAAAATCTCTATCCTTCAACCAACTGCGGCATGATTCCACTGCCGCGTCAGGTTGCCAATGGCAAACTGCATGCGTTAAGTGCGGGCGCTGAGATTGTCCGCAGAGAGATTCTGGGGAAATAGTCCTCACTCCTGCACACTTCACAGGCTCAGTCCGGACCGCATCATGCGGCCAGTTTTCGGGAATTTTCCGGACTGATCTCATCCGAATTTGTACTTTCTAAAGCGGTGGTCAAAAGAGTTTTCTGCAAAACGGATTACTATTATCACCATCCGCTCCCATCTCTGATCACGAGCATCTTTATATTTATCTATCATTTCTTAAATACATATCCCTAAAGCGTTTGTGTATCGACACCCTGTTTTCGGTAAATCTTTTCAGAAAATGAAGGCTGCTCATGGAAGACTGGCGCTGTGGCTGTTTTCCCTCTCAGGTCCATTGATTGACGAGCTGCCAGAAAAGAGCCGCAGGCTAGGTGACGTCACCAAATCGAATTTTCAAAATGACCCGCTTTTCCTGATGCGATGCAGGATAGCAGGATAGCAGGATATTATTTCAGAAAAGGTTTATCCTCTCATTAAGACTTAAGCAGATATATTAACTACATAGTAATAAACGAATAGTCATCGCCTGACGACTTTTACTGCTGCACATGATGTTCCCGGTGCCGGAAATCCGAAAACTTGATTTTATATAGCAGTCACACGGTCATACTATGAACGTTAACTAATACCATCAGTATGGCGCGCTACCAATAATCGGGATAAGCCGACATTCATTTGCTTTCTGCAAGGCGTTTACCGTGCTGTCTGCGTCTGATTCAGAGTTTAGATGGGAAAATTAAAATTTTCCGTTGCAGAAAAAGATGCTGCTCAATAAAAAAATTTTATTTATTGAAAGTCGATCAAAATCCCCAGCTAATAATAAATCAGCTGAACACGCTTCAAGCAGATTATCATAAAAAGTATAGGCTAACCAGAGTTAGCTAATTTTTGGTATTTTAACAATCTACTACTTAGTAAGTAATAATGAGATAATCAGAAAAATATAACTATATTAATGAGAACATATATAGGTTACAGAACCTCTATCTTTAACAATGACATCACCATCTGGCGATGCATAAAAAGAGAGGTAGTAAGTTGAGTCTTTACTGAGCATTTTTTTAAACGTAATATCTTCTGGCACCGTATCGTTATTTTTCTTAACGGTCTGACCGTAGGTGATAGATTTCACTTTAGCTCCCTGAATTCTATAAGGCATGTCGGAATTAAGGATGTATTCTTTATCGCCGTTTATAACGGTTCCACGATATGTTGATAAACCACTTCCATCGCTATAGTTGAAGCCAATGAAGGAGGCGTAAATTCTATATCCATCCGGATATGCCAGGGTTAGCTCAGACGAGCACGTGTAAATGAGCTTGGTGCTTTTAAAATATGCATAATTAATGCTCGCCGAGAAAATAACCGATGCACAAACTGACCAAACGAAAAATTTATTTGATTTCAACATTTCTTAGCCCGCCAGATGTTTAATAGTCTCACAGGAGTTTTTTTTCTCATTACGAGAGCAGATGCCAAGTGTATATTCTGCGAGTAGCCCAGAGCGAAGAAAGTTACCCTGAAAATAAATGCTTTTATTACCGTTTTTGCAATTAATTTTATTTACATCAATAACATGCAAGGCCTTATCTCTGAGTTGTGCGATGTCATATCCAGCACTCCTGTTAATAATGTAAATCCGGCAGGCTTGAAAATCGAAAGAATCATAAAGGCTTAGTTTTTGTATGCTGAATTCCTGTACATGCTGAAGGTAAAGGCTCCCCATTCCTATAAGGAGTATGAAAGGCAGGATTAACCAGCGATAATTATGAAAAGTTCTATCAGCTCTGTTTTCCTCCACAACAACATGCATACCCGGACTTCCATCTGAAGCTTTCTCACTCTGTAAATCAGGCACAATGTATTCAGGGGAATTTAAAGTTGACTCGGAGCCTGAAAGTGTCGGGCCAGGTAATCTATTATTTTGGCCGCGATTCAACTCAAATATATCAACATCTGCGACAAGTTTAATGCCTATTTTTGGCACGGTAATAATTATATTCTTGCTGTGGCCAAGAGTAGCAATTGCTTTTCTCAGTTCGCTGACTGCCATGTAAACATTGTTATAAGAAGAGGTATAGCCATAATCCTCCCATACTTTTTGAAGAAGCTCATCACGCGTGGAAATTTCGTTAACATTACGTATCAGCTCATCAAGTAATCGGGAAGCTGCATTCGATATAAGTATGCTATTCCCATCATGTAAAACCAGGCATAACTCATTGGTTGCGGGTATAAACTTTATACTTTTATTCAAAATAAAATACATAAATACTCCTTGTGAATTCACTCAACTCGCTGAAATCACTGATACATATCTTCTGGGACAAGTCAGTCATCCGGGAATGTGCCTTTACAGATGCATTAATACTATCTTTTTCTTATGCTAAAAACACCCCCGGATATTCGAATAATCTTTTAAATATCATTTATGCGGAATTTTTGTCTTTATTATTGCCTTTTAGTGAAACAAATACCCAATCAAGCTTAAAAAAGTGAGAATTATCTCACTCAAAGTGCCGAGAAAATGATGCTGAAGATTGTAGTGGAGAAGGGTTAACCAGGACCAAGTTTTAAACCATCCTCTATTCGACTGTTTTCACTATCTGAAATGTATAAGCACGACATAGCTATTTAATAAAGGGGAAGTCTCTTCTTCTAATAGATATTCGGTACAAATTATTAAGCCTGTTAAAAGATAAGGAGCACTCAAAATGGAGTTTATGAATGAATTGATTTTATGGCCAGACTCAAACTTTTACCTTAAAACAGGTCTTTGTGCCCTTGAATCATTATGTATAAATAAAGGCGTCAGGAAAGAGTACTTGTTTGTTGATTTTTCATGTCTCAATATCAGATGCTTTATTAATGATAAATGGATTATCCTGCTAAAGAAAGCTAAAAGAAAAATAATACTCATCTGTGACAGCGTACTGGAGCCTTTAGCTGAATACTGGAGAATCCGTGAGAGAAAGATTAGCGCTGTGATTTACAGTGATTTTTCTCTGGAAAAAACAATCGGAGTTTTTAATGCGGCTCATTATATTTCACATATTCCTTCAGATAAGAAAATTAACAGATTGGATAAAGTTGAAATAAAATATATTAATCTCTCATTGAAGGGGTTAGATCCGATGTGTATTTCTAAAGCACTGTACTTACCAATTAAAAAGGTTTATCAGCTCAAGCCGATGATAAGCCGAAAGTTGGGTAGAGATATAACGAAAGTATTATTCAATCAATGCCCGCCCGTAATTAAGTAGCTCAATAAGTCGCTAATAACTTCATCAGGTGATTACAGCCATGCAAAATTCATTGAAAAGAAAAAAAGCAATATTTTTTATTGTCGCCTCTATGTCTCCCCCTGTTGGGGCAGATGTTATATTCGACGGGGATGTTAATCAAAAAAGTAGTAGTGAATCATTTTCATCCTATGAGGGGGACATAATCGTTGGTGATAAAGATACTTCGGGAGACCACATGTTCCCCTCAGGCACTTTGAAAATCGATAATGCATCCGAGGTTTACGGTAGTCAGAGCCTTTATATTGGTAAGGGGGAAGCGTCCAGTGGCAGATTTACTATCAAAGAGGCATGGATAAATGTACAGAACAGTTTCAGAGTTGCTAACGGGAAGGGATCATATGGTGAAATGAACATTCTGGATGGAGCCGGGATTATGGCTTCTGGATCGGGCTCAAGCATTGGCGGCGGGGCTGGCTCTACAGGTATCGTACATGTTGCAGGACTTAACTCAGTATGGAGAATACCTTCGGGAACATTAGTTGTAGGCGAGAACGGAACAGGCAGACTCTATATCAGCCCTGGCAGTGAAGTGACGACACTAACGCTTCGAGTCGCTAATAGAAGTGGTTCTAAAGGCATTATCAATGTCGACGGCGGTGCACTTAAAGTCTGGGGATCTGATTCAATAGGTTATGCCTATGTCGGAGTTAATGGCATAGCTGAGCTGAATGTATTCAATGGGGGAACAGTAACTAATAAATATACGAAAATTGGAGGGGAAGGGGGGGGCGGTATTATTAATGTTTCAGATGCCGGTTCTAGTTTCTTAAGCCACAGGTTTATGACAGTTGGTGCCGAAGATAATGGTACCGGCCTGGTTGCTGTTGAGAATGGCGGAAAGCTATTTATTGCATCATACCCTCCTTCGCCTGAAGGAGGATCTCTTATTATTGGAGGTGCTGCTGGTGCAACAGGAAAAGTACATATCACAGGTTTAAATTCGGGGATATATGCTGTAAATGAGAAGACGATTATAGGCAAAGCTGGCAGAGGAAACCTTATCCTTCAAAAGGAAGGAGAATTAGAAAGTGCTGGTATAGTGATTGCTCAGCAGAGTGGTTCAACGGGCGTGTTTGATATTGGTGCTCCTGCAAGGCTATCTGCTGTTTCTGCGGGCAAGCTAAATCCTGATGCTACGATCAGCTTTGGAGAGGGTGAAGGCAGGCTAAATTTTAACCATACTGAAAGTGAATACCTGTTTGCAAATCTCATTCAGGGTAAAGGTACTGTTGAAAATAATAATGGTACGACTGTACTCACAGCACCAAATACGTGGGAGGGTGCTACTAAAATTTCAGGTGGTATTCTGCAGGCGGGCACAGAAAATACCTTCAGCCCTAATGCTACTTACGATGTGGGATCCTCTGGCACATTAAATCTCAATGGCTATAACCAAACGATTGGCAGCCTGACAAATGCCGGCAAAGTAATCGTGTCGGCTAATCAGCCTGGAACAACCTTGAAAGTAAATGGCAATTATATTGGCAATAACGGCTTACTCGTTTTAGGTACAGCGCTGGGAGGTGATGATTCAATTTCCGATCGGCTCCTTATATCAGGAGATACCACCGGCACTTCCCGCGTTGCTGTAACTAATCTCGGTGGAAACGGAGCGCAAACCCTCAATGGAATCGAACTGATCACTGTAGGCGGCAAGTCATCAGGGAAATTTGTCCAGCAAGGCCGAATCGTTGCTGGAGCATTTGAATATCATCTGACCCGAGGGAAGAACGACGAAACATCAAACTGGTATTTATCTAACTATAAAGATGATGTCGGTGGTAGCGGGTCTGGTGGAGACAACGAAGGAAACGGTATAGATTCAGGTAGCAATGAAGCTGGTAGCGGGTCTGGCGGAGGCAACGAAGGAAACGGTATAGATTCAGGTAACAATGAAGATGGCGTCGGTAGTGCAGGCAGCGGCAGTAACGAAGGTCAAAATGGCGACTCAGATAGCGGAAGCCACGAAGGGAATATCGACGGCGGAGTCACTGAGAGCGGTGAAGACAATGCAGGGATTGATGCTAATAAAATCCAGCTTCTTCGCCCGGAGGGGGGCGTTTATTCAGCCAGTTTGATCGCCGCTGACACTATGTTCCGCTCAAACCTGAGCGACAGGCTTGGGGAAACGGAATATACAGATAACATTACAGGCGAAGATAAAAGCACCAGTCTATGGATTAAAAACAGGGGTAGTCATTCCCGTTATACCGATAAATCAGGACAGCTGAAAACCCGATCCAATAGTTACACGCTATTAATGGGGGGGGATATGGCAAGATTTAATTCAGATAATGGCTCCTCGTTACGCATCGGTGCGCTGGCAGGATATGGCTACAGCCATATACGTTCCGGTTCCATATTGTCAGGTTATAGCGCGCGAGGCATCGTTAAGGGGTACACGCTTGGTCTTTACTCTACCTGGTTCGGTGATGGTTCAAGCGAACATGGTCCTTACTTTGATGCTTTGCTGCAATACAGCTGGTTTAATAACACAATTAATGGTGAAGGACTCAGTGCTGAGAAATATGATTCTAAAGGCCTGAACACCACCTTCGAGACGGGTTATGTAATTGCTATGGGTAACTTAGGTCGTCATGAAGAATTGAACTGGTACGTTCAGCCGCTGATCAGTGCTACATGGTCTGGTATTCGTAGCGATACACACCACGAATCTAACGGCACAGAAATACGAGGTGATGGAAATGACAATATCACTACCCGGCTAGCATTGAAGTCTTTCCTTAAAGGTCATAGTAATCTGGATGAAGGAAAACAGCGCAATTTTAAGCCATTTGTTGAAACATCATGGATACATAATACAGAATTACGTGGCATCACCATGGATGGCGTTACTGTTAGTCAGGCTGGCACCCGAAATATTGGGGAGCTAAAACTTGGCGTTGAGGGACGAATTGCTCCGGAACTTAACCTGACCGGCTATGTATCACAGAAAATGGGAGGTAAGGGGTATTCTGAGTCGCAGGCTATGTTAGGCCTGAAATATAGTTTTTAAATCAGAAAAGCTCTATTACAGTAATCAGATTGTTGATTCATAGGAACTATACAATCTGATTACTGGTTTCCTGTTCGTATTAGTTATTTTCCTGCACTATCTTTAACACTCCCTATGCCGACTAAAATGCTTCTGCAATTTATAGCACAATAATACTCAGGGTTGAATAAACTCCTGAGTGTTAAATCAAGGAGAATCTACAGCAGGCATAACAAAACCAACCTTTCCCGGAACCGTTCTAAGGCACTTCCTTATCTTCCCTTTAACCAAATGCAATACAGAGACAATGCGAAAACCTGTGTTACGCCTTCCCAGCATATAAAGTACTTTTCAGTTCAGAATCAACCTGTCATATCAGAGTAATGTTCTTTATTTATCTTTATTAATAATATAAATCACTAAAATCAGTGATTTGCGTTAGGATGATTGCACCTTCTGAGAGACATAGATTCATCTGCAAAACCTCTGAATGGAGCAGTTAATGAAACATTTAATAAAACCAAATCTGTGTTGCATACGCTGTTCGCGCAAATGCCTTATTACACCGTACACAGATGTACTCATAGGTAGATGTGAAATTCAGAAGTTCACTGTATGGCCGGGTAATAATAATTATTTAATTGAGGGGTTGAAATCTTCATTCCCACAGAAAAAAGAAAGCACTCTACTGCGAAATATCGTTTTTGTGGATTTCTCTATCTATAACTTGCGATATTTCACTAACAGTTATTGGCTGGAGAACCTGAAGAAAACCGGGTTGGTAATCATCCTTGTTTGTGATGATAAAATGATATCACTTGCTAATTTCTGGTCCGAGAACGATATGTCTGTAAATAAAATGCTTCACCGGGGGAGTAACATCGATAATATCAATGAGGTCATTTGCAGTAATCGTATCCACACGGAGGGAGGTGAAAATAAAAGAATTGTTTCGCTAAATGAAAATGAAATGAAATTTCTCGATCTGACATTTCAAGGTTGTGCGCTTTCAGCCATGCCCAAGGTAATGTCCCTTGGCAAAAAGAAAGTTTACAACATAAAGCAATCTATCCACCGCAAAATGGGCGCTGATCTTCATCAGCTCATTTGCATCTAATAGACTTTTAAAGGTAATAAAGAAATGAAAATTAAATTAAATAAAGCATGCCTTTCCCTGTTTATTTGTGGAGCGCTGTCCGCCGGATCAGCTTATTCTGCTTCAGATAACACAATCAATTTCCAGGGAGAAGTATCTGATGAAACCTGCTCCGTTACAGTTAACGGCAATGCAGCATCGCCTGTAGTTTTAATGCCGACAGTGAGTAAATCTGATCTTACAACAAGTGGCGCTACTGCGGGACTTACAGCATTTACAGTAGGACTTAGCGGTTGCACGGGTGATAGCACCGCATCTACCAAGATTTCTACAGTCTTCATTGGTAATAATGTAAGTTCCTCTGGCAATCTGATTAATAGTGGTACAGCGCAAAATGTTGAAGTTCAGCTGCTGGACACTAAGGATGCCGTCATCGATCTTACAAGTGGTTTTAATGGTAGCGGCGATTTGACTCTTGAACCTGGTGTTACTGAAACTTCAGCAGATTATAGTGCACAATATTATTCTACAGGTGGTACTACCGCAGGTACTGTTGCGGCTTCGCTCCAATATGCAGTGACTTACCAGTAATTAATTATGATGCGCATTATATAATGCGCATCGTTTTTGCACTGAGAAAAAAGAATGAAAAAACTCAATCCTACTAATTATTGTGCTCGTGCGATATTTTTAATTTTATCGTTATTAACCAGTCATGCATACGGCAGTGTTACTATTTTAGGAAGTAGGATAATTTATCCAGAAAAATCTGGTTCGGTGGATGTACTGTTAAAAAACAATGACGATATTCCTTATGTCATTCAGACCTGGTTTGATGATGGAGATACTGATTCTCAACCGCAAAAACAAAATAATGCGATTTTTATTTCATCACCTCCTGTATTTCGTATTCAGCCACGCTCAGGTCAAATCATCAGAGTGATCTTTTCATCCAGTAGAAAATTAGCAACCGACAGGGAGACGCTTGGGTGGTTCAATATGCTACAGATACCACCTTCAAATCTGGATGATTCGAAAAATAAAAACGCTATGTTAGTTATAGTTCGAAATCGAATAAAAACATTTTACAGGCCTGCTGCTATCGGTAACCCCGGGAATATTCTCAAAAACCTGAAGTTAACTTATGTGTACGATTTAAAAAAAGGAGGTGGCGTTGAAATTGAAAATCCACAGCCATGGCATGCATCAATCGTTGATATTAAAGCAAATATTAATAGTGGAACCTATAAAAGTGATGCTGAGATGATTCCACCGTTTTCAAAAAAAACGTTTTGGTTCAACTCTTCAAAATTGCGTCCTAACGACAGTGGCGAAGTAATCGTAGCAGCGATTAATGATCAAGGAGCAAGATTAAGTGAAAGATATAACATTAATCACAAATAATAAAAAACTTGCTATATTCTCATTTATTTTTACTTTCTGCACTTCCAAAGTAGGTCATTGCGATGATTATTTTTTTGATTCATCTATGTTCAAAGGTACTGCCTATGGGAAAAATATTGACCAATTTAACCATGATACAACGCCTTCAGGTAATTATATTGTTGACATCTATCTGAACGGGAATCTTGTTTCATCCCAGGAAAAAGTTAATTTTACTGAAAGTCACGATAGTAAAGGTGCACAGCCCTGCCTGACACCACAACAAATGCAGAAACTTCAGTTAAAAATCACTGATAAAGACATAGCCACTCATGCGTGCAGGAGCCTGGTAAAATGGTCTGAAAAGGGAGGCTGGGAGTTTGATCAAGCCTCACTTCGTTTACAACTCACGATCCCCATGACGGAGTTAAATAGAAAACCCCGAGGTTACATACCTCCATCAGAGTGGGATAAAGGAATTACAGCGTTATTTTTTAGACATAATACTAACTTTACATGGACCAATAATACTGATTCTGATTTTGAATATAAGTACCTTTGGAGTGGCATTACAGCAGGCACTAACTTAGGCAAATGGCAACTGCGTCATCAAGGAAATTTTCGTTATATTGATGCCAGCACGGGCAGCAGTGCATATGATTATAACTCTGTTAGAACATGGATACAGCGTCCACTTGAAAATTTTAATAGTCAGATTTCCATTGGTGACAATTACACTGATAATTCTCTGTTTGGCAGTTTATCTTTTAATGGGATTAAACTGGCCACCGACGAAAGAATGTGGCCGCAGGGTAAGCGCGGTTATGCCCCTGAAGTGCATGGTGTTGCATTATCAAACGCCCGTGTGGTTGTTAAGCAGCTTGACAAGGTAGTTTACGAAGTAAATGTTCCACCCGGCCCATTCATTATTGATGATTTATATAACACGCGCAGCCAGGGTGACCTTAAAGTTGAAGTTATCGAGGCAAATGGTAAAAGTTCTACATTCATTGTCCCGTATTCTTCAGTCCCTGATTCTGTTCGTCCAGGCACCTGGCATTATTCGGTTTCATTAGGCCGCGTAAGACAATTTTATTCAGTTGAAAATGAATTTTTTGAGGGGATTTTGCAGAGAGGCTTAAGCAACAGCATTACCGGAACGGCTGGCTCCAGACTGGCTAAGGACTATCAGGCATGGCTGGTTGGGGGAGTCTGGTCAACCAGCGCGGGAGCAATTGGCGTTAATAGTACTTTTTCAAATGCAAAAGTCGAAAATGATGAGACTCTGAGAGGGTGGCGAGGAGAAGTTAGCTACAGCAAAACATTCCAGACTAAGACCAATTTAGTTCTTGCTGCCTATCGTTACTCTACCAGCGGATTCAGGGATCTACAGGATGTACTTGGTGTAAGACGTCAGAGTCACTCGAATATTGATTACTATTCCGATACGTTGCATCA
The DNA here is from genome assembly GCF_048452805.1 of Pantoea sp. K16. Lineage (NCBI taxonomy): Bacteria > Pseudomonadati > Pseudomonadota > Gammaproteobacteria > Enterobacterales > Erwiniaceae > Pantoea > Pantoea sp. K16. Next base: position 191,033 of record NZ_JBLWNV010000001.1, on the reverse strand, counting down.
GCGGAATCGTCTGTCTGCCACAGTTAGTCAGTCCATGGATAATCTTGGTTTACTTAGCCTGAGTGCGAGTACTTCTGACTACTATAATAATCAATCACGCATCACTCAGTTACAATTAGGCTACAACAATAACTGGAAAAAAATCAGTTATGGCTTAAATTTCGGACGACAAAGAACATCCTGGAACTATAGCAGAAGTCGTCTCGATTTTGATAAAAATCAGGATGACAGTCGACGTGAAAAATACACCGAAAATACGTTTTCTTTTAATGTTTCTGTACCGCTGGACTGGGGTAGAAGCCTTTCCTCTGTTTCATATAATTATAATCAATCAAAGGAAACCCGCTCATCCATTGTTTCTACTACAGGATCGCTTGGTGAAAACAGGGAACTTTCATACTCAGTATATGCAGGCACAGATCATGCGCGTAGTTCATCAGATGAAGATACAACAACATTTGGTGCCAATATGCAACAGAATAGCCGCATAGGTAGCTTACGTGCAAATTATGGTCAAGGTGATCACTACCGACAGGCTGGCTTAGGAATGAGTGGAACAGTGTTGATTCATAAAGGTGGCATCACGGCAGGGCCTTACACTAATGATACTTTCGCTCTGATTCATGCAGAAGGTGCGGAAGGCGCAGAGGTTCAAAATGGTCAAGGTGCTGTGGTAGATAGTTACGGATACGCAATTTTACCTTCACTAACGCCATATCGCACAAACGATGTAAGTTTGAATACTTTGAAAATGAATTCTGATGCAGAATTAAGCGGCGGAAGCAAGCGAGTCGTTCCCTATGCGGGTGCTATTGCCAAAGTTAACTTCTCCACTATAAGGGGAAAAGCACTCCTTATTAGCCTTGTTACTGAAGCAGGCGATACGCCTCCTATGGGTGCTGAAGTTCATGATGCAGAAAGTAATTTAATAGGTGTCATAGGGCAAGGTGGGCAGCTTTATGCAAGGGTACCGAATAATTCAGGAACATTAAGAGTTGACTGGGAAGATAATGAAAAGAAACGTTGTCTGGTCAGTTATCAGCTTGATAGATCCATGAATGAGTCAATTATTCATCTCAATCGCACGTGTAAAAAGGCGTAGATTATGAAAAAAGAAAAAATGATTATTTCATTATTATGTTCTTTTTTTGGTTTTAGTTTTCCTGCTTTGTCTAATTGCATAAAAGTAACAAGTACATCATCTCTTTCTGCTCAGGCGATATCAGCAGGATATACCGCATCGCCATGGACTGGGGCGTGCGATACTTGCTCTGGGAATTTAGGTTTACCTTCAGTAGTCAGCCTTAGCAGTGGTTCTTTCCAGCCATCAGGTACTCTTCTGGCGAGTTCTGTTGCTAGCTTTATTAACTCAGCAAGCAATAAAAGTTACAGCCCAAACCAGATTCTTTTCAGATGTGAACTTAATGACAGTGATAGTCTCTATGAAATGTATGCTACAAATGGTGATAGCACATATGCTGGCAGAAATGCTGCATCAGAATTAGACGGCGCGTATTTCGATGTGGCTAAAAATGTCGCTGTGCGCATGACAAATGTGGCGACGGGTGAGTATTACAGCCGGTTCTGGAAAGCCAGAAGACTCAATGCTGATAGCTGGTATTCTGATGAAAAATATATCTATGTACCTGCAAGTGCTTTCAGTGATGTCTTATACGAAATGTTTAAAATCGATGCGACTAATTATTATATGAATGGTGCCAGCAGATATGTCGATCTTATGACACAGCCGCGTGGCTACATAGCTTTTAAGGGACCAGGTCTCGCGACTAACAACCTTTCTCCTGGTCAGGATAGCGCCAGTAACTTCCCAGGATTCTATGATATATGGCCAGCTGCGTGGAGTACTTATAAAGATGTTACTTACATCCGTGGGGCGCTTTGTGAGGTTTTAGATTATCCTTCACTGGTTATATTACCCCCGATTAGTGTTGGTGCATTACGTGGTGGCGGAAGTAGTCAGACCCCATTCAACATTAGTCTGCAATGTGATGCCGGAGCGGTTTCTGATACGAACAACTCAACAAGTACTTCAGCAAACGTAGCAATGGGTTTTTTAGTTAATCAGGCAAGTGCAGTTCGTCAGGCTAATAATCTTGGACTGGTAAATAGCGGTGGGGGTCTGACCTGGCTTCTTGACACTAATTATGGTAGTGGAGGTGTCGCGTCAGGGGTTGGAATAAAAATTTATGATAAAACTGGTACACCTATCAATCTTCTGCCTGAGCAAGGTAGTAAAGGTTCCGGTAATATCCGAGGCTGGTATGCCTATAAAGATCTTACCTCATTAGTATCTTCTGATTATGCAGAAATTTATAGTGGTGACTTTACTGCATCACTTGAAGCTATCAGCGGGCAGAATGTTTCGTCAGGTACAGTCAATGCGCAATTACAAGTTGTTATCAGTTTTCAGTAATGTTTTTATAGCCGCTACTTTTATTTTAAGCTTAGAATCTTTTGCAGCGGTTAATGTTGATAAAACACGTCTGATTTTTAATTCTTCAGATATGACTCAAACTATTAATCTATATAACAATAGTTCAAGTCCTGCTGTTGTTCAACTATGGACTGATGATCAGGATATCAATGTTTCTCCTGATGAAAGCAAAACACCGGTGATCGTGTTGCCGCCAGTATTGAAGATACTACCTAATGAAAAACGTTCTTTGCGTGTCATACTGACGGCCAGGAAAGAGTTGACGTCAGATCGTGAATCTCTTTATTGGTTAAATATTTATCAAATACCATCAATTATTAAGTCAAAAGACAGAGATATGAATAAGATCTTTTTCCCGTTGCGTTTGAGGTTGAAAGTTTTTGTCCGTCCTGCTCATTTAGGATCACCTTCATTTGATGATATGCAAAAGTTGAAGTTTTTAAAAAGAGGAGCTGAGTTAAGGGTTGTCAACCCTACCGCATGGTATGCATCCTTGAATGTCAGTATTCCTGGGTTCAAAAAAATAAATAAAATCATGATCGCTCCGCTTGCTGAAGCGTCAATCCAGACAGAAAGAGAAATAACACAAGATAAAATAAATTATGAAGTTATAGGTGATAGTGGCTTCTCTGATATGCATACTAAAAAAATCACTTCACTTTATGATTCTCTTAAATAAAATGCAATTAATAAGGCAACACTCGGAGGTTGTAATGCAAAATAATCTTTATCATGGTATGACTGAAACAGAACTGGATGAAGCTTACAACAATACTGCAATTGTCAAAGACTTCGATGGATTATTAAAAAAACTACAAGCGAGAAGTCGTGCGCTCTACAAAAAGTATCACTGGATCCGTGATCGGTCTTATGGCCGTAAGCCCCGGCAACGCTACGACTTTCTGTCATCTGGTATAAAAAACTCGCCTACTTATATTTTTATACACGGTGGGTATTGGACAAATTGTAATAAAGAAGATTTTGCCTTTATTGCGCAGGGACCTCACGCAAACGGCATGAATGTCATTCTGGCTGAATATACTCTTGCACCTGATGCAACAATGACAGAAATCGTTAATGAAATCGGGCACCTGATTAAGAAAATCAAAGACGATCAGGATTTTCTAGGGGTCCGCGATAGTCCGCTATACCTGGCTGGTCATTCCGCAGGTGGACATCTTGCCGCACTTTACCGCTCACATCATGCTATATCCAGGGTACATATGATCAGTGCACTCGTGGATCTTAATCCGATAAGTATGTGTTGGTTGCAAGATAAATTAAAGTTAACGCCTGTAGAAATAAAATTATATAGCCCACTTTTTCATCTGGAAAAAGGTGCTCCAACGCTGGTTTCGGTTGGTGGCGATGAGTTACCTGAACTTATAAGGCAGTCAAGCTGTTATGCAGACGAATTAGTCAGGATTGATAAATCAGTGAAAATGTTTACTCTTCCCATGGCAACCCATTTCACCATATTAGATGATTTAGCTAATCCTGATGGGTCTCTTATGAAGCAATTCATGACTCTGAAAAAACCGGGCACTCCTAAAATATACTAACTTATTAGGCTGTAGTGATAATTTCGGTTTTTATGCAATTTTATCTATTCGCATTCTTAAAAGGCTACAACATGAAGTTAAAACTCTCACGCCGTAAATTACTAAGAAGTATTCCTTTACTGACGGGTAGCGCTTTTTTATCACATTCGTTACTTAATAATGTTTATGCTACGAGCGGTTCGTCTGTTTATAACAACTCATCAGTAACTGAAAATTTATTTAATGCAGGGGCTTCATTAAACAAAACTCTCATAACCTACTTTCAGGTGCCTATGCAAAAACGTTTGAGGGTCAATGAAAAAGAGATACAGGGAAAGCCCTATTCGCACTTCTTTAACAGCAGACTTGATGCTCCACTCGAAATGGTTACTTCTCTGGAAAAGGGCCCATTAGCAAAAAATCACATCCTGCCTCCGACAATTGAGGGGCTAAAGGTTTTATTAGAAGATTTCGATAAATATCCACCATCCGGATACGGTGTAGTTGAAGATGGGCCATGTGCTTATGCGCAAAGCCAGCATCTCTTTCCTGGAGTAACAACGGATATGTTCAGGTGGTGGTTTACCTGGCATCCAGTTGAAAGTGAGCGTTATTATCTGTGGTTCCCTCATGCACATATTCATAATTCTGTTGCAGATCCTAAGCGATTAGCTGATAGCAGTCTGAGTTATGACAAGCGCCTATACGGAAACCCTAATCACATAATTGAATATATCGGTGAGAACTATCTCGATGGAATTATTAATTTTGACGCTCCGGAAAGCCTGGGTTTAGATAGTGAACTACTGAGACGAAACAATTTCACCTTTAACGCGAGTGGCATAATTACCCCTTATGATCATCCCTTAACACCACTGGTCATGATGATTCATCTTGGGCGCGATACTCCAGCTGGTATGCAAATGATAAACCGTTACTGGATAGGGACACATCCGTCGTGGAATCGCTTTTCAAATTTTCCAAACGGAGCAAAGCTTTCTGAAGAATACATTACCAGGGCAGGTATGAACGCGGAATCGTTAGAGATATTTGCATATGAAATGGCAGTGCATGATATGACAGAATTTACGTCGCTGGGACGCTTCCTGCCTCATATTTATAAGGAATTCGCCTGATAACAGATAAGACAGGAAAATATCAGACGACAGCGAATATGAAAGATTCCATGAGTATTGTTGTGTTTTGCCGGGGCCTCTGTCCCGGTTTTTTTACCTTCTCTGTTTAACCGATTATATTGAATATGTGCCATAGCGAACTTAAGAACTTCAGTGTATTTTACCCACCATCGACTGTAAAGACCTGCGTAATTCCATGGGTCAAAAGCTTCATTAATTATCCCCTGGACGATATTTATGGAGTCACAACTATTTCATTTTTCATCAGCAACTCTTATTTTTAAATATAGCCCTGCTGATACCGGTAATCGCTGCTTTTAAAAAAGTTATCAGCCATTATGTTCTTCCTCCAATCGAGTCATTTTTTACGTATCACTTGTTTGTGTACGTCACTGGTTAATCAGGCAGGCCGGAGTACGATAACGGCATATCGACAGCCCTGAGTCGTTTTATTTCTGAACACGCAGTCAGCCGGATCGCCCAGTTCCAGACAGTCGCCAGCAGCCATCTCATAGGTGCTGGAACCTGCTTCAAAAGTAAGAGTTCCTTCAATTACCCATATCAGCTGGCGTCTTGAAACATAGGAGATTGCCGGCATCGGCACAGCGGTATTTGCCGGCAGTTCGACACTGACCAGATTGACCGGCATCTCGCCCGGTGAAACGTGGCGACGCAGATAGCCGGTTTCCGGATCCTGCCACACCGGCTGATTTTCATGCCTGACCAGCGTCCCGGTTTGCACTTCAGTCTGAGCAAGCAGCTGTGAGATAGTCATATCAAACGAGCCTGAGAGGCGCGCTAACAAAACCGCCGTCGGGCTGCTCTCCCCACGCTCAATCTTATGGATCATTGCCCGTGAAACGCCTGAGTTATCAGCCAGCTCGGTAAGTGACCAGCCGCGTTTTTCCCTTTCCTCTTTTACCTTCTGACCGATGCGGATGTTCAGGCTGTCTTCTTTGCTGGACTTTTTATCTAACATAATGGATAACTATCATAGTGAACAATTCATCTACTTTAGTGAGTGAGCAAAGGGGTGTCCACCATGATTATCCGTGCGGCTGTAGAAAGCGATGCTGAAATCATCGCAGAGATTTATAACGATGCGGTGCTTAACACCACAGCCATCTGGAATGAAAATCGTATTGATGTGGCTAACCGCATCACGTGGATAAACAGCCGCCAGCAGGCCGGTTTTCCTGTGATTGTGGCGACAGACGATAATGATGATACCGTGCTGGGATATGCCTCTTATGGTGACTGGCGTCCCTGGGACGGATATCGTCATACGGTTGAGCATTCGGTTTATGTTCATAAAGATGCACGAGGTAAAGGCGCGGGTGCCGCCCTGATGCAGGGGCTTATCCAGCTTGCTCGCGAAGCCGGGAAGCACGTTATGGTGGCGGCGATTGAATCGGAAAACGCGGCATTCATTGCCCTGCATAAAAAACTGGGATTTATTGAGTCTGGCAGAATGACGGAGGTTGGAACTAAGTTTGGACGCTGGCTGGATTTGACATTTTTGCAGTTGCGTCTGGATGACCGTAAACGACCCTGAGTTGTCCCTTAAAGCGAATCCTTTGATGATGCTTCCGGCAGGATGCCGATCCCCGCAGAAGAAAGCTATGTCTGGAAAATGTTTGATTGCGCAGATCGTTTAAACCGAGAAACGAAGCCGCAGCGAACCAGGAGATAGCAAATTTGCACGTCAGCCGATATAACAGATTAATAACAATCCATCGCAGAGGACATCATGGCGCTTTCGCACGAATTAATCCTGATCTTCACCACCTACTTTGTCGCTACAGCCAGTCCCGGGCCAAGTAATATGGCGATAATGGGAACGGCAATGAAAAAGGGCAGGGGGGCCGCACTGGCGCTGGCTGCGGGTGTTGTGAGTGGTTCGATGCTCTGGGCGCTGCTGGCCGCCTGCGGTGTGCTGACTGTGCTGGCCACCTTCGCACAGTTGCTGATCGTGTTAAAAATTGGCGGAGGGTTATATCTGTTATGGCTGGCGTTTAAAGCCGGCAAATCTGCGTTACGCCGCACTGAGGCCAGCGATTTTAAAGCCAGCGATGAGCGTGTCGCGTATGGCAGACTGTTCCGTCAGGGGATACTTATGCATATCGGCAACCCCAAAGCGATTCTTACCTGGGTGGCCATTATGTCGTTTGCACTGAAGCCGGATGTGGTCGCCGCCACGCTGCCGATAATCATCTGCGGCTGTGCGGTGATTTGCGTGGTTGTGTTCGGCGGGTATGCTCTGCTGTTCTCAACCGCCATGATGGGTGCATTTTACCGTCGCATTCGTCGCGGACTCGATGCGCTATTAGCCTGCTGCTTTGCGCTGGCAGGGCTGAAACTGGTATTCAGCCGCAGTTAATACTGATGAAGGTGTACGAGGGGGTATCCGCTTCTGGCTCAAATCCGCAAAAGATCATGCAATGAGCCGGAGCGGCATTAAAATGACAGGATTCCGGTAGCGCTACTGCAGCCCCTTACTTAAACACCACTATGATCAGGCAAGTAGTCAGACAAACCAGCAATCTGAGTGAACAGGATGATGAAATGAAAGGCGCATGTCTGTGTGAAACCGTTGCTTTCGAAATATCAGTAACCCCCACGCGCTATTACCGTTGTCACTGTTCTTTGTGCAGAAAACAGAGCGGAACCGGCTATAACCTGGCAACGATCGTAAAAGAGAGTGACTTCAGCTGGGTTTCCGGTGAGAGCCAGATCGCGTCATGGCGCAAACTCACCGGTTATCGCAACGATTTTTGCGCCAGCTGTGGCTCCACAGTGCCTAACCCGTTGCGTGGCAGACCTTATATCTGGCTTCCGGTTGGTTTACTCAGTGAGCCTGCCGATATGCAGTGCACAGGTGATTATTGTACTGATGACGCCATGCCCTGGGACACAATTCGTTCCGAGACAAATCATGCCGGGCCGGTAGAATCGCTGGACTCTCTTCTGACGAGCTTAATGCTTTTTGATTGATGGCAGTGGTGCTTCTTTGTTATTCAAAAAGTCACTGAGTCAGAACGACCCCATTAACGGAAAACAGACGTTATTCCTGCAGCCTGTGTTCATCGATCATTTTTCGTTAGCTGTAATCCCCAGTAGTCAGAACAGGCTTTAACATCGCGAGGAGAAGGAAGCAGAAGTTTTGGCAGTCTGACCTGGTCGTAAAGCTTTTTATGGCGCTTTCGATTCTGCGGGGCAATACGGATAATATATTTCAGCATCTCCAGGTTCATCTGCTCTCTGCCCATCCCCAGACCGCCAATACGCGACGTGGATGAGTAACATCTGCGAATGTACCGCAGCAGTGCCACTGTCACTTTTACATCCAGCAGAATTAAGCCTGTGGCACGAGCGAATCGTTCTTCAATGCATTTGGTGTAATTACCCTCCATCACCCATCTTTCCTGGCTCACCGCTTCAGCATGCAAACGGAGAAATTCTGCCGGTGCTCTGGGCACCCATTGACTGTCCGGAATATGGTGAAGCTGATCCAGATGAACTGCTGGTAGATCTGTTTTGCGAGCAATGGCCTCAGCTAAGGTCGATTTTCCGCTGTTCGAGGGACCCATAATACAAATGCGTGGCCCAAGCGCGTCCAATGGAAGTGCACTATTCACAACGTCTCCTCTGAATTAACCCTGTCTGAAAATGGATAAATGCGTACTGCTCTGAAACTTTCCTGTGCACCCCGCAAAGTCTTAAACGCTGCCGGGAGCCGTTGGCTGGTCAGCCTGGGGATTCTGAACCTTTTCTGGATCAAAGTCAGGCCGCAGCGGCGATGATAGCCAGACTTGCCCTGAGACGTCTTAACCCAGGCAGCAATAAGATTTCGGTAAAGATTGGTTACATTTTGCCGATAAATTGTTCAACCAATCAAACCGTAGAGGGCATTATGGGGTTAATCAATGGCGTGACAACAGAGGTGGCAAGAGGATATTTAGCCACGCTCACCGTAACAAACAGATCTGAGAACACGACTAAAGAAACTATTACCGGAAAAGAATTACCTGCCAGTGTGGTGGTGATCTCGCCCGAGGCAAGAGCGCGCCTGGTGCAGGCTATCGCTGAGCCCATTACGGCAGAGCAGCAGGCCAAAAATTCAGAGGAACTGGCAAAGACAAAGTCATCCGGTCAGGGACCGTCCGTTAACCTCGGATATGCGTTATTCAACGATCCCTACACCAGCTGGGACGCCAGAACATTTACTCCGCTTCTGAGTATGACGGCTGCCAATACGCAGACCGCTATGGATGAGTTTGCCGCTGCACTCCATGAGGTGCTGGCTGAAGGCCAGGTGGGCCGTAATCAGTACGATAATTCGGATACCTCGGAAGCCATGGCGCTGACCCTGACGCAGTCTAAGCTCCATAAACTGATAGAAAAATATGTCTCCGGCGATAACCAGAAGCAGGCGAATGAGATTGCTGATGAGATGATAAGCGTCAAAGTTGCCATTCGTGAACGTCAGACGTTGCTGGGAGCACAGGATACGCTGGCGTTAGCCATACGTCATGGAACACGCGACATGCAGGAGAGCGCACGTGACTATCTAAGCCAGGTTAAGAGCGCAACCGCACGGCCACAGGCGGAGCTGGCAGGGATGATGGAAGCCATGAAGTCGGGCCGTGATATGGAATCTGTCTTCAGCACCTTTGCCGATTTGATTCGTGCCACGCCGAATCCTGACAACAAAGCACAGCCCTCCATTGATGGCGCACTCAGTCAACTGGAGGTTTATCGCCAGCAGTGGCAGGCGTTCACTGAAAAATACGCTTCTTAATGTTCTTATGATCCTGCAGGCAGCACCTCCGTCCCGGCGAAGCAATTTGCCTGAAAGCGGCGTCTGCAGGATCACCTCCTGACTTTACGCAGTCAGGCGCTGCGATGTGAGACTGTTAATCCCACGCGCTGTCAGCACTCCATCCAGATAGTGACCCTCTGCCAGAAACCGCAGATACCGCTCCGGACAAAAAGCACAGATTACACATTTACAAATTTAAATGTGTAAATATAATGTCGCCTCTTCACTCATCAGAGGATTTTTTGTCATGCCGTCACTTTTTACCCCCTTGAGTCTGGGCGACCTTCAGCTTCGTAACCGCATTGTACTGCCGCCACTGACGCGCTGCCGCAGTGAACAACCGGGCAACATTCCCGGCGAGATGATGGTGGAGTACTACCGCCAGCGTTCCAGCGCGGGACTGATGATCACCGAAGGCACCCAGATTGAGCCTCGCGGGCAGGGCTATGCATGGACGCCGGGGATCCACAGCGAAGCGCAGATCGCCGGCTGGAAAAAGGTTACAGAGGCAGTACATCAGCAAGGGGCCACGATTTTCTGCCAGCTCTGGCATGTTGGCCGCGTGTCGCATAATGAACTTCAGCCGGGCAAGCAGGCACCCGTTGCCCCTTCAGCCATTGCAGCCGATAACGTCCGGGTATTTATTGAAACCGGGCCTGGCGCCGGCATATTGACCGCACCCAGCGAGCCACGCGCACTGACTACATCGGAAGTTAAAGAGATTGTAGAGCTTTACCGACGCGCGGCGGAGAATGCCAAAGCGGCCGGTTTCGACGGTGTGGAACTGCATTCCGCCAACGGGTATCTGATTAACCAGTTTATTTCTGAGCATACCAACTTCCGTACGGATGAATATGGCGGATCTGCTGAGAATCGTCTGCGCTTCCTGCGAGAAGTCGTTGAGGCGGTCAGCTCGGTATTTGGCAGCCACCGCGTTGGCGTCAGATTTGCGCCTCTGTTTACCAGTACCGACGAAGAGCGCGTCTATCTCGGCCTGGTTGAAAGTGATCCACACGCGACCTACATCCGCGCAGCAGCACTGCTGAACGAGCTGGAAGTTGGCTATCTCTCCATTGCTGAAGCCGACTGGGACAACAGTCCGGAGATGCCAGAGAGCTTCCGTGTCGCGCTGCGGGAAACATTCCGCTCTCCGATCATCTATTCGGGTCGCTACACGGCTGAAAAAGCGCAGCATGTGCTGGAAAAAGGCTGGGGCGATCTGTTTGGTTTTGGCCGCTCATTTATCGCTAATCCCGATCTGCCCGCGCGGATTAAATCAGGATATCCGCTGAATGAGGTCGATCACGCCTCCCTGTATGGCGGCACTGAGAAAGGCTATACTGACTATCCATTTTATCCATCCTGATATTCTGTGAGGCGGCATGTCCCCCGAAAATGCCCTGAAGTTACTGTCCAACCCGACCAGAGTGGCAGTGCTGAAGTGGCTTAAAAATCCTGACGAAGCGTTTGCGGGCTATACCCAGCTCTATCCCTTCGATCAGTATGGCGTCTGTGCCAGCCTCATACAGGACAAGGCGGGCTTATCACAGCCCGCCACCTCGTTATGCCTGAAAGCACTTCACAATGCGGGGCTGGTTGAAGCCAGCAAAGTCGGAAAATGGACTTACTATCGCCGCGCCGAACCGCGCATTCGTGAAATAACCGATGCGGTAACCCAATCGCTGCAGGCGCTTTAAAAGCGACGGCGTACAGGGTAATGTAGATGTCAGCACCATCCTTCTGAGGGTGACTTCACCGAACGCATTAACTCAGGGTCAGAAAATGTTTATGTCAGTTCTGTCTTTCACAACCGTCACCACCACCACCACCACCGCCTCTGGCGGCGGCGTGAGCGACTCTGTGACTGGCACCTGACACAACAGATTCTCACTCCCCGCCGAACCGGACGGGGAGCTGTTCTCCGTTCTTAAAACTGAATGGAGACAGGTCATGGTTACATCTGAAAGTGCACTTTTAATTATCGACATGCAGCAGGGCCTTTTTAATGGTCCGGAGGCTCCCTTCGCCGCAAATTCGATCTTGTCGAACATCTCACTTCTCATTACTAAAGCCCGGGCTTCTGCCGTCCCCCTCTTTTTCGCACGCCATATCGGCCCGGATGATTCCCCTTTTAACGAGCAAAGCCCGCTGACGCGCCTGATCCCGGAATTGCAGGTTAACCCGCAGAGTGATGTCGTCTTCACCAAAAGATATCCCAGCTGTTTCAGGGATACTGGCCTGCAGCTTCAGCTGAGGCAAAAGGGCATTAAGCAACTGGTGATTGCGGGGATGAAAACGGAGTTCTGTATTGATACTACCTGTCGGGCAGCCCCGGAGCTGGGTTTTAACGTCGTACTGATTTCCGATGCGCACACCACCGTCGATAATCCCCACCTCTCTGCGGAGAAGATTATTGCGCATCACAACCAGACGCTGGCGGGCCCCTTTTTGACGCTGGCAACCGCAACTGACTGGCATTTCGGTTCTGCCGGTTAAGTCCGATTTTCTGACCCGGTTCCATGCAGTCTGCTTGACGAAGCTGTCTGCTTAACTTACAACTAAACCCGTCAGGGGAGTCTCGCCAGAGAGACTGAGAGGCTAATAGCGCACCGCGCGGCTTAGCGACCCTTAGAACCTGACCCAGTTGATACTGGCGTAGGAAGACGGGTATCTCATCAGATACTTGCCGCAGGGGCGCATTCGCAACGTTCCTGCCTTTTCCCTCTGTATCACGGGTCTTCGTTAACGGATAACGAGGCCAAATTGAAAAATCTCATCCTGAATCTTTCTTTTCCTGTCCGGTGGACACCATGAGCCGCTGGTCGGTGCTCGGCAGCGGCGTTGCCGGGCTTTGTGTCGCCACGCTGCTGCTGGAGCGGGGAGAAACGGTCGAAGTTATTACCCAGCCTGACTGCCGTGCGGCCTCGCACTGGGCGGGCGGCATGCTCGCGCCCTGGTGTGAAGCAGAAAGCGCACCGCCACAGGTGATCGAATGGGGCCAGCACGCGGCCAGCTGGTGGGCGAAACGCGTTGATGGCGTGGAACAGCAGGGCACGCTGGTGGTTGCTCCGCCGCGTGACAGCCGTGAACTGACGCGCTTCGCCAGCATGACGCAGCAGCATCAGTGGGTCTCTCCCGGTGACATCGAACCCGCGCTGGAAAACCGCTTTGCCCGCGGCCTGTTTTTCGCCGCAGAGGCGCATCTCGATCCGCGCCGCGCCTTGCAGCAACTGCGCGACAAACTGCAACAGGCTGGCGTCCCCTTTCACAGCGGTAAACCCGGCGGCAAAATCATCGACTGCCGTGGCATCCACGCCACCGATCGGCAGCCCGCCCTGCGCGCCGTGCGGGGCGAAATGGTGATCCTGCAAACATCCGACGTACAACTCTCCCGACCTGTCCGGCTGCTGCACCCGCGCTTTCCCTGCTATCTGGTACCCCGCGCCGGGGGCCACTTCATGCTGGGTGCCACCATGGTGGAAAGCCACGACAGCAGCCCGATCAGTGCCCGGGCGATGATGGAATTGCTCAGCGCCGCTTACAGCCTGCATCCGGCGCTGGCCGAAGCGCGGATCGTGGAGAGCGGCACCGGTCTGCGTCCTGCTTATCGTCAGAACCTGCCGGAAGTGCGCTACGAAAATGGCCGTTTCTCACTCAATGGACTTTATCGCCACGGCTTTTTGCTGGCCCCGGTCATGGCTGAAAAACTTATGCTGCAACTGACTCAGGAGATGACTCATGCGCGTTGAACTGAATGGACGCACGATTGAAACCAGCGCAACGACGCTGGCGGAGCTTATGGCGGAGCAGCAGATCGATCCGCGGACCGTCGCCACCGCGCTGAACGGGGAGTTTGTACCGCGTAGCCGCTATGCCAGCCAGCAACTTGAGGCGGGCAACCAGCTCGAAATCCTGTCACCGATGCAGGGAGGTTAACCATGTTCTATCAATTTACTCCGCAATCCCGATTTCTGCTCGGCACGGCCGGTTATCCGTCACCGGACATTCTGCATCAGGCGATCAACGCGTCAGGCGCGGAGATTATTACCGTCAGCCTGCGACGGGAAGGCAGTGAAGGCGGCGCTTTCCGCACGCTGCTGCAACAGCTCAACAAACGTATTCTGCCGAATACGGCAGGCTGCCACACGGTGAAAGAGGCGGTGACGACGGCGCAGATGGCGCGTGAACTGTTCGACACACCGTGGATCAAGCTGGAGGTGATTGGCCATGCCGACACGCTGCAGCCCGATCCTTTTGCCCTGGTTGAGGCCGCGCGGATTCTCTGCGCTGACGGGTTCCAGGTGTTTCCCTACACTACGGAAGATCTGATTGTCGGCGAAAAATTGCTGGAAGCGGGCTGTGAAGTGCTGATGCCCTGGGGCGCGCCGATCGGCTCCGGCCAGGGGCTGCGTAATATCGAGGGGCTGCGCGCTATGCGTGCGTGGTTTAAAGATGTGCCGCTGATTATTGATGCGGGCATTGGCGCGCCTGGTCAGGCGGCTCAGGCGATGGAGATGGGTTTTGATGGCGTGCTGCTCAACACGGCGGTGGCAAAAGCGCGCGATCCGGTGCGCATGGCCGGTGCCTTTGCTGCTGCGATCCACGGCGGACACGAGGCGTTTCAGGCGGGATTGATGGAGCAGCGCGACATGGCGTCTGCCTCTACGCCCATTTTTGGTCTGGCACAATTCAGTTAAGGAGCAGCGATGGAGCGTTATCAGCGACAGACGATGTTGCCAGAGATTGGTGAAGCGGGGCAGCAGCGGCTGAGCAGGGCAAAGGTGCTGGTGGTGGGGGCGGGCGGGCTTAGTGCGACGCTGCTGCCGTTACTGGCAGGCGCGGGTGTGGGATTTATCCGTCTTTACGATGGCGATCGGGTTGAACTGCACAACCTCCACCGGCAGACGCTGTTTGGCGTCGACGATGTGGGCCAGCAGAAAGTATTTTGCGCTCAGCGTGCGCTGGCGCAGCGCAATCCTGACTGCCACGTTGAGGCGCATCCACACGCGCTAAGCGCCAGTCAACTGCCGCAGGCGCTGGAGGGAATCGATCTGGTGGTGGATGCGGCGGATAACTTCGCTATTACTTATCAGCTCTCCGACGCCTGTTATCCGGCAGGCCTGCCGCTGATCTGCGCTTCGGTGCTGGGACGCAAAGGCTATGTTGGCGGATTCTGTGGCGGTGCGCCTGGCTATCGCGCGCTGTTCCCGCAGCTGCCCACGGCCTCGGGTAACTGCAATACGGCAGGCGTAATGGGACCGGCGGTAGCGACGCTGGGCGCAATGCAGGCACAGATGGCGCTGAGCGTATTGTTAAAACTGACGCCATCGCCGCTCGGCTGCATGATCCACTGTGACTTTGTTGACTGGCATATCAGGCAGTTTCGTTTTGATGACGCAC
The DNA here is from genome assembly GCF_048452805.1 of Pantoea sp. K16. NCBI lineage: Bacteria > Pseudomonadati > Pseudomonadota > Gammaproteobacteria > Enterobacterales > Erwiniaceae > Pantoea > Pantoea sp. K16. The sequence continues at coordinate 175,679 of NZ_JBLWNV010000001.1, read as the reverse complement.
CTGAACCTGACGCGCCCGGCACGCCCTTTATCGATCGGGCCATGCTGATGGAGGATGATTGCATAGTGGAGTTGCGCAGCCTGGAAGAGGCACCGGTCAGTGTGGCCGAGCGGGTGGTGCGAATTCTGCCGCAGCAGATAGCGGCCTGGCAACCGCCGGTCAATCAGCGTGTGGTACTGGTGTGTGCCAGTGGCATGCGCGCAGCCCAGGCGGCTGATAACCTTGCCGCGCGGGGGATTGCGCGGCTTGCGCTGGTGGCGGCAAACACCCTGTAGCGTGCCGATTTAGACTACCTCGACCAGCTGGAACGTCTCGAAGATCAGCTCCATTTCGCTGTGAAAATAGCCTTCACGCTCGAAGTAGCGCTGATGTTCCTGACGCCAGTGGTCGAGGCTAAGATCGCCTTCACCCTCCAGCATCGCCATCTCTGGCGTGACGCGATCAAAGCGCGTCAGAAACAATCCGGTGGTGCGGATCACGCAGACGGGCTGCTGTTCGCCGTTGAGAACAATGCTGTAACCGCCGGGTTGAGGCAATACTTCCTGATCCTGCCAGCTCCGCAACGACCCGCAGGTGGCCACTTTCTTACCGGCAATAATCAGCGTTGCGAGCTCGCTGGCTAATTCCGGGGAGTCACCAAATGCATCTGTGAAGGCACCCGGATATTTGTCCTGCAGTTGTTGCAGCGTCATCGTCATCAGCAAATCCTCAATGAATTAGGCGTGCGGGCCCGGCGTAACGTCAGGTTATCGCCATGCAGGCCAGCGGTGCCGTTAAGATGAACAACAGCAGCGGCTTTAATCCCACCGTCTGCTGCTGATAGCGGTACAGCTTACCCGGCCTCCACATGGGAAAACAGGCTTAATTATCAGGATATTGAGTTTGCGCGTGAGTAGGGTCGCAAAGGAGAGACTCAGTCTGGCGCGGCCAGGCACAGCCGCGCACTAAGATTAACGAATCAGAAAGCTTGCCCAGTGCGCTATATCGTCACCGCTGCTGATTTCGGGCTGTACCAGACCGTTAACCATAAAGGTCGGTGAAACGTGAATGCCGTTCTGACGGGCATACTTGCAGTGCCATTTAATGGCGTTCTGCAGGTCGGGCTGATCAAACGCGGCGCTGGCATCTACGCCGCTGACCTCTTTCAGGCGGGCGAGGATTTGATTCGGCGTGGCATCGCGGTTCGGACCGGTACAGTGATCGGTGAACTCAAACTCTTCACGGTGATCGGCCACCGCCTGCATCACCTTTTTCGCGGCCTCTTTACTTTCGCAGGCGGCGGCAAGGATATAGCGCACTATCAGCCCGGAATAGAGGTGCCACGGCTGTGATTGCAGACGGATCTTCAGGGTGATGTTCTCTTCACCCGCGTGCGCCAGTAACGCGTCGAATTTATTGAAGGCGCGCACCGAAAAAGGACAGGTGGGTTCCAGAAAGACTTCAAATATCTCAGGGCCGTGGCCCCATACCAGTACATTAGCGTGCTGACTCATCGACAACTCCTTGAACATTAACGAGACGGGAAACCTGTTTACCCTGGCAAATCCCTCTGACATCAGCCAGTTAAGAATCAGCTGCAATTGTTACAAAAAACAGCAATCAGCTGATGAGTCGCGTGTAATACGCGACAGGCAGGTCCATTAGTCGTTAGAATTGCCAACTTTGGCATTTTCAACTGCTGGCACGGCGTAGCCGCCCACGAACAGCTATAGTTGTCAGCAGTGTGCAATCTTTTGCAGGATGCAGCCATTTAAGCTGCTTCACTGTTGTTTGTTTGCCCGGAGCTGATAAGCGTTAGAAGAGGTTAATTTTGCATACCGATCTCACCTGGAAAACTCTCCATCACGTCATCAATCAGACGATCTCTGACATGCTTGACGAGCAGCAGACCATTGATGTGTTATCACTGCGCGCCCGCCTGCATGAACTGGCTGAAAAAGAGGAGGATGAGGTTATGCTGCTCTGTTACTGGCAGGCCAGCAAAATTCTGATGCGATTACCCACGACCGTCACCGCCAGTCAGTTAATGACCGCGGCACGCCACGCTTTTCGCACCCCGCTGAATCACGATCTGCTTTAAAGGCTGCGTCCTACACAAATATCAGGATGGTCCTCACTCAAGCTTCAACAGCGTGTTCCCTTATTTTTCTCCTGAACACTGTTTTCCCCAATCTCTGTTAAAATTGTACCTCTGCGCCATTTTGCAGGATGCATGTTCGGGAGAAACTATGTTGTGGATTTGGAATGCCCTGATTGTTCTGGTCACTGTTATCGGAATGGAGATAACGGCTGCACTGGCGCACAGATACATTATGCATGGCTGGGGTTGGGGCTGGCATCTGTCACATCATGAACCGCATAAAGGCTGGTTTGAGGTTAATGACCTCTATGCCGTAGTGTTCGCCGCTCTGTCGATTTTGCTCATTTATCTGGGCAGCACGGGTGTCTGGCCCTTGCAGTGGATCGGCGCGGGTATGACGCTCTACGGCCTGCTCTATTTTATTGTGCATGACGGCCTGGTGCATCAGCGCTGGCCATTCCGCTATGTTCCGCGCCGGGGTTATTTACGCAGGCTTTATATGGCGCACCGCATGCATCATGCGGTACGAGGCAAAGAGGGCTGTGTCTCGTTTGGCTTTCTTTACGCGCCGCCGCTGTCAAAACTGCAGGCGACGCTGCGAGAACGTCATGGCGTTAAACGGGGCGCTGCCAGAGATCAGCGGAGCGTGGAGCGTGACGCGCCACCCGGGAAGTAACCGCCTGACCCGATGCCGCCACCAGCAGTGCCAGTTTCTCTGGCGTGCTGGTGGACTGGCGTTGATCCCACGCCTGTGAACCCGCCTGAACTACCTTCATACCGATTTTACGATAGACCTGCTGCGCGGTAGCAATCGCCCACGCTGAACGCAGCGGTAAACCCGGCAGGCCAGCCGACGCCGATCGATAATAGGGCTCTGCCGTTTCCACCAGCCGACGGGCGACGCGGCTGAGTGCCTGGCGATTTTGGGGATCGGCCAGATTCTCTCGGGTCAGCCCCTCTTCAGCCAGCCACGCAGCGGGCAGATAGCAGCGTCCCGCTTCAGCATCTTCAACGATATCGCGCGCAATATTGGTCAGCTGAAACGCCAGACCGAGATCGCAGGCGCGATCCAGCGTGGCGTTGTCGCGTACGCCCATAATCTGCGCCATCATCAGGCCAACCACGCCCGCGACGTGGTAACAGTAACGCAGCGTATCATCCAGCGTCTGATAGCGTGTCTCATGCACGTCCATCGCAAAGCCCGCCAGATGATCAAAAGCGTAAGCAGGCAGAATATCGTGTGCCATTGCCACCTCCTGAAAGGCCGCAAAGGCGGGCTCATGCATCTGGGATCCGGCATAGGCCTGACGCGTTTTCATCTCCAGCTGCGCCAGGCGCTGTTCGGCAGATTGCAGCGATGGCGTATCGTTGCTGAATCCCAGTACCTGATCGTCAATCACATCATCACAGTGACGGCACCAGGCGTAGAGCATCAGCACGCTGCGTCGGGTTTTGGCATCAAACAGTTTTGACGCGGTGGCAAAGCTTTTCGATCCCACCTCCATGGTGTCTACGGCATGATCGAGCAGTGACGGACTATTCAAGCCAGATCCTCCAGCATCAATCCTGCGGTAGCCTTGGCCGAGCCAATCACCCCTGGAATACCCGCGCCAGGATGGGTACCAGCACCGACCAGATAGAGATTATTAATATTTTTATCGCGGTTGTGAGGCCGGAACCAGGCGCTTTGCGTCAGGATCGGCTCCACCGAGAAGGCCGAGCCCTGATACGCATTCAGCTCATCGCGGAAATCAAACGGCGTGAAGATGCGATGCGTGACCAACTGGCTACGCAGGCCCGGCATGTAATGCTGTTCCAGATAGTCGAAAATGCGATCGCACAGGCGCGGACCTTCAACGGCCCAGTCGATATCGGCGGTGCCGAGGTGCGGTACCGGCGCCAGCACGTAGTAGCTGCCGCAGCCTTCCGGTGCCAGTGAGGGATCGGTCACGCAGGGCGCATGCAGATAGAGCGAGAAGTCCTCTGCCAGGCCATCTTTGTTAAAGATTTCATCAATCAACTCACGATAGCGCGGACCAAAGCAGACCGTGTGGTGCGCCAGCTGATCGTGATGATGATTCAGGCCAAAATAGATCACAAACAGCGAGTTGCTCATGCGTTTGTTCTGCAGTGACCGTCCCTGCGCCTGCGAAGCGGGATGCTGGCTCAGCAGTTCGCGGTAGGTGTGAACCACATCTGCGTTGGAGGCAACCGCGCGGGTTGGGAAGACCCGGCCATCTTTCAGGTGTACCGCGGTAATCCTGTTTTCCTGGGTCTCCAGCCGGGCAACGCTGGCATTGAGCTCCACTTCGCCGCCCAGATCTTCAAACAGTTTCACCATGCCCTGCACCAGCGCGCCCGTGCCACCGCGCGGGAACCAGACGCCCCATTCACGTTCCAGCGCATGAATCAGGGTATAGATTGAGGAAGTGGCAAACGGATTTCCGCCCACCAGCAGTGAGTGGAAAGAGAAGGCCTGACGCAGATGCTCATCTTCAATGTAGCTCGCCACTTTGCTGTAAACGCTACGCCACGCCTGAAGTTTTGCCAGCTGAGGCGCGGCCCGCAGCATGTCGCGGAATGACAGAAACGGCACGGTGCCAAGTTTCAGATAGCCTTCAGCAAACACCGCTCGGGAATAGGCCAGAAAGCGCCGATATCCTTCAACGTCACGCGGATTAAACGCGGCAATCTGCGCTTCCAGCGCGGGCTGATCGTTGTCATAACTGAACACCTTGCCGGACTCCCAGCAGAGGCGATAAAACGGCTTCACCGGCATCAGCTCGACATAGTCCGAGAGCTTTTTACCCGCCAGGGTGAACAGCTCTTCAATGGCGCTGGGATCGGTGATTACCGTGGGGCCGGCATCAAACGTGAAGCCCTGATCCTGATAGACATAAGCCCGGCCGCCCGGCTTGTCACGCTGCTCCAGCAGTCGGGTGGGAACGCCTGACGCCTGAAGGCGAATGGCCAGGGCCAGACCACCAAAGCCTGCGCCAATTACTGTAGTTCTATTCATTGCATCGCCTGTTGACGGTGAGGAGTCATAATAGCCTGTAACGCCGCCAGAACGGGGACCGGGGGCTTGCCGCTTAAGATGCGCAGCCGATCAGGCAAAGTGAGTTTTCCCGCATAAAAACGGGCGATCAGACCTTCGGGAAGGCCGTAAAAACGTTGCATAACCTGCCAGCGCTGGTCAGCCGGACCCGCCAGAAACAGCATACGGTTCAGCATGCGGAAGAAGCGCTGTTGCTGCCAGGCCTGACTGGCGAATTGCTGAATGGTGGCGTGCAGGGTCTCAGAGGTAAACGTCTGCATCTGCGCCAGCCGGTCAGCCAGCGCGACCGCCAGCGGCAGAGAATAGCCGGTAGTCGGATGGAATAACCCGGCACGCAAACCGCTGCAGGGCAAATCGCGTTTCTGCCAGAAGGCGGCCACGTCGCCGGTCAGCGTAATGGGCAACGCGCCTTGCTCTTCGCGTAGCAGCCGGTCTAATCGCCACCCCTGCTGCGCGGCATAGTCGCGGATATTCTGACGGGCGCGATCGCCTTCCAGCGTGGCGTTATCAATGTAGTGGGTATCTTCAATCAGCAGGGTGTCTGCAGAAAAGGGCAGGCTGTAGACAAAGCGATATCCTGCCTGCTGATCTACCGTGGCATCCATGATGATCGGCGCGGTCAGTCCATGTGGCTCGCTGAGCTGCCACTCCTGTCCGACAAACGACTGGAAGCCCATGCGCAGCGCGGCATCGGGCTGGTAGCCACGGCCATCAATCACTGCGTCACTCTCCAGCACCCGGCCATCGTCCAGCGTAACCGTGCGTGAAGCGATGCTCGCAACCCGGGTATTCAGCAGCAGATCCGGCGCAAACCTGTCGCGGATGACCTGCGCGAAGCGCTCCGCAGTCACGCAAAAATAGCCACTGTTCAGACTGCGACTGCGTTGGGGAAAGCGGACCTCATAGCCAGGCCAGTGATGTACTACCAGCGGAGCGATCCAGCGATGCTGCGTTTCGGTGAGATCTTCCGCATGAAACGACCAGGTGTGATTGGCACCCGGTTCACGTTCGGCGTCAATCAGCAGAATGCGCAGGGAGGGCCGCTGCTGTCTCAGGCGCAGGGCGATCAGCCCGTTGGCCAGCCCCGCGCCCACCAGAATCAGATCATACCGCGGCATAGTCTCTCCTGATGAGCACCGGCTGGCGGGTCAGCATCGCCTGTTCGACGATGTCCGCCGCCAGGGTGGTTCCGCCCGCCTGACGAAGTGCGCTACGCAGCGTTTTCATCTGCTGAACGTAGCTTTCATCAGCCAGTAAGGTCTGGAGCTGACGTGCCATGGAGTGGCTGGTGGTAAAGCGTGAGGCGCGACGTCCGATACCGTGCCAGACCACTCTGGCAGCCACACCCGGCTGATCAAAGGCCAGCGGGATCGTCAGCAGCGGCGTCAGATGGTTAATCCCATCCAGCACCGTATTCATGCCGCCGTGCGTAATGGCAAGATCGGCCTGCGCCAGTGCAGCCGCCTGGTCGGCAAAATCGACCACCTGAACATGGCTGGCCTGCGCCAGTTTCTCCGCCTGGAAAGGTGACAACCGACCGCAGTGCGCCAGCAATAACTGAGCATCGAGCTCCTGGCAGGCGCGGACGATGGTTTTAAACAGGCCGTAGCGATGTCCCTGCAGCGTGCCGAGGGAAGCAAAAATGCGCGGTTTGTCATCATGCGGGAAGTAGCGAGGCTGCGACGCGGCGGGTGCCGGTTCAGTGGTACGCAGCGGGCCAACCGAATGGAAATGATCGGGCAACGCCTGGCGGGGAAAATCCAGTTCCGGAATCAGCTGGCTGATCTGCGCCAGCGGTGAAAAACAGTGATGCAGTTTTTCCCGTGGTGCTAATCCCATCGCATGAGCGTTGCGGGCGATCACCCGATCGTGACGTCGCATCAGCCAGTCATAGATTTTTTCACTGGTGCGATAGCGTTCGCGCGCCTGATCGGTTCTGGCATAGTCAAACGGCATCACGGCCAGCGGGAAATCCGCTTCACGGTTAAGTGGCAGCGCACAGGCAACCGAAACATAAGGCAGGTTCAGCGCTTCTGCCGCCAGTGCACCGGCAGGCTCCATCTGATCGACGATCACGCCATCAATCGCCAGCGTGCTCAGCACCACGGGCAGTTCACGACAGAGCATATCGGTGCTGCGGGCCATCTCATTGATCAGTTTCAGCATTGAGGGGCCGAGAGGATGCGCCGCCAGTTGCAGGGTGTGTGCCAGACTGCCTGCCGGATGCGAGGCTAAACCCAGCGGGAAAAAGCCGATACGGCTATCGGTGAGTAGCGCGCTAACGTCCGTCTGCTGGATGAAAGTGATCTGGTGTCCGCGTGCGATTAAGGCCTGGCTAAGGTGCTGAAGCGCCTGCACATGGCTATAGAAGGGCGGTGCAATGACCGCAAAGTGGCTCATGCAGCATCCTTAACTGACGGCAGCGAGTTTTTTCTCAAACCAGGCCTGAACAAAATGGTGTGTGGCATAACCGTCCTGGCAGGCCGATAACAGATGCTCGCTGGCGCAGCGCAGATGATCGCGCAGTCGCGTTTCAACCGCCTGTGGTCCCAGCAGATTCACCAGCGTCGATTTCCCGTCATCCTGATGGGCATCTTTACCTGTGTCGGCCATGCCGTCAGTGAGATCGTCCAGTAGCTGGAAAGCCTGACCAAGATTAAGCGAAAAACGGTGCAGCTGTTCGCGGGCTTCACCTGAGGCTTCAGCCACGATAGAGGCCATCTGCATGGAGGCGCAGAACAGGGTGCTGGTTTTATAGTGATTGGTCATCAGAATGGCGTCAGCGCTGCGTGGCTTGTCACCTTCGGAGAGATCCTTAAACTGCCCCTGCACCAGCCCCTGCATGCCGACTGCGTGGGATAATTCTGCCACAGCGTCGGCTCTGGCGGTTGCCGTTAAGCCTTCTGCCGCAGCGACCACGCCGAATGCCTTACTCAGCAGGGCCACCGCGGCCAGAATCGCGACATGTTCACCATACTGGCAATGAATGGTCGGACGTCCGCGACGCAGTTGCGCATCATCCATGCAGGGCATGTCATCCAGAATCAGTGATGCGGCATGCACCATCTCTACCGCGCAGGCGAGATCAAGCAGGCCGGCAGGCGTGGCGTTGCAGCCCAGATCGCGCGCTGCCAGCAACAACAGCAGTGGACGGATACGCTTTCCTGGTGCCAGCGCACCGTCGCGCATGGCAGCGCCCACTAAGTCACGTTCGCTTTCAACCGGTAAAAGCTGATCGAGCCGTTGCTCAATGTCGTTCAACAGGCTGGCTGCATCGCTTTGTATGAAATTGACGTGTTGTTCTGCACAGACCGTCATCATGGCTGTCCTTATCTACAGAGGAAGTCACAGCAGGTCGAATGATTCGATGCCATCTTCAATAATCGTCCCCGACTGCCATAGCATAGTTGGCAGGTTTTCAAAGAACGGCGGGTTAATCCATTACAACTAAGAGTAGTTCACGATAATAAAAATGTCGGAGAATTCAGCAGCCTTCCGCGTTTTGCGGCGATAGCCGGACGGGCATTATGCGTGAATTAACCCAGTAATGCGCGCAGCTGTTTCATCACGCTGGCGACATCCTCCGCAGATAATGCGCCATCTTTAGCAAAGCGCACAATGCCTGCCGGATCAATCACCACCACGGACGCGCTTTCCGGCTTAAGATGCCAGCTGTGCGCGGTTACGCCACTGCTGTCGATAATGAATTGCTGCCACGGTGCCGCTTTTTTACTGGAAGCGATGCTGCGCACCACAAAAATGGCACTGCCAGGCAGCGCATCGTCAGTATTCACGATGGTGGTGGTCTGAAAACGGTCACGCGGCAGGCTGGCCTGCTGAATGGCTTCGATTAATCGTGCACTCTGATCCTTCGCTGAGAGACGACCCGCCACATGAATCACCAGACGCACTTTTCCGGTCAGCGTCTGACTGTTCCAGCGCTGATAATTTATGTCGCCCTGATTCAGCACCATTTCGCCTTTATCGGCAACGAAGACAGGTGGTACAGGCTGACCAGGGGTCAGGGTGTGAGCGGTGGCAAAGCCGGAAAACAGCAGGGCAATCATCAATCCATAATGGCGCACGGGTTCCTCACTTCTTTCTCGGTTTGCGTCAGACGCGGTGAACGCTCTCATTAGCAGGCAGAAGATTAGTACCACATTTATGTTTCAGATCAATAAAAGCATTCAGGATTTGGCCTGAAAATGCAGGGGAGATTGTGTTTACAGGAGGTGGGAAATGAGTACAGCATTGATGACATTACCTGAATTTGCCCGTTATATCGGCATTGCCACCCCAACGCTGGCGCGTGCCTTTTGCTGCCGGGGATCGCTGGCGGGTGTGCCGCTGCCGCAGGCGCTGGATGATGCTCCGCTGACGCAACGCCACTGGCTTCGCGATGATGTACGTCAGTTCGATCATGCCTATAAACGGGTTCAGGCGATGCAGCAACGGAGCACGCTTTAATCTGCGTTAAACAAGACGTGAGCGCGGGAAGTTCCCGCGCTTTTTTATGCAAAATTATCGGGCTTTATCAGGAAGCAGACCAGATTAGCATCCCGATCGCCCACGATCTCAATGCTTGAATCCAGCCCGCTGACGGCATCACCGCGACTCAGTCGCAGATCGCCGACGCGAATAATCCCTTCAAGCACGGTGAGATAAGCGACAAAGCCCGGCATCGACGGCACGTCCAGCGTATGGTTGCGCTCCAGCAGCGTGTCGAAGATGTAGACTTCCTGGCGCAGTTCCAGCGGCGCATCAGACTCTTCCGGCCCGGCCAGTTCGGTCCAGCCATTGGTCATAATGCCCTGATCGCGCTCCAGCACCTGGGTCATCGCTTCACCGCCCTGCTGTGAAGGCCGAATAACCGCCTGTAACAGCTCCGCTTCATATAACGGCACCGACTCTTCGTATTGAACGCCATCACCCGCGTTCACCACCATCACGCGTTTTGCAGAGAGCTGGGTACGTTCGCCGTTACTGTCCTGATGCTGCATCGAACCACGCCACAGGTAGGTGAAAACTTCTTCATCCTGATGCTGCTGCATCGGAATCCGGGCATCGAGTTTTAGCGACATCAGATCAACACTGACCAGCGGGCTTAACGTCTCGCCAGGACGCTGGCGACGGACGGTAAAAGGACCGTACTCAAACAGTTGTTCAGGATTAGCTCGCACAATGTTCATGATTTGCTCTCAAATAAAGTGACTCATAACAACGATCATAGACCTCAGGCGGAGAATGAGAAGCCGGGAGTTTTGCCCGGCTTCGTCAGTTATTTTGAATAACAGAGTTTAGGGTGTCTTGCCAGCTTACTTGCCCTGTTCGTCGCTCTCACCGAGGAAGAAATACCAGAGTGGAATCGACAACAGTCCGGTAAAGACCGTGGAGTAGAGCAGGATCATCATCGCCTGGGTGATATACATGGTCAGCGACCAGTGACTGAAGGGGATCTGATACTGATCAATCACTCCGCCAATCATCGCATTCGCCATCACCGTAATGACAATCAGCGCCAGCACCGTCACGCTGCGCAGAAAATAGCGCATCTCTTTGCGCTTCCCGGCAAAACGCGACTGGACGATGGCCAGCGGCGACTGTTTGTCCGGAGCGACATCCACGCGGACGACCGCGGCGCGCTGTGCGCTGCGCCAGCGCTGAATATCCAGCAGCACCAGCACCAGTAGGCTGATACCCATAACGGGAAGCGCATATCCCAGCGCCAGCATCACTATCAGGCTGGTGCCCTGCGCATAGCGCGGCAGCGCCAGCCAGGCGGATAACAGCGTCTGCGAGGGGTTGAGCTGCGGAACAGCCGGGCGACGAATCCACCACATGCGGTAGCCCAGCACAATCATTGTGCAGAGTCCAAAGCCAGACAGCGCCAGAATCAGCTGATTAGGCAGGCCAAACAGCACGCCCATATGCGCATCCACGCCCCAGCGGGTCAGTTTCGCCACCAGCGGGAAGCTGGCAAACTCAACGCGGTCGACCACGCTAAAATCAGTCGGATTAATTGAAACCGCATCGACCTGGCTTGGCCAGCTGCGGTCAATCTCCGAAACCGTCCACGCCTGTTCAGCGTTCTTAGGCTGACGTAGTTCCAGTTTCGCTGCGTGCAGTCCGGCCTGACGCGCCGCTGCCAGCGCCTGATCCCAGCTGGCATTCGGCTGATTGAGAATCACAGGCGCAGCGGTTTTCGCTGGCATGGTCATTCCGGACATCGTCATCCCTTCCATCGAACCGCGATGGTCAGCATGGGGATCGGCGGCTTCAGCGGGCGCGTTACCGTTTAGCGCGGTATTAACCTGCGGCGTTTTCCAGCCAAAGTCGCTGCGCATCTTTTCAATATTATTGCCCGCCCACTGTGACCAGGTCAGCCCGGTTACTGAAAAGAACACCAGTCCGATTGCCAGCAGCAGCCCCAGCGTGACATGCCAGTGACGGGTTGCCGCGAAGCCGCTCCGTGCTTTACTGCGGGTGCGCGGCGGCCGGGTGCCGGACCATAAGACAATCCCACCCAGCGCAGCGACCCACAGCCAGGAGGCTGCCAGTTCACTGTAGTTTCGGCCAAAATCACCCAGCAACAGGCCGCGATGCAGCTGATCCAGCCACATGCGCAGCGGCAGCACACCGCTGGTGCCATACACCGTCATATCGCCTTTCACCTGCAGGGTGTAGGGATCAATAAACAGCGATCGTGATTCCGATGGGCCAAGCTGTGGCTCGGCAAACTGCACGCGGGTCGTATCCTGCCGGCCGGGTGCCGGACGCACAGCGTAAATGCGTGCTGATTCACCGGCACGGGCTCGCGCAGCGGCAATCTGGGCGGACAACGGTTGGGCCTCACCCTGCGCGTCGGTGTTCAGGGCATCATGGTAGATAGCCTGTTCCAGTTGCGGCGTCAGAACGTAGAGCGTGCCGGTGAGTGCCGCGACAAAAATAAACGGCGCAATAAACAGGCCGATATAAAAATGCAGGCGGTGAAAGAGATTAAACACCGTGCCGCGCGGTGCAGGGGACATTTCCTGAGAAGAGGACATAGCATTCCACACTTTTCAAAAGACAAAGACGATCAGGTGACGTTGTCACGCAATCGGATTAGTAAGCAGTGAGTGTGACGCGATAAAGGGTGGCGCGCGCGGTCGATGAAGACGCAACAGCCGTCGCCATTGGGGTGGATTGATAGCCGCTGGCGGCGGGGCGCGGCTGATCAGGCACATCCACCAGATAAACGGGATAAAAACCCAGAGCATCAGCGGAACATGCACCAGCAGATCGCAGTAGCCACAGGCAAAGCCCGGGCCCATCATCATCCCGTGATCAGCCATCGACATCTCGCTGTGATGATCCATCATCGGCATCTCTGCGCTCAGGATCGAAGCGCCTTGCATCCTGGCATGATGTTCAGCGAGATTCTTTGAGATCATCGGTGCAACAAACAACAGCAGCACGGCCAGTATCGCAATACCGGCGGTGAGTCGTTGTCTGAGTGAAGATCCCGGCATGATTTCAACGGTCGTATGAGGTCAGAATTCAGGGCGGCAGTGTAACGCGAAGGGAATAAAAGGGTTAAATAAAGTGGCATCTGTTCCGAAAAAATTCGCACTCTTTGAACATTTTCACTTTAATTTCTGCATCATTTAACTTAGTTGTTACTCGCGGTGCACATACAAATAACATTAATCATTCGCCTGCGGTTTAACCAAACCCAATAAAGGAATAAAAAATGAAAATTGTAATGCTGGATGGTGACACGCTGCCGGTACCCCTGCCGACCGGTCAACAGCAGGCTGACTGGGAGATTCGTGCGCAGACTCCGGCTGAAGACATTGTGTCTTCGCTGGCGGGCGCAACGGTCGCTATCACCAATAAGGTGCCGTTGCGGGCTGACACACTGCAACAACTGCCTGAACTGCGTTTTATCTGTGTCGCAGCGACGGGCTATGACTGTATCGATCTTGATGCCTGCCGCGCACGCGGCATCGTGGTCAGTAATGTTCCAGGCTATTCAACTCAGAGCGTTTCAGAGGCGGTGATAGCCGCGATTTTTGCCCTGCGCCGTCAGCTGATGGCTTATGCCAGCAATACCCGCATCGACTGGCCCCAGGCTAAGCACTTTTGTGTGCATCATCAGCCGATAGGGGATATTGGCGGTGCCACGCTGGGCATCGCGGGCAAAGGCGACATCGGCCAGGCGGTCGGCAGGCTGGCCCAGGCGCTGGGAATGCAGGTGCAGTACGCCGAGCGAAAAGGCAGTGAAAGGGTGCGTGACGGTTATGTCAGCTTTGAGCAGATGCTGGCGACCAGCGACATCATTTCGCTGCACTGCCCGCTGAGTGACAGCACCTGTCAGATGATTGATCGCGAGGCGCTGAGTCAAATGAAGCCACAGGCGCTGCTGATAAACACGGCTCGCGGCGGACTGATTAACGAGGCCGATCTTGCTGCGGCGTTAAAGCAGGGGCTGATTGGTGGTGCGGCGCTGGATGTGCTGAGCAGCGAGCCGCCCGCTCCGGATAATCCGCTGCTGGCGGATCTGCCAACTCTGCTGCTGACACCGCACATCGCCTGGGCAAGTCGCAGCGGCGTGGAGAATCTGGTGGCTGGCGTGATGACCAATATCGTGGCCTTTATTCAGGGCGAGCCAATTAATGTGGTGAGCTGAGTCAGATGGAATAGTTTTTAATGCCCGACATGGGTTGATATTCAGAGCAACCTCGTAGATTTCAGGAAAAGCGTTTTACGCGGTTTAGTCATCAGGGTATTAATTTCGTTATTTCCATCAGGACTTTAAACGTTCGTGCGCTACAGGAATTAGCGCCTTTTACTGGCTGAATCAGCCAATGTAAGCGCTTCAGGAACAGAAAGGATTCTGGCCAGTGAAAAAGAAGAACAGCACGCCTGTGCCTCATGATGCCACATTCCGGCAATTTCTGAATCAGCCGGATATTGCCCGGGATTTCATGGAGCTGCATTTGCCGCCAGAGCTGCGCATATGCTGTGATCTCAGCACGCTGAAACTGGAGCCGGGGTCGTTTGTCGAGGATGACCTCCGTCAGTACTTTAGCGACGTGCTTTACAGTCTTAAAACAACCGCTGGCGATGGATATATCCATGTACTCATTGAGCATCAATCTATGCCAGACAAACATATGGCATTTCGGCTGATGCGTTATGCAGTGGCTGCCATGCAACGCCATCTTGAAGCAGGGCATAAGCGGTTGCCGCTGGTGATTCCCGTCCTGTTTTACACTGGCAGACGCACTCCCTATCCCTATTCGACCCGGTGGCTGGATGAGTTCGACGCCCCGGCGCTGGCGGACAGGCTTTACAGCCGTAGTTTTCCGCTGGTCGATGTCACGGTGATTCCTGACGATGAGATCATGCAACATCGCAGCATGGCGGCTCTGACCCTGTTGCAGAAGCATATCCGGCAGCGTGATCTGGCTGAAATGATGGACAGGCTGGTAACCATTTTGCAGGCTGGCTATCACTCTTCATCACAGGTGATAACGCTGGTACACTACATTGTACAGGCGGGCGAAACATCGGACGCCAAAGCCTTTGTACGGGAGCTGGCACAGCGTGTGCCCCAACACGAGAACGCACTTATGACTATCGCACAACAGCTTGAGCAGATAGGGCTTGAAAAAGGTATTGAACAGGGACGGACAGAAGGTAGTCGTGGAGCAAGCCTCAGAATTGCCCGAACCATGCTAGAGAGTGGAATGGATCGCAATACCGTTATGCAGATGACTGGTCTGAGTGAAGACGATCTGGCGCAGATTTCGCACTAATTAGTTTTTTGAGTTCTGATTATCGCTGACGACTCAAATCGCCAGCGGACTACACGGAAAATGCAAAATCAGCTTCCCGAAATCATGGGAATCCCGCCGCATTTCATCACGGCGAGCCTGTGACTTGCGCGCTCAGACTCAGAATATCGATCGCCCCAGCTTCTCGGTCAGCAATTCCAGCACAGCGGTACCGGCCAGAGAATTGCCCGCGCTATCCAGCCCAGGCGACCAGACGGCAATGCTCATCTCACCTGGGATGATGGCAATAATCCCGCCACCCACGCCCGATTTTGCGGGCATCCCGACTCTCCACGCGAATTCGCCAGCGCCGTCGTACATCCCGCTGGTGATCATCAGTGCGTTAATCTGCCGCGCCTGACGTGGAGTAATCATCTGGCTGCCATCCAGCGTTTTGCCCTGATTCGCCAGATAGATAAACGTGCGGGCCAGCTCAACGCAGTTCATCGACAGCGAACAGTAGTGGAAATAGGTCTGCATCACGCTGGTGACATCGTTATCGAAATTTCCAAACGACTTCATCAGCCAGGCGATCGCTGCATTGCGGGCCGAGTGTTCGAACTCAGAGCGGGCAACGTGGCGATCATAATTGATATCGGACTGCTGACTCAGCTGGCGCACAATTTCCAGCATTCGCTGACGCGGGGCGGTCAGTCGGGTTTCCAGCAGATCGCAAATCACCAGCGCACCGGCATTAATAAACGGATTACGCGGCTTGCCCTGTTCCAGCTCCAGCTGAACCAATGAATTAAATGGCTGGCCAGAAGGCTCTTTGCCGACCCGCTGCCAGATTTCGCTGTCCTCATAGCGGGTCAGTGCTACGGTCAGAGAAAGCGCCTTGGAGATCGACTGAATCGAAAAGCGCGTCTCAGCATCGCCCGCCTGAAAGAGGGTGCCATCACGCAGGCAAACCGCTATTGCCAGATGATCGGCAGCCACATCCGCCAGCGCAGGGATATAGTCAGCCACCTTTCCCTGATGGATCAGCGGACGCACCTGATCCAGGATCTCCTGCAGCAGAGCATTATTCAGTTCAGACACGCACATTCTCCCGTCGATTCCCGCCGACCCGTGATGCTAAGCATCCGCGATCGGCGAGTCATTTATTGTTAACGGCTCCGCCGCATTTTCAGCTAATGGGTTTTGACTGCGCTGCCAGCGGAGCCAGCAGCATCTGTAACAGGCTCAGCATTGCCAGCACGCTGAAGGGCAGCGTCCAGTTACCGCTCTGCTCATGGAGCACGCCAAAGAACAAAGGGCCGAGTGCCGCCAGCGCATATCCGACACACTGTGCCATGCCCGACAGCTGTGACGCCTGACGGTGATGGGTGGCTCGCAGATTAAACAGTGAGAGGCAGAGCACCAGTGATGCGCCTGCGCCCAGTCCGGCCAGTGTCAGCCAGATGACGGCCCACTGCGGATTGAACAATAGGCCCAGCATGCCGAGGAAAATGCCTGATGAAGCAATGAACGCGGTAAGCCGGGCATCTTTTACGCGCTTCAGCGCCACCATGCAGCCCAGGTTAGCGACGATCGCAATTGCCTGATACCAGAACAGCAGCCAGCCTGCGTGGGCCTGACTGAAGCCATTATCCTGGGCAAACAGCGTAAACCAGTCAATCAGGGTATAAAACGCCAGCGATTGCAGCGCCATAAACAGTGCAATTTGCCAGCCGCCTGCCGTTCGCCACGGATGGCGATATGCAACGGGCGCATCTGCGGGCGCTACGGTTGAACGCCGTTGACGTAACAGCGGCAGCCAGACGAGTAGCGCAATCAGCCCCGGTAGCGCCCAGACAACCAGCGAGAGTCGCCAGCCTGCCGCTGAAAGCTGGCTCAGCGGAACGGCAATGCCAGATGCCAGGCTGGCAGTAATCGACATGGTGGCGGCATAAAGGCCAATATATTTAGCGGTGTGGGCGGTGAAATCGCGTTTAATCAGTGGCGGCAGCAGCACGTTGGCGGCGGCAATACCTGCGCTGAGCAACAGCGTTCCGCTCCACAACGCCGCTTCAGCAGGCTGCCAGCGCAACAGCGAACCGGCAGTGATCAGGCATAGCGCGCCCCATAAACTGCGCTCAAGCCCGACGCGATTTCCCAGCCAGGCGGCCAGTGGGGCGAGCAGGGCAAACAGCATCAGTGGAATAAAGTTAAACAGGCCCGCTTCACCGACACTCAGGCCAAAGGTCTGGCGGATATCCTGTAGTACCGGGCCGATGACAGTAATGGGCGCACGAAGATTAGCCGCGGTCAGCAGCAGGACGAACAAAAAAAATGTGGCGCTGGAATACGCAGCGAGAGGTTTAGCTGGGTGTTGTACAGGCATCATGGCAGGGATCATCACATGCAGCAGTGCTGCGGGGGCGTTGGTTGACGTTAACGCTTACGCATCAGAATTGATGTCTGGGCGCTACTTTACTGACCGGTTAGCAGCGTGTAAAGCCTTGTTATGCGATGAAATAGCGTAATTGAGATCTCACAGCAGCGATCGCCTTGTGACAGGATCAATGGAATTCAGGTTCAGGGAAATGACCGCAGTCGTTCTGGCTGGGATTGGAGCCTGGCTGGCAGGTCTGCTGGCGGGTTTCGGCCGCCGGAACCGGTTTTTCAGCGTGCCATGGGGCACTACAGGCACTGAGAAGAGAAACCAGAATCATCACACTGATAACGCGCATATCCGCTCCTTATTAACCGTCATGAACAAGGCCACGTCGGTGATCGGCGGTTTGCAGGTCAGGGACGTCTTACCTGAGTGTGGTATCTAAGGGGATAATGTCAATTAAAACAGAGCAAACATCAGCGCGACAGGAAAACTCATCGGCCAGGTGGCCCCCACCAGAAAGGCGCTCAGCAGTTTGATGCTCAGCTTATCTTTGGCGATGAAGAACGTGATCAGCGTAGCGATCAATGCAACAACGGCATAGAAAATTAGCATACCCTGGTACAGTGTCATTGATATCTCCGCAGCGTCATTAAGGTTTTCGCTGCGCATGATGCGGATTTTTGTGATCCAGATCAAGTGAATCAGGGTTTAGCATCTAAAGAAATCATGGGTAAGGGCAGTTGGTTCGCTCGCTGAACTTCATCGTAACAGCGGGCGATTTCAGGCTGAAACCAGGCAGGATAAACGCGGCTAAAACCTTGGCTGATGCCGTAAGTCAGACTGAACAACCTCTGGCGAAGGCTCCCGGATTAAGCGTTGCCATGACGTAAAAAAAGCCCGCCAGCGAGGACGGGCCTGTTATCGGCACTGCATCACTACAGGATATGCGCTTTAACTCTGGCGGTATAACGCCATCACGTCCTCCAGGTCCGGCGTACGTGGGTTGCCGCCGGTGCAGACATCATCCAGCGCGGCCTGTGCCAGTGCAGGGATATCCGCCTCTTTTAAGCCCACTTCACGCAGCGAGCGGGGAATACCCACATCGCGACAGAGCTGACGCACCGCGGCGACCGCCGCTTCTCGTGCCTGAGCCAGCGACAATGACTCAACCTGTTTCACACCCATTGCACGGGCAATGTCGCGATATTTTTCGCCAGTGCCTGAGGCATTCCACGCCATCACCTGCGGCAGCAAAATGGCATTGGCTACGCCGTGCGGGACATTGTAAAAAGCGCCCAGCGGGTGTGCCATGCCATGCACCAGACCAAGGCCGACATTAGAGAAACCCATACCGGCCACATATTGTCCCAGCGCCATCTGCTCAACTGCCTCAATATTTCCTGCCACCGATTCACGCAGTGACTGGCTGATAATCTCAATGGCTTTGAGGTGTAGCATATCGGTCAGGGTCCAGGCTCCGCGTGTGATATAGCCTTCAATGGCATGGGTTAGGGCATCAATACCGGTCGCAGCCTTCAGCGACGCGGGCATGCTCGCCATCATCTCCGCATCAATGATCGCCACTTTCGGAATGTCATGGGGATCGACACAGACAAACTTACGGCGATTCTCTTCATCGGTAATGACGTAATTAATCGTCACTTCTGCGGCGGTGCCTGCCGTGGTCGGGATAGCGATGATCGGCACGCACGGATAGCGGGTGGGGCTGACGCCTTCCAGGCTGCGGACATCTTCAAACTCAGGGTTATTGATAATAATGCCGATCGCCTTGCTGGTATCCTGTGGTGAGCCGCCGCCAATGGCGATCAGGTAGTCGGCACCTGACTCTCTGAACACCGCAACACCCTGCTGCACAACCCGAATGGTAGGATTCGGCACCACCTCATCATACACCGCCCAGTCAAACTGATGTTGCGCCAGCAGATCGGTCACCCGCTTCAGCGCACCCGCCGCGACCAGTGCTTTGTCAGTGACGATCAGTGCTTTTCGCATCCCGCGACGTTGTACCTCTTCCGGCAAATGGCGCAAAGCACCAGCACCAAACCAGGCGGTTTCATTGAGAATCATACGTTGGGTCATTAAAACATCCTCTGTTAACAAATGAATTTTTACCATCCGTGATCCCCGGTTCATGTTCTGCGCAGAACCTCTCACTTTCAGGTAAAGACATTTGATAAAAATCAATCAATTAGTAAAAATCACTGCGCCTGTGTCAGCTGGTTTTCGTGCGGTATGTCTGAAATCAGGCTACTGACCTGTTGATGGATTTCTCACTGTCGTCAGTGGTATGTAACACTGGGTCATCAGCAAACCCGCATGCCTATGAGGAAAGAAGACATGACCCGATTCGTAATGAATAAAAAGGATGATCTCGTCGACAGCGCGTTAGATGGCATGATTTACGCCAGCCCGTGGCGCAATCTGGTCCGGTTGCAGGTCGATCCGCGCATTCGCATCGTGATGCGTAATGACTGGCAAAAACAGCAGGTCGCGCTGATTTCCGGTGGTGGTTCAGGCCATGAACCGGCCCATGTCGGCTTTATCGGCAAAGGGATGCTGACGGCTGCCGTCTGTGGCGATGTTTTTGCTTCCCCCAGCGTTGACGCGGTTTACAACGCCATCATCAATATTACCGGTGAGGCGGGATGTCTGCTGATTGTGAAAAACTACACCGGGGATCGCCTCAACTTCGGTCTGGCGGCAGAAAAAGCGCGCAAAGCGGGATTCAGCGTCAATATGGTGATTGTCGGTGATGATGTTGCGTTGCCCGATAACCCTCAGCCACGCGGCGTCGCGGGCACGTTGCTGGTGCATAAAGTGGCGGGCTTCGTCGCAGAGCGGGGTGATGACCTGACGGCGGTGACCGAGGCAGCAGAGGCAGCCAGTCGTGCTATCGCCACCATGGGCGTTGCGCTCTCAAGCTGCCATCTGCCGGATGAACAGACCGGCCAGCGGGTGCCAGACGGAAGCGTTGAAATGGGGCTGGGGATTCACGGCGAACCGGGTGTTGACGTCATGCAGACGCAAAACAGTCAGCAGATTGTGCAGCACCTGCTGGAGAAAGTGATGCCGGACAACGATCAGCCACGCGCGCTGTTAATCAATAATCTTGGCGGCATGTCCGCGCTGGAGATGAGTCTGGTCACGCGTGACCTGATTGAGTCGCCGCTCAGCCGGGGCAGTGATTATCTGATTGGCCCGGCTCCGCTGATGACCGCGCTGGACATGAAGGGCTTTTCCGTCACCTCCATGACGCTGACGCCGTTGTTCGAGGAGGCGATTTGCGCGCCGGTTGAGGTCACCGGCTGGGTTCAGGCGGTTAAAGTCGCGCCGCTGCAGCCGGTTAACGCGACAAAAGAGGCAACAGCGCATCCGGCGCAACCCTCAGATAACCCGACCGTCGCTGCGTTTGTTAACAGCATCTGTGAAACCCTGATCGCCAGCGAAAGCGAGCTGAACAAACTGGATGCGCAGGTCGGTGATGGCGATACCGGTTCGACCTTTGCTGCTGGCGCACGCCAGATCCAGCGCGAATGTGCAGATAATCAGCTGCCGTTAAATGCCTTGCCCGATCTGCTCGCGGTGACGGGTGAGCGACTGGCTACGGTGATGGGCGGCTCCAGCGGCGTACTGATGGCGATCTTTTTCACTGCTGCTGCGCAGCAGCTGGCCGAAGGCGATGCGCTGCCCGCGGCCCTGCAACAGGGTCTGGAGAAGATGAAGCAGTATGGCGGGGCACAACCAGGAGATCGCACGCTGATTGATGCGCTGCAACCGGCAATCGAGGCGTTGGTGGCGGGTAAATCGCTGGCAGAGGCGGCTGATGCGGCACAGCAGGGCAGTGATGCAACCGCCAGCATGGGGAAAGCAAAAGCGGGCCGATCATCTTATCTTAACAGTGCTAACCTCAACGGCGTGTCTGATCCGGGTGCCGTCGCTGTCGCCAGGGTCTATGCGGCATTAAAAAAACTTTAGTGCTGTCACGACGCTAAACGCGTTTGGAGAAAGGCCAGTAACTGGCGGTTTACTTCGCTGCGCTGACGGTGCTGCGGGTAAACCGCATTCAGGGAGAGCGGGGGCGGCAGATAGTCGTCCAGCACGGTCACCAGCTCACCGCGTTGCAGGGCTGTCTCAACGATAAAGGCGGGTAACAATACCAGTCCTAAGCCTGCCAGTGCGGCATCACGCAGAACCTCGCCATTGTTACTCACCATCGGGCCCTGAACCGCCAGCCACTTCGGTTTACCATTGACCTGCAGTTCCCAGCCATTCTGACCTTCACGTCCGTAGCGCAGACAGGCATGTTGCAGCAAGGCTTCTGGCTGCTGCGGCACGCCTGCCCGTTCCAGATAGCGGGGGCTGCAGCAGATAACCCGCTTCAGCTCGCCGAGCGGACGGGCAATCAGCGTGGAATCAGCCAGCGTACCGATGCGAATCGCCATATCAACGCCTTCGCCAATCACATCGGCATAGCGGTCAGCCAGCTCAATATGAAACTGCAATGACGGATGGTGGCTTAGAAACTCGGCAATCAGGGGGGAGAGGTGGCTCATGCCAAAGGACATCGGCAGATTGATTCGGAAGGTGCCGCGCAGCGCCTGCTGCTGCTCTGACACCGCCAGTTGCGCTTCCTGAATCTCATCCAGAATGCGCTGAGCATGTTGCGCGAACAGTAAACCTGCATCCGTTACAGACAGCTTACGGGTGTTACGGATCAACAGTCGTACCCCTAATGATGCCTCCAGCGCAGCCATACGGCGGCTGACATACTGTTTCGATAGCATCAGATGCTCAGCTGCTGCAGTAAAGTTGCCAGCATGCATTACCGCAACGTAAATCCGGAGATCTTCAATCTGCATAGTGTCCACTTATCGGTGACAGTGACGATGATTCAGGCGAAACTTCAGCCAGATGCGTTAACTTATATCGGGTAATGCGTCACAGGGCAACGCGTCAGCTCTCTCAGCCAGCGCGACGGAGATCATAGATTTGCCGTTTCCTTACCCCTGAACAGGCGGTCAGTCGGGTCAATCGCGTTAAAGCCGTTATAGTAATCAGGCAGTGACGCAATCCATACGGAACATAATCTCTTGAGTAATCTGATAAGGAGTGGCTGGTGAAAAAATTACTCTGCGCGACGGTGCTGGCCGTTTTGCCAATGACCACGCTGGCAGCGTCGGTATTTACGCTGCAATCACAAGACTTCAGCGATAATGCGCTACTGGATAAAAAGTTTGCCGGTGCCAATAAAAGTAATCCTTCCTGTACCGGTGAGAATATCTCTCCCGAATTGAACTGGTCTGCGATTCCGGCGGGCACCCGCAGTCTGGCTCTTCTGATGACCGATCCGGTCGGGGCCAAAGGGCTCGGCGTTACCCACATGGTGGCCTATAACATTCCCGCCAGCCGCTCGTCATTTGCGCAGGGGGCTCTGACAAAGGGCAAGGACTACACCGGCGGAAAAAATACCCCAGGGACGCTGCACTATTATGGCCCTTGTCCGCCTGCAGGCAGTGGGCTGCATCACTATAACTTTGTGCTGATCGCCACCGATTTGCCGGTAGGTCAGTTGAAAGCGGGGTTAACCCAGGCAGAGCTGGTGGCACAGCTGAAAGGCCATGCGCTGGGCGCGGCCAGCACCGTTGGCCGCTTTAGCAATGAGTGACCTGCACGCTTGCAGAGGCAGCGCTGAACAGCCTGCCTCTGCGCAGCGGGTCAGTCGCCACTGAACATCTCGCGGATGCGCGACGCAATGTGATGGGTGTGCGTCTCCAGCGCGAAGTGGCCGCTATCCAGCATCTCGACCACCGCCTGTGGATTATCCCGCTGCCAGGCCACTGCGCCCGGTGGAATAAAGAACGGATCGTGCTTGCCCCAGATCACCAGCGTTGGCACCTGCTGCTGGCGAAAGAACGCCTGAAATTCCGGATAACGTTTCAGATTACTGGCGTAATTGAGAAACAGGGCCTGCTGAATATCTTTGTTACCGGGGCGCTCCATCAGCAGAGTATCCAGGGTATAGGTTTCCGGGGCGATCTGCAGCGGATCGCTCACCCCATGCAGATACTGCCACTTCACCCCTTCCAGCGTCAGGATGGCGTCACGGATCACCTGACCATTTGCTTCGCTGGGATCGTCCCAGTAGGCGCGGACCGGCGCCCAGGCCTCTCCTAATCCCTCCAGATAGGCGTTACCGTTTTGTGATATCAGTCCGCTGACGCGATCGGGGTAAGCCAGTGCCAGTCGCAGACCGGCAGGTGCGCCATAGTCGAAAACATACATCGCATAACGTTCCAGCCCCAGTGCATCGACAAAGGCGGTCAGCGTCTGGCCCAGCGCGTCGAAGGTCCAGGAATAGTTGCGCTCAGCAGGCACTTCAGTGAAGCCAAAGCCCGGCATATCGGGTGCGATGAGATGAAATTTATCGGCCAGAAGCGGGATCAGATTGCGGAACTGATGTGAAGAGGTGGGAAAGCCATGCAACAGCAGCAGTACCGGCAGGGAAGGATCGCCCGCTTCGCGATAGAAAATATTGACGCCATCGGCCTGCTGGTAACGGTACGAAATGGATTGATCACGCATGCTGAACTCCTGTAACTGGTTAAGTGGTATTTATGGGGTTACTAAGAGTCATTATGCAGCCAGAATGTAACCTGTCAAATCAATTTATAACGGTTACAATAAGGGCGGTGTAACTATTCAAATAATCCTTTGTCGGTTACAGTGGCATCAGCAGAGTTAACAAGGGAGGCAATATCATGGCGGAAACGCAATCACACACCGCCCAGGGACCGTGGTTTCTGGCCGATCATCCGGCGCTGGATTTCATCAATACCCTGGCCATCGTGGAAGGCCAGCCGCACGACTTCTGGCAAACCGATCAGGATGTTGAAGCCTGGCTACACCAGGCCGGACTGGCACCAGATGCCCCGGCTCCGCAGCATGAACCGGGTGCGCTGTTGGAAGCAGCGCGTCACTTACGTCAGATCATTCGTGATAACGTGCAGCAGCACAAAGCGGGAGAGGGCGTTGACATTCAGGCGCTGAACGCCTGGCTGGGTGAAGCGACCAGCCATCTGCAAATGACCGGGGAGCCGGGCACCTTAAAAATCAGGCGGGTCTATGCGGGCCAGAGCGTGATGCAACGGCTGGGACAGGTTGCGGAACAGGCTGCGATGTTGCTGGCGCAGGAGGACTTCAGCAGAGTCCGTGGCTGTGAACATCCCGCCTGTACACTGTGGTTTTACGATCGCACCAAAGCGCATCGCCGCCGCTGGTGCAGCATGGCGCTGTGTGGCAATCGGGCGAAAGTGGCGCGTTTCAGGGCAGTTAAATCAGCTGGGTAAACAGA
Source organism: Pantoea sp. K16 (assembly GCF_048452805.1). Taxonomy (NCBI): domain Bacteria; kingdom Pseudomonadati; phylum Pseudomonadota; class Gammaproteobacteria; order Enterobacterales; family Erwiniaceae; genus Pantoea; species Pantoea sp. K16. The sequence continues at coordinate 151,025 of NZ_JBLWNV010000001.1, read as the reverse complement.
TCGGACGGCAGATAAAAAAACACCCTGCAGAGCAGGGTGTCAGAACAGTTATTTCGCGGCGGTCGCTGATGGCTTGTGCCGCTTGCGCAGCTTGTCGATCAGGCGATGCGCTTCCGCTTTGGTCGCTACCGCAGGGGATGAACCGGTCAGCGGTTGACGGGCTGTTTCACGTACCGTCAGAATGGTGAGCAGGCCAATCACGCCCGCGCCCATCATGTAGTAAGCCGGCATCATATTGTTTTTAGTGGTATCCACCAGCCACGCGGTAATCAGTGGTGTCGTACCCCCAAACAGCGAAACCGACAGGTTGAAGCCGATGGCCAGCGCACTGTAACGGATATCGGTAGTAAACAGCGCGGGCAGCGTCGAAGGCATAGTGCCGCTGAAGCAGGTGTGCAGTACACCCAGAATCATCAGGCCGCCAAATACCGCCCACATATTACCGGACCCGATCAGCATAAAGCTCGGTATGGCGAGCAGGATCAGACCCACCGCACCAAAGGCAATCACCGGACGACGACCAATGCGGTCGGTCCAGCGACCCCACAGCAGCGTCAGCGGCATCATCACGAACATCGCCACCATCACCAGCAGCAGGCCACTTAACTCTGGCAGACCCAGCACGCCGGTCAGATAGCTCGGCATGTACGAGGTCAGCATGTAGTTAGAGACGTTAAACAGCAGCACCAGACCGATACATTTCATCATCGGTGCGCGGTATTTGCTCAGCATCTGCATCAGCGTCAGACGCGGCTTGCTTTGCTCCAGCGCTTCCTGTTTTTCCATGTGCTGCTGGAAGGCCGGAGTCTCTTCCAGCTTCAGTCGCACGTAGAGACCAAACAGGCCCAGCGGCGCGGCGATAAAGAACGGCACGCGCCAGCCCCAGGACATCATCGCCTCATTCGACATCACGGTGGTCATCACCGTGACCAGGCTGGCACCCAGCAGGTAACCACCGATGGTGCCGAATTCCAGGAAGCTGCCCATAAAGCCCCGGCGTTTATCGGTAGAGTACTCCGCGATAAAGGTCGCTGCGCCACCATATTCACCACCGGTTGAGAAGCCCTGGATCAGACGTGCCACCAGCAGCAGAATCGGTGCCATGATGCCTATTGAAGAGTAAGCCGGGATCAGACCGATACAGAACGTACCAATCGACATCATGATCATCGTCATTGCCAGCACTTTCTGCCGTCCGATGCGGTCACCCAGCGGGCCAAACACCAGGCCGCCAATCGGACGGACCAGGAAGGCCGCGGCAAACGTACCAAAGGTGGCGATTAGCTGCACCGCGTTGTTGGCATCCGGGAAGAAGACTTTGCCGATGATCACGGCGAGATAGCTGTATACGCCAAAGTCGAACCATTCCATCGCATTACCTAACGCAGCTGCGCCAACTGCACGCTTCAGCATGTCGTTGTCGATTACGGTAATGTCGTCAACAGTCAGCTCTTTTGGCTTCCTGTTCCAGAAATGTTTCTTTGGGTGTTCAGACGATGAGTTTCTGGTGTCCATATTCTCCTCAGGTGCATCAATGAAGGAGTCTTATAGCTTTCGCAGCCGCAAACAATGTTCAGAAGAAACCGTGGAAATGAAAGCTATAAGAAGCCGAATAAGTTTTAAGTGAAGCGGCAGAAACCGCAGCCGGTAAACTCTAGACTACGATTGTAAGTTTTTGCAAGTTTTCAGCCGAAATAACTGCATTTACTGACAAACCCAGCATAGTGAACTTATTCACGCCTGCTTACGGGTCTGAACATTTGGTAATAGCTTGCGGCTGGTGCTCTGGTTATATCTGGAACTGATTTTCCCGGTACTAATGCGCTACTTAAATAGTTTCAGTTCGTCGATGCGATCCAGCGCCTGCAGTAATTGCTCCGTCCCGGTTGTCAGGCTGATGCGAATATAATCCCGCCCCGCTGCGCCAAACCCGTTACCCGGTGCCACCAGCAGATGACATTGGGCCAGTAGCAGGGCGGCGAACTGCTCCCCGGTGAAACCAGCTGGCGCTGCCAGCCAGAGGAAAAAGGTGCCCTGACGGGCGCGTACCGGCCAGTGCATCGCTGCCAGCCTGGCTAAAATCACTCTGCGGCGCTGATGGTAATGCTCTGCCAGCAAGCTGAGTTGTTCAGCGGGCAGCGACAACGCGGTGATAGCGGCATCCTGCACCGCGCCATACACCGTGCTGTAGCTATGAGTATGAAGTTTTTTAAATGCCGCAATCATCGAGGCGTTTCCCACCGCAAATCCCACCCGCCAGCCTGCCATGAGTGCGCTTTTTGACAGCGTGTAGATTTCCACGCCCCAGGCTTTGCCATCGGGCTGTGCCAGCAGACTCAGCGGCTGTTCGCCCGACTCACTGCCCAGCGTGGCATAGGCGAAGTCATGAATCAGCGGAACATGATGCTGGCGGGCGAAGGCCAGCGCGTCGGCGAACAGCGCGGCTGTCGCCAGTGCGCCAGTGGGATTATGGGGATAATTGAGCAGCAGCAGACCGGCACGCGCCGCGATATCGTCCGGCACCTGGGTGAAATCGGGCAGGAAAGCATTGCGCGCCTCCAGCGGAATGCCATAAAAATCGGCACCTGCCTGACGGGCCGCTGAGCGGTAGAGCGGATAGCAGGGATCGGTAGAGATCAACACCTGACCCGGATTGAGCAGGGCGCGGGGAAAACCATTGACGCCAATGTGTGCGCCCTGGAACAGCGCCACTTCAGTTTCAGGATCGAGCGTGACGCCGTAGTGACGCTGGTAAAAGGCTGCGATAGCACGGCGCAGCGCGGGTTTGCCCCAGAACGAGGGATACTCATGGTTCTCCGGTTTCGCTGCCGCAGCCTGTAATGAAGCGATTACCGCGGGCGGCGTCGGCTGACGCGGACTGCCGGAGGAGAGATCGATCAGCGGTAACAGCGCATCATCCAGTTGTGCTGCCTGCTTTTCCAGCATGCTGAAGAGGTTCTCTTCGAGCCCTGCGACCATCTTTGAAGCTGCAAACTCCGCCATATCTCTCCCGCAATAAACAGTGTTAAGCGGGGAAGAATGACATAGCTGACATTAAAATCTTTAGCAGAAATAACGCTGTTCTTTACAAGGATTCGAATATCCAGCATGTGACTATCGTTAGCATAAATAAGCCAAAGTCGGGGCTGGGTTTTGCCTGTTCCTCTCCGCGATGGCTGTGATTAAATCGATCGCTCTCACAATAATGAATCAGGGCAAACAATGCAGATCACATCCCGGGGAATTATTCTGGCACTTACCACCGCCAGCCTTTTTATTTCTGCCGCTCAGGCAGCCGACCAGAAGAAAATACGGATTGGATTTAATCCAGGGCCTTATAAAGAGCAGTTTGAAAAAGGCGTTGCGCCCTTATTAATCAGGCAGGGGTATACCCTGGAGTATAAAGATTTCAGTGATGGGATTCAGGTTAATGATGCCGTTCACCGCGGGACGATTGACGCCAATATCATGCAGCATCCCGTCTATCTGAAGTCGGTTAATGACCGGCTTGGCATTGATAACGTTGGGATTGTGCAGGTGCCGACCCCGCCAATGGGGCTCTACTCTGGGCGCGTGAAAACGCTGACTCAACCCGCGCCGGGCAGCACGGTCTCTGTGCCCAATCAGCCCTCAAATGAGTACCGGGCGGCGCTGTTACTCCAGAGCATCGGCTGGCTCAAAATCAGCCCCGATAGCGATGCTGCCACTTTTTCGCAGAAAAATATCACGGAAAATCCCTACAAAATCGTGCTTAAAGAGATGGATAACGCTCAGCAGGTGCGTGCACTCCCCGATGTTGACTATGGAGTCATTCAGGGCAACTTCGCGGTATCCAGTGGCATGAAACTCAATTCGGCACTGAAACTGGAAGCGGCAACCAGCCAGTTTATTAACGTGGTGACGGTAGCCGGTAAAAATAAGCAGGCTCAGTTTGCCCGTGACATTATTGCCGGCTACCACTCAGCAGAATTTAAAAGCTATATCACCGGTAATGCGCAGTATGCGGGCTATCTGCTGCCAGATTATTTCAAATGAGTCAGGTAGCCATTGCGTTTCGCCATGTCAGCAAAACGTTTGCGCGTAACGGTGCAGAAGTGCAGGCTCTGAAGGAGATTAATCTGCGTATCAACCAGGGTGACATCTTTGGCGTCATCGGCACCAGTGGAGCCGGAAAAAGTACGCTGTTGCGCCTGATTAATCACTTGGAGACCCCCACAACCGGCTCGGTTGAGGTGCAGGGTGAAGCGTTACAAGGGATCAGCAAAAAGCGCTTAATTCAGGTCAAAAAGCAGATTGGCATGATCTTCCAGCACTTCAATTTGCTCAATGCCCGAACGGTGTTTCACAACGTCGCCATCCCACTGATTTTGCAGGGCCGGGATAAAGATTTTATCGCCACCCGCGTGGCGGAGCTGCTGGCGTTTGTTAACCTCAGCGACAAAGCCCACAGCTATCCGGATGAACTCTCCGGCGGTCAAAAACAGCGCGTCGGAATTGCCCGCGCGCTGGCGACCAATCCCGCGATTCTGTTGTGTGATGAGGCGACCTCCGCGCTGGATCCCCAGACCACGGTACAGATTCTGTTGCTGTTACAGGAGATTAATCAGCGTTACGGCATCACCATTGTCCTGATCACCCATGAGATGTCGGTGGTCCAGAAGATCTGCAACCGGATGGCGGTGATGGAGCAGGGCCGTATCGTTGAACAGGGCGATGTCCTGTCGCTGTTTGCTGAACCGCAACAGTCGGTGAGCGCCAGCTTTGTGCAGTCCGTCATCCACGATCGTCTGCCACAGCAGACCCTTGCGCTGTTAAGCCAGCATCCGGCTGTCGACGTGTTGCGGCTGGAGTTTGTCGGCAGCACGGCACAACAGCCGATCATCAATCGCCTGATCCGTGAACATGAGGTTGAAGTGAATATCCTGTTCGCCAGCATGACGGAAGTACAGCGTACCATTCTGGGTTTCATGATTGTGCAGATCAAAGGCGAGCCCGCAAGACGCGAGGCGGCCATCCAGTTTCTCATCGCGACCGGAGTGAAAATCAGTGATGTCAGAACTCTTTGAAACCGCCGTTACCGGCGATCAGTTCCTGACGGCGATGCAGGACACGCTGATTATGGTGGCGCTGTCGCTGGGCTTTGGTTCGCTGCTGGGCCTGCCGCTTGGCATTGTGCTGGTGATCTGTCGTCCGGGTGGGATACAGCCGAATCGACTGGTACATCAGTTGCTGAACCCGATCGTGAATATCATCCGTTCACTGCCGTTTATTATTCTGCTGATCACTATTCTGCCGCTGACGCGCCTGCTGGTGAACACCACCATCGGTACGGCGGGGGCCATTGTGCCACTGGTGATATTTATCGCGCCCTATATTTCACGGCTGGTGGAGAATGCCCTGCTGGAGGTGGATGAGGGCATTCTGGAGTCAGCCAATGCGATGGGTGCCACCACGCTGCAGACCATCTGGTATTTCATGATACCGGAAGCCGCCTCGTCGCTGGTGTTAGCCCTGACCACCGCCACTATCGGCCTGCTGGGTGCGACGGCGATGGCGGGCACGGTGGGCGGCGGCGGCATTGGCGACCTCGCCATCACTTACGGCTATCAGCGCTTTGATGCCTTTGCCACGATTTCGACTGCGCTGGTGCTGATTGTCATTGTCCAGCTACTGCAAACCCTGGGTACGCGTCTCTCGCGCCGTATCCGACGCGAGTGAGCCATGAAAAAGAATGATTTAGCTGTTATGCACTGGGGCACGTATCACGTCACCACCGAAGGGGACACGCTGACGTCGGTCAGGCCGGTGGCGTGGGACCGTAATCCCTCTGCGATCGGGCAGTCGTTACCGGGCGCGGTGCAAAGCGAAACCCGGGTCAAAAATCCGGCCGTCAGGCTCGGTTATCTCCAGAACAGAAGCGCATCCCGCAGCGGGCGCGGCAAAGAGCCGTTTGTGGAGGTGAGCTGGGATGTTGCGTTGCAGCTGGTGGCGGAGGAGCTGGGGCGGGTAAAAACAGAGCACGGCAATCAGGCGATCTACGCCGGCTCTTACGGCTGGTCGAGTGCCGGACGTTTCCATCATGCTCAGAGCCAGCTTCATCGTTTCTTTAACCACTATGGCGGCTACACCGCCAGCACCAACACCTACAGCATTGCGGCCGGTGAACGCACGCTGCCGCACATCATCGGCAACCTCGATGAGTTACAACGTCACCATACCCATTGGCCGGTTCTGGCAGAGCATTGCGAACTGTTTGTGGCTATCGGGGGTTTGCCGCTGCGCAATGCGCAGGTCAATGGCGGCGGGGCTAATGACCATGCGCTTTCTCATTGGTTAACCACGCTGCAGCAAAATGGCACCCGGTTTATCAACATCAGTCCGGTCAGAAACGATCTTGCTGGGGTGGCCGATGCGGAGTGGCTGGCGATACAGCCCGGCTCCGATACGGCGCTGTTACTGGCAATCGGGCAGGTGTTAATTACTGAATCTCTCTATGACGCGCCATTCACAGAACGTTACACGGTGGGCTTTGACCACTATGCCGCCTACCTGCTGGGTGAACACGACGGGATAGCTAAAACGCCAGAATGGGCCGCTCCGCTGACCGGGCTGGCGGCCGCGGAGATCCGTGCGTTGGCACGGCAGATGGCGGCGCATAAAACGATGGTGAATATTGCCTGGTCGGTGCAGCGGGCGCGGCAGGGCGAGCAGGCTTTCTGGGCCACCGTTGCGACTAGCGCTCTGCTGGGTCAGATAGGCACGCCCGGCGGCGGGCTGGGCTTTGGTTACGCCTCAACCAATCTGGCCGGTGCCGCCCGGCGACAGTTTTCCGGGCCTCGTCTGCCCGCCGGTCATAATCCGGTTCAGGAGACGATTCCGGTGGCACGCATCGCCGACATGTTGCTCAATCCCGGAGGGCACTATGAGTTTGATGGGCAACAGCGGGTCTATCCCGACATCCGGCTGGTCTACTGGGCGGGCGGCAATGTCTTTCATCATCATCAGGATATCAACAAGCTGATACGCGCCTGGCAGCGGCCGGACACTGTAATTGTGCATGAGCAGTTCTGGACGGCGCAGGCAAAATTTGCCGACATCGTGCTGCCTGCGACCACGTCGCTGGAGCGTGAAGATATTGGCAGCGCCAGCAACGACGGTTTTATCATCGCCATGCCGCAGCATCTGCCGCCGTTTGCAGCTGCAAAATCGGATTACGCAATTTTTGCCGCTCTGTCGCAGCGGCTCGGTTTTGCTGACGCCTTTACGCAGGGGCGTGATGAGCGCCAGTGGCTTCAGTCACTCTATGAAGATTCCCGGCCACGCGCGGCAGCGCAGGGCATCGAACTGCCGCCCTTTGAGGCGTTCTGGTCACAGGGAGTGGTGGAGTATCCCGCGCCAGAGACGCCGCAGATCCTGCTAAAAGCGTTTCGCGATAACCCGGAGTCAGCCCCGCTCAGCACGCCGTCGGGGAAAATCGAGCTTTTTTCTCAGCAGGTGGCCGATTTCGGGTATGACGAAGCGCCCGGATTTGCCTGCTGGTATGCGCCGGAATACCAGGCGCAACAGCAGGAAAAGCAGCAGTGGCCGTTGCATCTGCTCTCAAGCCAGCCACGGACCCGGTTGCATAGTCAGTACGATCATGGACGGGTCAGCCGGGCCACCAAAATTGCCGGGCGTGAGCCACTCTGGATGCATCCTGAAGATGCTGCTGCGCGCGGCATTGAGGAGAACAGCATCGTAAAAGTCTTTAACGGACGCGGCGCGCTGCTGGCGGGCGTGCATCTGACGCAGGATATCCTGCCGGGTGTCGTACAGATGTCGACCGGCGCCTGGTATGACCCGCTCGATCAGCAGGAGGGCCAGCCGCTGGATAAACACGGCAATCCCAATGTGCTGACCCAGGATAGCGGCAGTTCACGACTCGGCCAGGGGTGCAGTGCGCAGACCTGTTTTGTCGAGATTGCGCTTTATCAACAGCCTTTGCCTGAGATTACGGCATGGTTACCGCCGGCATTCGTGGCGTGGAGCGCAGAGTAATCTGCGGGTTTAAAGCCCGCGGCGTGGTGGGATATTCCCATCCGTCGCATATACATAGCAGGATTAGTTGGTAGTTAACGCATAAATGAAATGGCAGTGTAAAGCGATTCCATGCCAACAGAGTGTCAATCATGAGCGCGTTAACCACAGCAGAATTGCCGGTAATTGATTTCGCATTATTGTCAGGTAATCAACAGCAGCAGCAACAGGTCCTGGAAAAATTAAGCCAGGCCGCGCGTGATGTCGGTTTCTTCTATTTAATCAATCACGGCATCGACCGTGAACTATTAGATGAGGTTCAGCACGTCGCGCGGAAATTTTTTGCCCTGCCACAGGCGGATAAATCCGCAGTGGCGATGGCGAACTCGCCGCATTTTCGCGGCTATAACCTGGCGGGGGTTGAAATAACCCGCAGCCAGCCTGACTATCGCGAGCAGTTTGATATTGGTGCGGAACGGGAAGCGCTGCCCGTTACCGCCGATTCACCCACCTGGCAACGGATGCAGGGGCCGAATCAGTGGCCTGAAGCTTTACCTGAACTGCAAACGGTGGTCACCCGCTGGCAGCAGCAGATGACAGCGGTGGCGCTGGAGCTGCTGCGCGCCTTTGCCGGGGCACTGAATCTGCCGCGCAACGCCTTCGATAACCTCTATGGCGACTATCCCAACGAACATATCAAACTGATCCGTTATCCGGGCCGCACGGAGGGCGAATCACGCCAGGGTGTTGGCGCGCACAAAGATTCAGGCTTCCTGACGATGTTACTGCAGGACGATCAGCCGGGCTTACAGGTGGAAGTGACGCCGGACAACTGGATCGATGCCTCACCACTGCCGGGCGCGTTTGTGGTGAACATTGGCGAGCTGCTGGAGCTGGCGACCAACGGTTATCTTCGCGCAACGGTGCACCGTGTGGTGTCGCCACCGCAGAGCAGCGAGCGCTTATCAATCGCCTTTTTCCTGGGCGCACAACTCGACGCCGTGGTGCCGATCTATCAACTGCCTCCTCAGCTGGCTGAACTGGCACAGGGACCGAGCAGCGATCCGCTTAATCCGCTGCTGCGCGAAGTGGGCTGGAACTACCTTAAAGGCCGGCTGCGTTCGCATCCGGAAGTTGCCCAACGTTTCTACCCCGAACACAACACCCACTGATAACGATAAGAGATAAATGATGATGATTAAAAAGCGCTTTCTGGCCCTTGCCGGTCTTTCACTGCTGATTGCCCAGAGTTTACAGGCCGCGCCGCTTCGCGTAGCGGCCGATCCGCTGCCACATGCGGAAATCCTGGAGTATGTCAAAACCCTGGATCCGAAACTGGATCTCAAAATTGTTGAGCTGAGCGGGGGCGTGAATGCCAATGAGCTGCTGGCCGCCGGGGATGTGGATGCCAACTACTTCCAGCATCTGCCTTACCTGAAAGATCAGGAGAAGGCGCTGGGGAAAACCTTTGCCGTGGCCGCCAGTGTTCACATCGAGCCGCTGGGTATCTATTCGCGGAAAGTGAAAAGTTTAGCGGCGCTACCTGAAGGGGCCAGCATTGCGGTACCGAACAATACCACTAACCTGAGCCGCGCACTCTGGCTGTTGCAGGACAAAGGGGTGATCAAACTCAACGCGCAGGGTGAAACGGGTTCGACGCTGGTGACGCCAAAAGATATCAGTGATAACCCGAAGAAAATTAAGATCGTTGAGATTGAGTCGCCGCAACTGCCACGCTCGCTGGATGATGTGGATGCCGCAATTATCAACGGCAACTACGCGCTTGAAGCAGGTCTGACCCCATCGAAAGATGCGCTGGGACTGGAGTCTGCAGCACATAACCCCTACGCCAACCTGCTGGTAACGACGCCAGAACTGGCGAAAGATCCCCGCGTGTTACAGCTGGCGAAAGATCTGCGCTCGCCGCAGGTAGCGGAGTTTATCCGTAAAAATTATCAGGGCTCAGTGATTCCGGTTGCGGACCAGCAGCATGATTAAACTCAGTCATCTCAGCAAACAGTATCCTGGCGCATCTGCGCCAGCGTTAGACGACATCTCGCTCACCATCGAAGAAGGGACCATCTTTGGCATCCTCGGCCGGAGCGGAGCGGGCAAAAGTACACTATTGCGCTGCCTCAATCTGCTGGAGAGTCCCACCAGCGGCCTGATTGAAATTGACGGGCAGGATCTCGCCGCGATGAGCCTGGCGCAACTGCGTCAGCAGCGACAGCAGATGGGGATGATCTTCCAGCACTTCAATCTGCTGCATTCGCGCAACGTGCAGGACAACGTCGATCTGGCGCTGGAGATTGCCGGTGTGCCTGCGGCTGAACGCCGCGAGCGGGTCGCATCGCTGCTGAAACTGGTAGGGCTGGCCTCCTTTGCGGCGGCCTGGCCGTCGCAGCTCTCCGGTGGACAGAAACAGCGCGTCGGCATCGCCCGCGCGCTGGCCGCCCGACCCCGTTATCTGCTGTGCGATGAGGCGACCAGCGCGCTGGATCCCGAAACCACCACTTCGATTCTCGATCTGCTGGCCGATATTCAGCAGCAGCTCAATATCACCATTGTATTGATCACCCATGAAATGGCGGTGGTGAAGCGGATTTGTGACGGGGCGGCGCTGCTTGAGAATGGCCAGCTGGTTGAGAGCGGCAGCCTGAGCCAGATCATGGGACGTGAAGAGGGACGCCTGCGCAAAATGCTGCTGAAGGATGGCGAAGCAGACCGGGCGTTTATCGAAAAATATCAGCACGAGGCGTTAACCCGATGCGTAGCATGAGTAGTGAGCGGTTTCAGGAACTGCTGCTGAACGCCACTGGCGAAACACTGTATATGGTGTTGCTGGCGGCCCTTTTCACGGTCGCGATAGGGCTGCCGGTAGGCGTGCTGCTGTTTCTGACCCGGCCAAAAGGCATTCTGCCCAATCGCGCGATTTCACTGCTGCTGAATACGCTGGTAAATACCGGACGCGCCTTGCCGTTTGTGGTGCTGCTGATTGCGCTGATCCCCTTTACCCGTCTGCTGGTCGGCACCACGCTGGGCAGCACTGCCGCCATTGTGCCGATTACGCTGGGGGCATTTCCCTTTTTCGCCCGCATCGTGGAGAACGCGCTGGATGAGGTCGACCGCGGCCGCATAGAAGCGGTGGTATCAATGGGCGGTACCCTGTGGCATATCGTCAGCCGTGTGCTGCTGCCGGAAGCGCTTCCCGCGCTGGTGGCGGGCGTTACCCTGACGATTGTGATGTTGATTGGCTTCTCGGCGATGGCGGGCGTGGTTGGCGGTGGCGGGCTGGGCGATCTGGCGATTCGCTACGGTTATCAGCGTTTCGATAACCAAATCATGGCGGCCACCATTGTGGTGCTGCTGGCGCTTGTGATGCTTATTCAGAAACTCGGCGACCGGCTGGTACGCTCGCTGGCTTATCGTCGATAAGGGGGAACGATGTTTCGCGTGATGTCGCCGAAAGGCTATCTGCAACGGCCAGGGCTGCGGGCCGGGGTGGGAGAAATTATCCGGCCGCTTGCCTCGCATATTCACATCTTCACCTCGCCGCGGGCCTGGCAGGCGGTGAATCCTGACATGAGCATAAGTCTGGAACGGGCGGGGATCCGCTGGCAGCTCGACACCCTGACCGGTGAGTGTACCGACGCGGCGATTGCTGCCCTGCAACAGCAGGTGCAGACGCACGGCGCTACCCTGATTCTGGCAGTCGGCGGCGGGCGGGTGCTGGACTGCGCCAAAGCGGTCAACGACGCGCTGCCGGATATCCGGCTGGTGAACTTCGCCACGCTGGCCGCCACCTGTGCCGCCTGGTCTCCGCTGGCGATTATCTATGATGAGCGCGGCGGCCATCTGCGCAGCCAGCCGCTTAATGCCATGCCGGAGCGGATTCTGGTGGACAGCGAGGTTATCGCCCGCAGCGAGGTACGCTATCTGCGGGCCGGGATCGTGGATGCGCTGGCCAAATGGTTTGAATTTGAGCCTTATCAGCGACAGACGCCGCACCAGCTGGCGCTGGATCTTAAAGTCGCAGCCGCCTGGCAGGCGGTGACGGTGCTGAAACGCTGGGGAGACACGGCAGTGGCCGATAACATCAGGCAGCAGGTCACCCCGGCGCTGGAGAAAGTGATTGAAGCCAACATTGTGCTGGCGGGGCTGGCTAACAGTATTCAGGATGAGATGGCAACCCCCGGTTTTGCCCATATCATCCACGATCGCCTGACTCACCAGCCAGAGCTGCATAACTGGCTGCATGGTGAAAAGGTCGGTTTCAGCTTGCTGGTACAATCCTGGATTGAACAGCAGGGTAAGCAGGTGGAGCCTGAACTGCTGGCGCTGCTGCGCCATTTCCACTCGCCCCTGACGCTGCCTGCGGCAATTAACGAGGACAGGGTAAGAGAGATTGCGCAGCAGATCCATTTCCCCTCCGCCAGCCTGGCGCACCTTCCCTTTACGTTCGATCACCCTCTGCTGGAGCAGGCCTTGCTGGCGACTTCTGCGTTTAAACAGTAAGTGCGGTGAGCGAATTGATCAGTGGTCGCCGCTTGCTAACCTACCAATAGTAACTTACCTTTAGTAGCTTAATGACTAATCAGGTAAGGTGACGACGATGCATGCTTTAATAGTGACTTCCCATCCCAATCAGGACGCTCACACCCATCGCGTGGCGGACCAGCTGGCGCAGGGCATTATCGCGACAGGCCATCATACGGCTGAAAAGGCCGATCTGGCGGCAGAAGGGTTTGATCCAGGTTTTTCGCTCAGCGATCACAGACATTTCAACGGTCTGGCACCGACGCCGCCCGATGTGCTGGCAGAACAGCAGCGGCTGGATCGTGCCGATGCGCTGGTGCTGGTCTATCCGGTCTACTGGTGGTCATTTCCGGCACAGCTTAAAGGCTGGATAGACCGCGTCTTCATCGCGGGCTGGGCCTTTGATGAGCAGGATGGCCATATCGTAAAACGCCTCGGCCACCTTCCCGTGCATCTGGTTGCGATTGGCGCGGCTGACACCCGAACCTTTCTGCGGCGCGGCTATTTCGCCAGCATGCGGAATCAGATCGATCACGGCATCTTTGACTATTGCGGTGCGCCGGTGGTGACCAGTGAACTGTTGCTTAGCGGCGATGAAGGTTATCCTGAGTCACACTATCAGCTGGCGCATCAACTGGGCCAGCGTCTGTTCGCCCATCAGGAAAAACATGACCGTTGAAAAAACACCCCGTAAGCGTCTGTCACGCGAAGCACGACGCAGGCAGTTGTCAGACGTCGCGTGGCAGATAATGCAAACCGAAGGCAGCGAGGCACTGACGCTGGCCAGAGTCGGCGACGCGGCGGGGGTCAGTAAACCGGTGGTTTATGACCACTTCACCACCCGTCATGGATTGCTGGCGGCGTTGTATGACGATTTTGATCGTCGCCAGACCGAAAAGATGGAAGCGGCGATGAATGCCGCGCCGATGGTGATGCAACAAAAAGCGGAAGTGCTTGCGGCCTGTTATGTGGATTGTGTGATGACGGAGGGGCGTGAGATTCCGGAGTTGCTGTCAGCGCTCAGCACCTCACCGGAACTGGCTGCCGTCAAACGCCACTATCAGCTCGACTTTATCGCCCGCTGTCAGCGCTGGTTTGTCCCTCTGGCAGGCAGCAGCGGTATTCCGGAAGCAGGCATGTGGGGCTTGCTGGGGGGCGCGGATGCCATCGCAGGTGCGGTGGCACGCGGCGATGTCAGCAAACCGGAAGGAGAGCAGGCGATCACTGCCATGGTCGTGGCGCTGGTGGCAGGCAGCCGTGCGTCGGAATCGGATTAGCATAAAAAAGGCGGCCCCCAGGCCGCCGAATCCTTCAACCACAACAGGCGTTGTGTAAGTAGTGGCAACGTACAATGATGATCGTTTTAGCCTTTCACCCCGCCCGCGGTTAAACCGCTCACCAGCCAGCGCTGCGCCAGCAGGAAAACCAGGGTGATCGGAATCGCGGAGAGCACCGCCGCAGCGGCGAAATCGCCCCACAGATAGTTCTGCGGATTGAGGTACTGCTGCATCCCGACCGCCAGGGTGTAGCTGTTCACATCGCGCAGCAGCAGCGAGGCGACCGGCACTTCAGTCACCGCGGCGATAAACGCCAGAATAAACACCACCGCCAGAATCGGCACCGACAGCGGCAGCAGCACCAGCCGGAACGCCTGCCACGGCGTTGCGCCATCCAGCGCGGCCGCCTCTTCCAGTGACCCGTCGATAGTTTCGAAATAGCCTTTGATGGTCCAGACATGCAGCGCGATACCGCCCAGATACGCGAAGATCACCCCACCGTGGGTATTCAGCCCGATAAAGGGCAGATACTGACCGAGACGATCAAACAGAGCATAGAGCGCCACCAGCGACAGCACCGCCGGGAACATCTGGAATATCAGCATCCCTTTCAGCAGGCTGGCACGGCCGGTAAAGCGCATACGGGCAAAGGCATAGGCGCAGGTGGTAGAGAGCGCCACGATGCCCAGCGCACTGATTGCCGCAATCTTGATCGAGTTCCATAACCAGAGCAGCACCGGGAAGGGCGGCGGTGTCACCCGGCCATCCGCATGTTCCACGCTGAAACCCAGCGCCAGACGCCAGTGCTCCCACGAGATCTGCTCCGGGATCAGGCTGCCGGTGGCGAAGTTCCCGGCACGCAGCGAAATCGCAATCACCATCAGCAGGGGAAAGAGAATCGCCGCGATAAATAACAGCAGCAGCAGATGCGTGGTGAACAGACGCAGCCGTTGCGATTTCGGTTGTACCATAGCCATAACAACTCCTCAGAGCCTGGTCCCTCAGGCTATTTTATTTGTCAGTCTGAACCCGGGCAGTGCTCACAATCCTCACCTCCCAGGTTCCGGTTGTTCCACGCTCTTCGCGTCCGGACTGCCTGCAACCATGACGCCAGTCGGGCCAGGCGCTTAGTCGAATTTCATCCGCGAAGCTTTCAGGTTAATCACCGCCAGCGCACCCACCAGCAGGAAGATCAGCGTGGCGATAGCGGCGGCCAGCCCAAAGTCCTGCCCGCCGCCGCCTTCAAAGGCGATACGCCAGGTGTAGTTCACCAGCAAATCGGTGTAACCGGCTGGCGTGGTGGTGCCGAGGCGATCCGGCCCGCCGTTGGTGAGTAACTGCACCAGAACAAAGTTATTAAAGTTAAAGGCAAAGCTGGCGATCATCAGCGGCGTCAGTGGTTTCAGCAGCAGCGGCAGAGTAATCAGGAAGAAGTTCTGCAGCGGTCCCGCACCGTCCATCGCCGAGGCTTCATAGAGATCGTCCGGAATTGCCTTCAGCAGGCCCATGCAGAGGATCATCATGTAGGGGTAGCCGAGCCAGGTATTGACGATAATCAGCATGGTGCGCGCCAGCGTCGGGTCGCTGAACCAGGCGGGCTTCACGCCAAACAGCGCGCTGAGCATCACGTTGATTTCACCAAAGCTCTGGTTGAACAACCCCTTGAAAATCAGGATCGAGATAAACGCCGGCACGGCATAGGGCAGAATCAGCATCACCCGATAGACCGCTTTGCCGCGCAACGCCTCCCACTGCACCAGACAGGCCAGCACCATGCCCACCGCGACGGTCAGCACCACGGTGATCAGCGAGAAGAGTAGCGTCCAGCCAAATATCGCCAGGAACGGCTTCTGAATCCCTTCGTCAGTAAACACCCGCACGAAGTTTTTCCAGCCGGTATTCACGGTAAAGCCGGGGCTCAGGGTTTCGTTCGCCCAACTGCCGTCGGCGTTAATCGCCTGATAGAAACCGGTCTGCGGATTAGCGCGATAGCGCGCGTTGCTCTGCTGATTGATCAGCTCATCCTGCGCACCCACCCGATAGAGCGGCTGGGTGCCGGAGAACTGGCGCAGCGAACTCATCCGCAACTGACGACCATCCGGCAGTTCAGCCCGGATCTGGCTCAGCGCCTGACGATGGGTCGTGATCGCTCTGAAGTTCGCCCGTTCACCTGACGGTGGTGCGGCAGGGGCCATTTTCAGCGTCTGTTCAGCGCCAAACTGAAACGGCGGCGAAACATAGTCTTTGCCATCATTCAGCACCAGCTGCCAGCGATCGCCGGCCGGGAACAGAGAAAAACTGACTGCTTCACCCGACTGGAAGGTGCGGCCCAGCAAAACCTGCTGCGCCCGTTCAAAGGTGAGCTGGTTGCTACTGCTGTAGTTGGTAAAGGCAATGGCAATCGTGCAGGCAAGGGGAAACAGTACAAACAGCGCCATTCCCGCCACGCCGGGATAGACATAACGCCACGCATAGGCGCGACGGTTAGCAAAAATCCACAGTCCGGTCGCACTGAGGATCAGCGTCAGCAGCGCAAACAGATATTCGCCCTGCGCGTACATCAGCACCAGCAGATAGCCGACCAGCAGACAGCAGATCCCGATGAGAACGCTTTTCAACAGCACACTGCGCGTTTTCGGTTTTCCTGACATGATGCAGTTTTCCTTAACGGTCACTCAAGCCGGGTTGCCCCGGCTGCAAGGGGAGAATTACTTCTTCAGACGGGCCTGAGCATCTTTCAGTGCGGCGTCGACGCTCTGACGACCGCCAAGCGCGTTCAGGGTAGCGGTGCGCATCGCATACCAGAATGCCGCCATCTGCGGGATATTCGGCATGATGTCACCCTGACGGGCGTTGTTCATGGTGGCGGCGATACGCGAATCTTTTTCCAGCGTCTGCTGGAAAGATTTCAGCGCCACGGCACCCAGCGGCTTATCTTTGTTGACCGCATCCAGACCGGTGTCAGTCAGCAGATAATTCTCCAGGAACTCTTTCGCCAGCTCTTTGTTAGGACTGGCGGCGTTGATCCCGGCACTCAGCACGCCAACAAAAGCCTTCGACGGTTTACCGTTCAGGGTTGGCAATTCGGTGACGCCATAGTCGATGCCGCTCTTGTCGAGGTTGCCCCACGCCCACGGACCATTAATGGTCATGGCGGTTTCGCCTTTGTTAAAGGCGGCCTCAGCAATCGAATAATCGGTGTCCGCATTCAGGGTTTTGGCTTTAACCTGATCGACCAGGAACTGCATGCCCGCTTTAGCACCGGCGTTATCGACGCCGACATCCTTCACGTCATAATGTCCGTCGGTGAGCTTAAAGGCGTAAGCCCCGCCTGCGGCCAGCAGCGGCCAGGTGAAGTAGGGTTCCTGCAGGTTAAACATGATGGCGCTTTTGCCTTTGGCGCGCAGTTGGTTGTCGAGACCGGCAATCTCTTCCCAGGTTTTTGGCGGGTTCGGCAGCAGCTTTTTGTTGTAGATCAGTGACAGCGACTCAACGGAAATCGGGTAGCCAATCAGCTTGCCGTCAAAGCGAACCGCGTCCCAGGTGAACGGGAAAATCTTCTCGCGGAAGCTGGCATCCGGCGTGATCTCAGCCAGCAGGCCGGACTGCGCATAGCCGCCGAAACGGTCATGTGCCCAGAAGATAATATCCGGGCCATCGCCGGTCGCCGCGACCTGCGGATACTTCTCTTCCATTTTGTCAGGATGTTCGACCGTGACTTTGATGCCGGTCTCCTGCTCAAATTTCTTACCCACTTCGGCAAGGCCGTTGTAGCCCTTGTCACCGTTGATCCAGATGACCAGTTTACCTTCCTCAATTTTTGCCATCGCGCTGGCCGAAACGAGCACGGCAGAGAGGGCAGAAAGGGCCAGAATTCTTGCTCCGGTTTTCATCGTCATAAATCCATCCTGTTAGCGGAAGTGGTGAATGCTGTACCGGCATCATTGTGCTTATCCGCCACGGCTTCTCATCCTCCTCTGCTCTACGCCCCTCGGCCTGCCGCTGTGATCGCGCTGGCAAAAAGCACCTCAAGCGGGCGCTTACGCGGCAAAAATTCCTGCGGGTCTGCGTGAGCGATCACAAAAAAGCGCGGCAGCGTGCGGGCCGCGGCGTCAGCCCGCGTTTCTCCTCCTCCCGCCTCCTCCCCCAGCGGAATGCAGTGCGGTGGAGGATGTTACCGTCTGTTTCCTCTCGCATAGTGAGCCCCGGAACCCGTCTGCCGCTGGGCAGACACGACTATGCAGCTAAGAGGGAAGGGATCATGGCGAGCGTTGTGTTACGCAATGTCACGAAAGCCTGGGGCGATACGGTGGTGTCGAAAGATATCGATCTCACTATTCGTGAAGGGGAATTTGTTGTTTTCGTCGGCCCATCAGGCTGTGGCAAATCGACGCTGCTGCGCATGATTGCCGGACTGGAGACCATCACCAGCGGCGAGCTGTTAATCGGCGACCGGCGCATGAATGAAGTGCCACCCGCCGAACGCGGCATCGGCATGGTGTTTCAGTCCTATGCGCTCTATCCCCATCTGTCGGTGGCGGAGAACATGTCTTTTGGCCTCAAACTTGCCGGGGTGAAAAAAGCGGAGATCCAGCAGCGGGTTAATCAGGTGGCGGAGATTCTGCAACTGGCGCATCTGCTCGATCGCCGTCCTAAAGCCCTCTCTGGCGGGCAGCGTCAGCGCGTGGCGATTGGCCGCACGCTGGTGGCGGAACCGCGCGTCTTCCTGCTGGATGAACCACTGTCGAACCTTGACGCGGCGCTGCGCGTTCAGATGCGGATTGAGATCTCCCGTCTGCATAAGCGCCTGAAGCGCACCATGATTTACGTAACCCACGATCAGATCGAAGCGATGACGCTGGCCGACAAAATCGTGGTGCTGGACGCCGGACGCATTGCGCAGGTCGGTAAGCCGCTTGAGCTGTACCACTATCCCGCCAACCGTTTTGTCGCCGGATTTATCGGCTCACCAAAAATGAATTTCCTGCCGGTCAAAGTGACCGCCACCGCCATCGATCAGGTTCAGGTGCGGCTGCCGAATCAGCAGCTGGTCTGGCTGCCGGTTGACAGCGCCGGTGTGCAGGTCGGCAGCAACATGTCACTGGGTATTCGCCCGGAACATCTGCTCTCCAGCGATATCGCCGACGTCACCCTGGAAGGGGAAGTGCAGGTGGTGGAACAGCTGGGGCATGAAACACAGATCCACATCGAGATTCCCGCTATCCGTCAGAACCTGGTTTACCGCCAGGAGGACGTCGTGCTGGTAAAAGAGGGCGCCATCCTCGGTATTGGCCTGCCGCCCGAGCGTTGTCACCTGTTCCGCGAGGACGGGAGCGCGTGCCGCAGGCTGTATCAGGAGCCGGGTGTATAGCCCTGCCAAAAACAATAAAAGCAATGACCTCAGGAGATAGAAAATGTTAACTCTGCGCAAACTTCCCATCGCCGTTGCCGTCGCGGTGGGAACCCTCTCCGCCCCGACGATAGCGGTTGATTTTACCGGTTACGCCCGTTCCGGCATTGGCTGGACCGGCAGCGGTGGTGAACAGCAATGTTTCCAGGCCACCGGCGCCCAAAGTAAATACCGTCTGGGCAACGAATGTGAAACCTACGCCGAACTGAAATTAGGCCAGGAAGTGTGGAAAGAGGGCGACAAAAGCTTCTATTTCGACACCAACGTGGCTTACTCCGTGGCACAGCAGAATGACTGGGAAGCCACATCGCCCGCCTTCCGTGAAGCCAACGTAAAAGGTAAAAACCTGATCGACGCGCTGCCAGGCTCTACCATCTGGGCCGGTAAGCGTTTCTATCAGCGTCATGACGTCCATATGATCGACTTCTACTACTGGGATATTTCCGGTCCGGGTGCCGGTCTGGAAGATGTCGATCTCGGCTTCGGTAAACTCTCTTTCGCCGCAACTCGTTCATCTGAAGCGGGCGGCTCTTACACCTTCTCCAGCGATCGTATCCGTGACTTCGCCACCAGTACTGCCAACGACGTGTTTGATGTGCGTCTGGCCGGTCTGGAAACCAACACCAACGGCGTGCTGGAGCTGGGTGTCGACTACGGTCGCGCTAATGCCCGTGACGACTACCGTCTGGAAGAGGGGGCCTCTAAAGATGGCTGGATGTTCACTGCTGAACATACCCAGAGCATGCTGAAGGGCTATAACAAATTCGTACTGCAGTATGCCACCGATGCGCTGACCTCTCAGGGCAAAGGCGTGCCGCAGGGCACCAGCCTCAACAACAATGGTGACATGTACCGCATCCTCGACCACGGTGCGATCTCACTGGCCGAACGCTGGGATCTGATGTACGTCGCCATGTACCAGAATATCGATCTGGACAATAACCGCGGCACCGAGTGGTACACCGTGGGTGTGCGCCCGATGTACAAATGGACGCCGATTATGAGCACGTTGCTGGAACTGGGCTACGACAACGTCAAATCGCAGCAGGCTAACGAACGCAACGGCCAGTACAAAGTGACGCTGGCGCAGCAGTGGCAGGCGGGCGACAGCATCTGGTCACGTCCGGCTCTGCGTCTGTTCGCGACCTACGCCAAATGGGATGAAAAATGGGGCTACAACAAAGATAACTCAGGCGATCTCACCACCTTCGCCTCTGCGGACACCAGCGGCAACGGCATCCTGACTAACAGCCGTGGTAAAGACGATGAAGTGACCTTCGGCGCGCAGATGGAAATCTGGTGGTAAGCCAGCACCTTTTCTGACAGGCGCGCCTGCGCCTGATGGATCTCTTTGGTCGCGGTGTGCCATTGCCTGGTTCACGCCGCGACCTGCAATAAGGTAGACATAATGAAAATGAAAAAACTGGCTGCACTCTGCCTGGGTGCGGCGTTACTGACAGGACACGCGCTTCCCGCCCTGGCGGATGTCAATCTGGTGCCGCAGGATCTCTCGTCCGCACCGGTCGTGGCACCCGAAACACTGCAACGCCTGAGCTGGCAACCGCTGGCTGCTTCTCAGACACAGACCACAACACTTGCTAACAGCGGACAGACGCTGAATGCGCCACACATTGCCGGTCCGGTCGCGGCCTACAGTCTGCCCGCCAATATCGGCGAACTGACGCTGACGCTGAGCAGTGAAGTGGCGAACGGTCAGGTTTTCGCACCGAACGTGCTGGTGCTGGATGAAAACCTGCGTCCCGCGGCCTGGTTCCCCAGCCGCTACTTTACCTATCAGAAGCCGGGCGTGATGGCGGCAGATCGACTGGAAGGGGTGATGAAATTAACCCCGGCGCTGGGTCAGCAAAAAATCTACCTGCTGGTGTTTACCACCGACAGCGATCTGACACAAACCACCACGCTGCTTGACCCGGCCAAGGCCTACGCCCAGGGCACCGGTCATGCGGTACCGGATATCCCCGATCCCGTCGCCCGCCACAGCCGGGAAGGCACGATCAAGCTGAAGATGCAGACCAGTTCCGGCTCATCCATTCTGGTCGGGCCGCTGTTTGGTTCATCCGGCCCGAGCGCGGTGACCGTCGGCAATACCGCACCTGCGGCAGCGTACAGCGCAGCACCGGCGCCTGCACCCGCCGCAGCGCCCGCGCCAAAAGCCCGTGCGGAACCGATCATGAGCGACACCGAGAGTTACTTTAACCAGAAGATCAGACAGGCAGTGAACAGCGGTAATATCGATAAGGCGCTGAAACTGCTGGATGAAGCCGAGCGGCTGGGTTCCACCTCTGCACGGCAGACCTTTATCAGTAGTGTTAAAGGCAAGGGGTGAAGCTGCCCCGACAATACTGATGTTGTTCCATCTGGTGCGCTGCGGCGCACCTTTTTTTGTTGCAGAGATCCTGATTGCATGATTTTTTTGCGTGGTTTTACGCATTACGTAAGTCATGCTGTGGGCAATAGCGTTTGATGAATTTAGGCTAACTAAGCTGTTTTAGGGATGACTTTTCTGGAGGCTATATGCGAAGTTACACGACAACCCAGGCCCGAAAATTTCTTGCTGAAATCATGGATATCGTGATGGCGGGTGAGCCTGTGATTATCACCCGGCGGGGCGGTTCTGCTGCTGTGCTTATCAGTCGCGAAGAGTTTGATGTCTGGCAGGAAATAAAACAGGGTGTCAATTTTTCAGTCGATACGGAAAAGCATAATCAGAAACTTTTAATGAAGACTTAGTAACAAAACATTCGCTCTTATCGCGATCAATGCATTTGCATTACCAATGTTACTGCATCACTGCTGACTTATCCTGGTTAATAATAGTGAGAATCCACGATGGGAACTCTGACTCAGGCAAACATCTCTCTGCGTGCTTCATCAAAACTGACAGCCCGCGGACAGACCACCATCCCTGCCGCAGTTCGTGATGCGATGAATCTGCAACCTGGTGAGAATATCGAATACGCTGTTCTGCCGGGCGGCAAAGTCCTTATTACCCGTCAGGAAACGGTGGCTGATGATGCTCCAGTGAAGGCGAGCTTTCTGAGTTTTCTTCCTGCTGACAGGCGCAACACGGCTGCAAATATTAAAATGCTGGATCGAGGATTATTAACTCGCATTACATCGTTGACCGAAGGTATGGACGTTGATTTGGATGCTCCACTCATGGACGATGAGTAATTAAGTATGGAAGACAGCACGGTTATAAATGGATGGCACGTTTATGTTCATCCCTGTTTTGAATCGCAACTGATTGCGCTGACCAATGAAGTGGAGTTACTCAGGGCTAAATATCCTGAAAGTTACCAGCGAAAAGCGACGACGAAGCTTTTAGCCGCTGTGTTTAAAGTTATCAATAGTGAGATTTGCGCCGATCCACATCAGGCAAAGTTTCGCCAGGGCGATACGCTGGGAGAACAAAATAAGCATTGGTTCCGTGCAAAGTTTTTGATGCAGTATCGTTTGTTCTTTAGATTCAGCGAGCAACATAAAACCATCATCCTTGCATGGATGAATGACGCTGAGATCAAATGTGCTTATGGCAGTAAGCGTGACGCCTATAAAGTATTTTCAGGAATGTTGCATAACGGCTATCCATCTGACGACTGGGCATTGCTGTTAAAGCAATCTCAGGATTGGGCGAAGATAAATTCTTAAGTTCATTAAATCCTGAACAGAATCCGGTGTGCTTTTTTCAGACGCTCGTGCTCAGGGTGATCTTATCACTGTTGAGAGGCGCTGATTACAGTAGCAGAGTGCGAGCCGTTGCCGGCCCGCACGCTGTAATAACTGAAAATGATGTAAAACAGGCTGCGTCAGACACGAGTCTGAGTCGCGCGTTAACCTTCAATTGCGCAGTAGTCGCTTCCGGCGTGCCGTCAGATCACGCAGCAGCGTGTCAGTGGCAGGATCGCTGAACAGCGTTTCCAGCGTGGCGCTGAGCTTGCGTCGCCAGTTCGGATATTCATCGCTGGTGCCCGGAATATTGACCGGCACCGCCATATCCAGCCAGTCCTCCGGTTGCAGTCCCAGCAGGGCGCTGTGACTGTCAGCCAGATAGCGCTGCATCGCCCGGTTTAATGCCTTGCTCATGCCGGTGCGAGGTGCATCGCGTCCGGCACGTTTCGGCAGGGCACCAACGCGATGCAGACTCTGCAGCAGCGCCTGCTTCGCTCGCAGCCGATCCTGATATAGCCCGGCCAGCACCACTTTGTCGGGATAGAGGCCGAGTTGTGCGCCGGTGGTCAAATCATCGCTCTGCCACCAGCCACGCAGCGTCGGAAGATCGTGAGTGGTGGCGACCGCCATTGCCTGCCGTGGCCATTCGGCGGGCGGACGAAAACTGTGGGCTGACTCCTGCTCAAAATAGAGCACCTTATAGGAGTAGACCCCGCCGTCCCGCAGCTTATCGACAATTGCTTCCGGCACCGTACCGAGATCTTCGCCAATGACCATGCAGCGATGACGCTGACTTTCCAGCGCCAGAATCGCCAGCAGATCGTCGATGGGATAGTGCACATAGGCACCGTGCATCGCGCTATCACCGGCCGGAATCCACCACAGCCGCATTAGCGCCATCACATGATCAATGCGCAGTGCGCCGCAGTGGCGCATGTTGGCACGCAGCAGGGCGATCCACGGCTCCCAGGCGCGCTGACGCATCACCTGCGGATCCATGGGCGGCAATCCCCAGTCCTGGCCGCGCGGGCCGAGAATATCGGGCGGCGCACCGATGCTGGCCTCCATGCAGTAGAGATCGCGCTCGCTCCAGGTCTCTGCGCCACCCTGCGCAACACCCACCGCCAGATCGCGGTAAAGTCCAATCGGCATCTGCTGCTGCTGGCAGATGTCCCAGCAGTCGGCAAACTGCTTCGCGGCCAGCCACTGCAGCCAGAGCCAGAAGCGCACCTGATCGGCGTGCTGTTGCAGGAAGGCCTGCACGGCCGGACTGCCGGGATCCTGCAACGCCTCCGGCCACACCGGCCAGCCCCAGCGCTCACTATCCTGTGCTATCTGATCGGCGTGCAGCGCATCAAACAGCGCCTGATGCTGAAGACTCTCGCCTCCTTCACGTATAAATCTATTAAACGCCTGCACCTCGGGATCGCTGGCGTCACGCTGAGTAAACTGCGGCCACGCCAGTCTCAGCGCGTCAATTTTCAGCCGGGTCACCGCCGCATAATCCACCCAATCTGCTGCACGAGCCTGTTCCAGCGCCTGTTCTGTTTCCGGACGTTGCCACCAGGCCTGAGCGGCAGTGCTCTGCCGGAAATCAGCGACTGCGCCCACATCGATGTAGAGCACATTGAGCCAGCGCCGGGACGAGGGGCTGTAAGGGCTGGCACTCTCCGGGCTGGAGGGAAACAGCGCATGGATAGGGTTAAGACCGATAAACGCGCCGCCGCGTGCGGCTACCTCCGGCAGCATCCGGCGCAGATCGCCAAAGTCGCCGATTCCCCAGTTCTCCGCCGAGCGCAGGGTATAGAGCTGCACGCAGGCGCCCCATAATGACTCACCTGCCAGCAGGGCCGGGGGTTCATAACAGCGGGCCGGGGCAATTATTATCCGGCACGACCACTGCTGCGCGCCCTGTTGCAGCGTCAGCTGATGATAGCCTTCTGGAAGCGGCGGCAGATGCAGCGGCTGAGCGGGCTGGCAGCGACCTGAGCTGATTTCACCCGCTTCACTGGTGAGATGCCAGTGGGCATCGTCAGCGAGCTGTGGCGACAGGCTCAGAAGATCGCCGCTGCGAAAAATCACCACCGGTGGCAGCGGCGTGCTCAGCGGATGGGAAGGCTGCATCACCGCCAGCAAACGCTGGCGGGTCAGGGTCGGGATCGCCTGTGGCTTGCCGTGTGCATTGATATACTCAGCGGCGATGCCCGCCCGGGAGAAATCGTCCATAACCGGATCTGTTTTCATGGCGTTCCTTAGCGTTTCGCTTGCCAGATGCGCTGCTGGTAATCGCGGATAGCGCGAT
Source organism: Pantoea sp. K16 (assembly GCF_048452805.1). Classification (NCBI taxonomy): domain Bacteria; kingdom Pseudomonadati; phylum Pseudomonadota; class Gammaproteobacteria; order Enterobacterales; family Erwiniaceae; genus Pantoea; species Pantoea sp. K16. The sequence continues at coordinate 125,791 of NZ_JBLWNV010000001.1, read as the reverse complement.
CGGAGCTGAACATGCCACAGCGTGCGGTATTGAGGATGGTGGCACGTGTCCAGGCCTCCTGATCGCTCCACAGCGCTTCTACCTGCGCCTGTGCGTCAAGGTAGGGCTGGAAGTCAGCCAGTACCAGATAGGGATCACCGCCTTCCGGGCCGAGACTCTGCAACATCGCATCAAAGGCGTGGCAGTCGCCCTGGCTGAAGGTGCCATCTTCCAGCGCCAGTAAGACCTGATTGAGCTGCGGATCTTTCTTGCGCCACTGCGCCGGGGCATAACCGTCTGCTTTTAAAACCACCACCTGTTCCACGGTATGCCCGAAGATAAAGATGTTCTCGCTGCCAACCTGCTCAGCGATCTCGACGTTCGCTCCATCCAGTGTGCCGATGGTCAGTGCGCCATTCAGCGCCAGTTTCATATTTCCGGTGCCGGACGCTTCTTTACCGGCAGTGGAGATCTGCTCGGAAAGGTCGGCGGCGGGAATCAGCCGCTCGGCGACGGAGACGTTGTAATCGGGAATAAACACGACTTTCAGACGGTCACCGATGCGGGGATCCTGATTGATCACCTCGGCCACTTTGTTGATGGCATAGATGATGTTTTTCGCCAGTGTATAGCCGGGCGCGGCTTTGGCACCAAACAGCACCACGCGCGGCGTCCGGTTTGCCTGCGGATCGGTGACCAGCGTCTGCCACAGCGCAATGATGTGCAGCAGGCTCAGATGCTGGCGTTTGTACTCATGCAGTCGTTTGATCTGTACGTCAAACAGCGCGGTGGGGTCAATCTCAATGCCGGTCCGCTGTTTCACCCAGTGCGCCAGCGCGACTTTGTTCTGCTGCTTGATGGCGCGATATTCCGCGCAGAAGGCGGCGTCATCCGCAAAGGCTTCCAGCCCCTGCAAGGCATCGAGATCGTTCAGCCAGGGTTTTTGCAATGTTCGGGTGATCAGGGCACTCAGTGCCGGGTTGCACTGATTGATCCAGCGGCGCGGCGTAATGCCGTTGGTCACGTTGTGGAATTTCTCCGGCCACATCTGGTGATATTCCGGGAAGAGATCCTGCACCACCAGTTTCGAGTGCAGCGCCGCCACACCGTTGACCGCGAACCCGCTGGTCACGCAGAGGTTTGCCATCCGCAGCTGGTTATTATGGACCAGCGCCAGTCTGGCCCACTTCGCTTCATCGTCCGGCCAGCGCGCGGTGACAGCCGTTTTTAGCTGCGCGTTCAGGGTATTGATGATCATCATATGGCGCGGCAGCAGGCTGCGCACCAGACGCACATCCCAGCACTCCAGCGCTTCCGGCATCAGGGTGTGATTGGTGTAGGCAAAAGTGTGCTGTGTGATCTGCCAGGCGCGATCCCAGCTCAGCTGATGCTCATCCAGCAGCAGACGCATCAGCTCCGGGATGGCCAGCGTCGGATGGGTGTCATTAAGCTGGATCACTTCATGATCGGCCAGGGTTTCGATGCTGCGTCCGGCCCGATGATGGCGACGCAGAATGTCTGCCAGCGCACAGGCGCACTGAAAATATTGCTGCATCAGACGCAGTTTTTTACCGTTCTGATGATTGTCATTGGGGTAGAGCACTTTAGTCAGTTTTTCAGCATCAATACCCTGTTGTTCAGCGCGCAGAAAGTCGCCGTCGTTGAAGCGATCAAGGTTAAACGGCTGGGCATGTTTCGCCTGCCATAGACGCAGTGGCTGGCTGATACCATTCTGATAACCCACCACCGGCAGATCCCAGGCTTCGCCGAGCAGTTCAAACGCCGGTTGCCACTGTGGCTGACCCGCAACCGTCACCACTTTACCGCCCAGCCCGACCCGCACGTTAAGCGCGGCGTTGTGGTTAAACCACGGATAGCGGTCGCGCTGCCAGTCATCCGGGCCTTCAATCTGCGCGCCCTGTTCGAAGCGCTGGCGGAACAGACCGTACTGATAGTTCAGACCGTAGCCCGTAGCGGGCTGACCCACATTCGCCATGGAATCCAGGAAACAGGCTGCCAGGCGACCCAGGCCGCCATTACCCAGCGCCGGATCTGTTTCGGTTTCCAGCACGTCAGTGAGTGAGATATCCCAGGCGGCCAGGGCCTCGTTGACCGCGTCATACCAGCCCAGGTTCAGCAGGTTGTTGCCGGTCAGGCGACCGATCAAAAACTCCATCGACAGATAGTTAACATGGCGCAGTTCTGTCGGGGCCGGGGGAGCAGGCTGCGCGGCCAGCATATCGGCCAGCGCACCGCTGAGTGCCTGCCACCACTGTGTCGTGGTCATCTCCTGCGCATCGCGCAGGCCAAAACGCTGCCACTGACGGGTCAGGGCAGCATTGAACTGAATCGGGTTGAAATCGGGCTGTGTCATGGTTGATGTCCTGTAAAACGGAAAATGGATCAATGTGGCGACAGTCTGCCCGCGCGGAAACCCTCGCTCATCCTCCTGCAAAGAATTAGCGGAGGAGGATGGGGAGGGTGGAGAGGATGAGGCTAATCCGAAATCGTTGAAGGAGTGTGATAGCACACGCTTTTGTAAAGATTAGTTAATGGGTTTGCTTGCATTCATCTGACGAAATGCTGAACCTGTGTAAGGAATAATTACGAAGCGTAAAATAATGATGCGCTCGACAAATGGAGAAACGCGCGCCCATGTTAATACCCGCTAAACTCAGCCGCCCGGTGCGTCTTGAAGGCACTGTGATTCGGGAGAGATTGCTGCAAAAGCTCACCGCTGCCGGTAACTATCGGCTGGTGCTGGTCACCAGTCCGGCGGGCTATGGTAAAACCACACTGGTGTCGCAGTGGGCGGCAGGGAAAAGCGATCTGGGGTGGGTTTCTTTAGATGAGGGCGATAATCAGCCGGAGCGCTTTGCCGATTACCTGATCGCTGCACTGCAACAGGCCACCCACGGTGGCTGTCCGCGCAGTGAACTGCTGGCGCAGAAGCGGCAGTATGTGAATCTCAATGCGCTGTTTTCTCAGCTCTTTATCGAGCTGGTGGAGTGGCAGCAGCCGCTGTGGCTGATCGTTGATGACTACCATCTGATCACCAATCCGGTGATCCACGACGCGATGCGCTTTTTCCTGCGCCATCAGCCTGAAAATCTGACGCTGATTTTGATGTCACGTAACCTGCCGCAACTCGGTATCGCCAACCTGCGGGTGCGTGAGCAACTGATTGAGCTGGGCAGCCAGCAGCTGGCTTTTACCCACCAGGAGGCGCGACAGTTTTTTGACTGCAGACTGGCGGCCCCGCTGGAAAGCGAAGAGAGCAGCCGACTCTGTGATGATGTAGCGGGCTGGGCTACGGCGCTGCAACTGATCGTACTGTCGGCGCGACAGGGGGCCAGTTCGGCTCAGCATTCCGCCCGGCGTCTCTCTGGCATTAATGCCAGCCACCTCTCCGATTATCTTGTTGAAGAAGTCCTGGATAACGTCGATCTGCCTACCCGTCATTTCTTACTGAAAACCGCGCTGCTGCGTTCAATGAACGATGAACTGATCGCCTGTGTCACCCGCGAAGAGAACGGCCAGATGCGGCTGGAAGAGATTGAGCGTCAGGGTCTGTTTCTGCAGCGCATGGACGATTCCGGCTGCTGGTTCAGCTACCATCCGCTGTTTGGTAACTTCCTGCGTCAGCGCTGCCAGTGGGAACTGGCGGCGGAGCTGCCCGCGCTGCATCGGGCTGCGGCAGAGAGCTGGATGGCGCAGGGCTTTCCCGGCGAGGCGATTCATCATGCGCTCGCCTCTGGCGACGCCACTATGCTGCGGGACGTGCTGCTGAAGCACGCCTGGACGCTGTTTAATCAGAGCGAGTTGCCGCTGCTGGAGAACTCTCTGAAAGCACTGCCGTGGGAGATGATGCTGGAAAATCCAATGCTGGTGCTGCTGCAGGCGTGGCTGATGCAGAGTCAGCATCGCTTCTCCGAAGTCGACAGTCTGCTGGCGCGTTTTGAACAGGCCAGCCGCTGCGAGATCGATGCAGCACTGCGTGGTGAATTTAATGCGTTGCGCGCCCAGGTGGCGATTAACGATGGCAATACCGACGAAGCGGAGCGGCTGGCGAAAGTGGCGCTCGACACTCTGCCAGCCAGCCGTCACTACAGCCGCATTGTGGCAACCTCAGTGCATGGTGAAGTGATGCACTGCAAAGGCGAGCTGGATGATTCACTCAAACTGATGCGGCAGACCGAACAGATGGCGCGGCGCGATGAAGTGTGGCACTACGCCCTCTGGAGCCTGATTCAGCAGAGCGAGATTCTGTTTGCTCAGGGCTTTTTGCAGGCAGCCTATGAGATCCAGAGCCGCGCCTTTGTGCTGGTCGATGAACAGCATCTGGCGCAGTTCCCGCTGCATGAGTTTCTGCTGCGCATTCGCGCTCAGTTGCTGTGGGCCTGGGGACGGCTGGAAGAGGCGGAGCAGGCGGCCCGGGAAGGCATCAAAGTATTGAACGGTTTCCAGCCGCAGCAGCAGATTCAGTGTCTGGGATTGCTGGTGCAGTGCTCACTGGCACGCGGCAATCTGGATAACGCCCGCAGCTATCTGAACCGGCTGGAAAACCTGCTGAACAATGGCAACTGGCACAGCGACTGGATAGCCAATGCCGACAAAGTCCGGGTCATTTACTGGCAGTTGACCGGCGACAGCCAGAACGCCCGTGACTGGATGCGGCAGACGCCTAAACCTGCCTTTGCCAATAACCATTTTCTGCAGGGACAATGGCGGAACATCGCCCGCGCGCAGATCCTGCTGGGTGATGTGAGCCAGGCGGAAGTGGTGCTGGAGGAGCTGAATGAGAATGCCCGTGCCCTGCGCCTGATGAGCGATTTAAACCGCAATCTGTTGCTGCTGAATCAGATCTACTGGCAGACCGACCGCAAAGCGGAGGCGCAGCGTGTCCTGATTGAGGCGCTGAAACTGGCGCGCAGCACCGGTTTTATCAGCCATTTTGTGATTGAAGGCGAGATGATGGCGCAGCAGTTGCGGCAATTGATTCAGCTGAATACCCTGAATGAACTGGACAGCCACCGTGCCCGGCGCATCCTGCTGGAGATCAACAAATATCACCGTCACAAATTCGCCCATTTCGATGAAGGCTTTGTCAGCCGGTTGCTTAACCATCCTGACGTGCCGGAGCTGATCCGAACCAGTCCGCTGACGCAGCGTGAATGGCAGGTGCTGGGATTAATCTATTCTGGCTACAGCAACGATCAAATCGCCGGTGAGCTGGCGGTGGCCTCCACCACCATCAAAACCCATATCCGCAATCTCTATCAGAAGCTGGGCGTCACCCATCGCAGCGAAGCGATGAATCAGGTGCAGTCGCTGCTGAAAATGATGGGATATGTCTGACGACAGGCGTTTACAGGGGCGGCTTTAGCCCGCTCCGCCGCATGTCAGCACACCATCGAAACAGGCGGTCTTTATCAATGGGAAGCGGGGCAGTTACTTTACTGCGCAACATGCAGCTCTGATTTGCCGGATTTCGGGCCCTGATTTCTTCCAGCCGGTGCATAAATATCGCATGCATCTGCGCGTTACGGGTTTCACCTTTATTCAGCCCCGCGAGGTCCCGCCTGCAGCAGTTAGGGTAGTGCTTCCTGAAATTACGGATTTCTGAGGTTCAGGAAAATTAATTCTGAGTGGTTAAACAGTGTCCCCTTACCATACCTCTTAAAAGTCAGATGAATTATAGAAAATGATATATGCTTTTGCTTTTTTTTGAGTTCAGGATTGTCATTCCCTGCTTATGAAAAAAGTGCCTTAATAAAAATGCAATATGTATTATTTCATGAAAAGAGTAAATTGTTAGTAGGGTAATTATTAGCCTTTAATGTCATTAGCTATTAACTAGTTAGTTAAAAAATAGCATCCCCGAAAATTTTTTTTAAAATTAAACGAAAACATTCTAAAACAACGAAAAACGTTTCATTACACTCCATAGTTTTTATTTTTTAGATAATTTACTTTTAATGAAATAGCTCATTAGCTATGGGGTGGGCCAGCGATTATCTCATGTATTTATTATCTTTAAGGATGGATTATGAGACATAAAAAATTAACGCTTGCTTTGGCTGTTTTTGTTCTCTCTGCAGCGCGACTTGCAGTCGCTGCACCGTTACATAACCAACCGTTTACGAATCACTCCCCACAGACCTTCTTACTTGTCGGCGATGCTAATGGAGGTGACGGCGGCAGCGGGGGTTCTGGTTCTAATTCTCCTGGTGGCCCTGGCGGCGATGGAGGAAATAACAGCGCCAGCGGTAACGGGAATGGCAGCGGTAATGATAACGGCACTGGCAACGGCTCCGCTAACGGTAATGGTTCCGGAGACGGTGACGGCGGCGGTGATGGTGGTGATAGCGGTGGCGATGGTGGTGGTGGTGATGGCGGCGGTGCGTAATCAGGCTGCAGAATCTAACTAAAAATGGTCGCCTCATGAAGGCGGCCATTAATTAAAGGATGAAACTTCTATGTCAAAGCTACACAACACGCTGATTTTTTTTCCACTATCTGCAGGGCTGCTCCTTTCCCTGCCGGTATTCAGTCAGACACTCCCGCAGGACACTATTCAGCTGTCTGCCTGTGAGAGCCTGAACGGACAAGATGGGAACGGCAGTTCGCCTGATGGAGAAAGTGGTAAAGACGGCGTGCCCGGTACAGGCTGTCTGAACGGAGGTAACGGCGGTAACGGTTCTGCTACAGGTGGTAACGGCGGAAATGGGGGAAATGGGGCAGGCGCCGCGACTGAACCCTACCATAAACACCACAAACATCATAAAAATGGACAGGGTAGCGCCAATGGTGGCAACGGGGGTGATGGTGGTTCAACTGATAATGCGCCCGGAGGTTCTGGCGGTGATGGAGGTAACAATGACCAGTCAGAACATCTGTAAACGATACCGTACCCTACTAAGGTGCTCCACTCTGATACTGGTGATTTTTACACACTACGGTTATGCCTCTCCGGCCTCCCCGATTCCTTTTCCTGATTCCTTATCACTGATTTCTGATGGTGGAAACGGCGGGGACGGTGGTCCGGGCGAAAACGGAGGGGATGGCGGTAACGGCGGTAATGCTGGTACAGGCTCCAACTCAAATGGCGGAGATGGCGGAAATGGCGGCACTAACGGAGCCGATGGAGGGGATGGTGGCAACGGAGGAAGCGGGAACAACTCATCCGGTGGTGATGGTGGTGATGGTGGTGATGGTGGTGATGGTGGTGATGGTGGTGATG